>SYJV01000421.1 GCA_005798335.1 Planctomycetaceae bacterium | reverse complement strand
TGTAGACGTCAAGAATTATCGCAAAAGCGTACGTGGTCCTAAGAAAAAACAACCCCCACGAAAACGATGCAAAAATGGGAGCCACGTCTCCGTTGCTAAACTCCTAAAAAAACGAAAACAAACATGTTGAAAGGTCTGGCGCTAACAGGCCGTCATCCAAGGTCACTGGTATCGATGGTGGCAAGCCTACACGAATTAGAAAATTATCGATTGCGGTCTGTTGGTCATTCAGCGATCGGACCAACGCCAATCTGCCACCTTGATAGCTCTGAAATACTTGGTCGACTTGTAGTCGCGAGACCAATCCTGCTTCGTTCAAAGCCTGGTGGGCAATTAGATCTTGTTCGAGAGCAATGACGTTGGACTCAAAGTTGCGAGTATTCTGCACGCGCTGCAGCAACGCCAAGTAACCCACGTTGCCTGCTGTGATGTCAAAGTAAAACTGCTTGCGAAATCGCGCAAAATCGCGAGCCGCGTAAAATACGTTCCTTTCGGCTTGCGTCAATTCTTCCAGTCGAATGTTGCGTCCCGCATTTCGAAGCAGTGGCTGGACCAGATCGAATCCGATGTTCGAACGCACCGAGACTGAGTCTGTTCCTGAGTACTGCCAAACGAATGAATTAGAAAAATCAGCCAGAATTTGTCCGCCGCCCGTCAGGGCTTTGCGAAATCCAAACACACTAGTTGGATTCAACGTGTTACTGTCATTCGGGCCAGAACCGAAATGAAAAAAATTTGTCGCCCCAACGAGAAACCACTGCAGATTAAACTCGAAGCGCTGCAAAGTGAGATTCAGGCATATGAGATATAATTCCTCAAGTTCGGTCTGGTACTCGCGACTGTTTATCAACGCCAGCTCGATCGCGCGATCACGAGTGAGTGCCAGCGTGCCGTCTTCGGCCAGTTCCAAGCTCTCGCGCCATGCATGGTCCTCGATCCAAGGCGCGTTGCCGTTCTTATGCCAGTGTTGATAACCTGGAATCCCTCCCGGGCAATGCATCTCTCGATGGGCAGTCGGATCGTCCGGAGGCATCGGAGGACAATCACGATTAAATCGATCCACCAATCGCGAGTTGGGAGCAGGCTCGATACTGAATCGCGGCAGGCTCCATCGAGGGTCGGACAATTTGTCGCTAAGAATGCCGTATGTCTCCTGATCCGCACTTCGGCGATACGCACTGGCGGAGCATCCAACCATAGCCAACTGCGGCATCACGACAAAAGCGGCTGCAATCCATGAAATTAGTGCCTGTCTGAAACGTGAGTTTGGCAGGCGGGCGAGGCTCTTGCCGAGCCTTGATTTCCTGCGAATTTGGCTCGGCAGGAGCCTCGCCTTCTCGCTTTTCGGATTGGCTTTAAGAATTCGTTTTATCGACGTGCCACAAGGGATCATATTCGTGCGATCATTCGCTCGATTTTGAAAATTCTTCGCAACTTGACGACTATATCGACTCAACTTGATGGGCGAGTTGCTAGCTTAGTAAGTAATATTCGAATGGTAGTAGAAATACGGATAATCAAGGTAAGTTCATCGGCCCCAGCAGCTAATGTCGTACAGACCGCTTTCAGCGTACGTTACAACCCTCATATCCCCTTCCCGACGCGTAACAAATAAGTCACCCGGATGTTCGGTTGTCGCTTGTGTGAGTTCGCTTTCGTAGTAACATGAACCACACTTAATCGTGTGGGCTCCCACAGTCGCATGGCATTTGTTACCACGCTCGTTTGACAGCAAGATTATTCGATCAAGGTCCCAAAATTGGGCATCAAAACACAAAGAGTGCGTGTGGGAGGGAAGTTCTTTCGCCTGGGTGGCAGCAAGTGGATTCTTCGCGCTTTCTCATATGGCCCATTTTCCCCCAATCTTGACTGCGAGTTTCTGCCCGACGAAGACCAGGTACATCGCGACCTAGCCCGTATGCTCGCTTTGGGTGCTAATGGAGTTCGAGTTTATTACCCACCGCCGCTGTGGTTTCTTGATGCAGCGGAAAACTTTGGATTGCGCGTCTTGGTGGATGTCCCCTGGGAAAAACACCGCTGCTGGTTCGAAGATTGGGACGCTTGTCAGCGCGCTCGAGAAATCGTGGCTCAGACGGCGAAAAACGCCGGCCAACATCCCGCGTGTTTGGCGATCAGCGTCGCCAACGAATTTCCCAACGATGTTGTTCGATTCTACGGTCAGAATCGCGTCGGGAAATTCGTCGACGAACTGTTGGACAGCGTCAGGCAAAACGCCCCGGAATGCTTAGCTACATTTGTTAACTTTCCAACCACCGAATTTCTGACTGCAACCCAAGTCGATTTTCATTGCTTTAATGTCT
Organism: Planctomycetaceae bacterium; assembly: GCA_005798335.1. Lineage (GTDB taxonomy): Bacteria > Planctomycetota > Planctomycetia > Pirellulales > Pirellulaceae > Aureliella. The sequence goes on along the minus strand of SYJV01000421.1, from coordinate 14,174 downwards.
ATTTGAATGAACCTGAGCGACTATCGGCTTACCTTAATCGGCTGCAACACATCGCTGGCGACCTGCCGCTTGTCTTATCCGAATTCGGATTTGATTCTCATCGTCTTGGAGAATTACAGCAGCAGAACGCGCTGTCTTCACATTTAACCCAAATCGCTCGTCAAGGATTGGCGGGATCCGTCCTATTCTCATTTACCGACGATTGGTTCACCGGAGGCCAACGGGTCGATGATTGGAAGTTCGGAGTTACCGATTGCGATCGAGTTGAAAAGCCAAGCGCGGCTACGGTTCGACGAGCTTGGGCACTGACTCAAACTCAGTTATTGGGTTGCTCGCACATGGAAATCGCCGCAGCGCCAAACGTTCCCGCAACAGACGTTGCCGACTGCGACCAACCCTCGTTAGCGACTCCAGCGGCTACCAATTCAAACGTGGTCCGCGCCGTCGACAATCCGTTTTTCCCAAGCGTCTCCGTCGTAGTCTGTTGTTATAACGGCGGTCAAACACTCGCCGAGTGCTTGCAATCGTTGATGCACCTGAAGTATCCGAATTACGAAGTAATCCTCGTCGATGACGGTTCAACCGACGATACGCAGCAAATCACTGCACGGTTTCCATCGGTAAAGTGCATCAGTCAGACCAACCGAGGACTGAGCGCCGCGCGCAACGCGGGAGCGGAAGCAGCGACCGGTGAGATCATCGCCTATACCGATGCGGATTGTGTTGCCGACGAAGATTGGTTGACGTACTTGGTACGACCACTGCGCGATCCAACTGTGGCAATCGTTGGTGGCCCAAATATTACTCCGCCCGGTGACGGATGGGTCAGCAAATGTGTGGCTGCCTCGCCTGGCAACCCTTGCCACGTAATGCTCGACGACCACTTTGCCGAGCACGTGCCGGGTTGCAATCTGGCTTGCCGTCGCAACGTGTTTCTTGGCTTGGGAGGTTTCGATCCTCAATTTCGGCAAGCGGGTGACGATGTCGACTATTGTTGGCGAGTTTTAGATGCAGGTCTGCATATTAGTTATGCACCCAGTGCAATGGTCTGGCACCATCGTCGGGCTAACTTGCGAGAGTTTCTGCGCCAGCAGAGAGGGTACGGCTGGGCCGAAGCACTGGTGCAGCTCAAACATCCGCGTCGCTGCAATTCGCTAGGTCGCTTTCACTGGAATGGAATAATCTACGGGTGCCGCGCGAGCCTCCCGGGCTTGAATTCGCTGATTTACCACGGTCGATTTGGCGGTGCACTTTTCCAGTCGATATATCATACCGGTGCGACCAGCCTGTTCGCATCCACGTTGAGCCTTGAATGGCATCTGCTAATGCTGTTCGTGATGGCACTCGGCTTGCTGTCTGCATCCCTATTGGTCGTTGCACTATTGATGTTGGTGACTTCGTTGGCTGTCGCCATTCTAGCGGCGCGCCAACCCATGCTGCCGCGCGGCGCCCCGTGGTGGGGTCGACCGTTGATCGGTTATCTGCACATAGCCCAACCCATCGCTAGATCGGCGCGCCGATACAAGAGTTTGTGGCGCAACGCACGCTTGCCCTGCGTTCAATCGGATCCCGGTACGCGTGCTCAGCGAGAGCCGCGCTCCGATGAAATGTCGCCAGACTAACGACCATCGGTAATTCACCGCATCGATCGACCTACGATCGAGACAGTAAACTCAGCAGCCGATTCGCCGGCAGTGAACTGCAAATCGATTTCCTACTTCAGCCACGACCTGTATTGGCACAGCAACACTGGTGTGGGGCGCGAATTGTTGCTCACGGAGATCTTGTCAGAGACCAAGCGCACTAGATGGCCTGGTGATTTTGACAATCCCTGGAAGGCCTGGGACATTTCCTTAGTTGGCGATTGCTGGCATCGCATTACATTGCGTTCGGTTAGTGAAGAGCTGGGAAATAACCAACGATTCACGCGTGTCCGCATCGGTATTTATCCAACTTTGTTTCAACGCATATTGCTGTTGGCAATTCTCGCCTGGACATGCACTGCACTGTTGAACATAGTTGTTTGGGGTTTGGTCGCAGCAGCCATTGCTGCGCTCGCCGTAGGTGCGGTGGCCTTGGTCAGTCGTGAACGCTGTTTGCGCGCCGTCACGACCATGATCAACCGGTCCGCTGCTATCGCTCGGCTCATTCCCTATGACTGGCGAGACTCGCGTACGCAGCAACCGCCTGCTTTCACCGAGGAACCGCAGATCGCTGAGAATCGTAATCGCAAATTGGAGCGAGTGAAATCGTGAAATACTCGCGACGCGCGTTCCGATATTTGATGCCCTATTGGCGATTGGCCATCGTCTCGGTCCTATTGATTGTACTGGCGTCCGCCGTCGGACTGCTCGCACCCTGGCCGCTGCAAATACTGATCGACAACGTCCTTCAAAATCAACCGCTACCACCATGGCTGGCCGATTGGCTCCAGTTCGTTGGGCAGAATCCGCAGAGTTTGTTGGTCGTCGTGGTCGTCGGCGGTCTGCTGATAACGCTATTGCAGAACTTAGTAAACGTATTGGATAATTTCGTCAACGCCCGCCTCGAGCAGACGATCGTGCTCGACTTGCGCAGCGAACTGTTTCAGCACGCACAGCGCCTCGACATGTCCTTCCACGATCGCCGCCGATCGGGAATGGTCATCTACGCCATCAACTCGCAAGGCGACGGCGTGGCCCGTTTGATCATGGCCGTTCCGCCGCTAGCGCAAAGCCTGCTGACGCTGATCGGCATGTTCTGGATCACTTACCATCTCGATGCCCAATTGGCAATTTTGTCCTTATGTGTCGTCCCCGTACTCTACCTTTCCGTTCGCCATTACATGGCCCGCATCCAGCCCTGTCTGCAAGAGGTTCGCACGATGGAAGGCGAATCCCTTTCAATCGTGCATGAAGCCATGTCGATGCTGCGCGTCATCGTCGCTTTTGGTCGCGAAGGACACGAGTTCAAACGCTTCCGCCGCCAAGGTGAAAAAGCCGTCGACGCCCGCGTCAAAATCACCGTGCGCCAGACTTTTTTCAGCCTGATCGTCAATTCCACCACCGCCGCCGGTACCGCGCTGGTCCTCGGAATTGGTGCCAAGCATGTCCTCGATGGCCAGCTTTCCGTCGGCGAACTGCTGGTCATCATGGCCTATATCGCCGCCGTCTATCAACCGCTCGAAGCTATCAGTACCACGCTCGGTTCGCTGCAGGAAGTTTTCGTCTCCATCCAAATGGCATTTAAACTGCTCGACACCGACACCGGCATCAAGGACGACCCCGGCGCTCGCCCGATCGATCGCGCCCTGGGTCACATCCGATACGAAGACGTGCAATTCAGTTACCGAGGCCGCGAGGATACCTTACGCGATGTCTCCTTCGAAGTTTCGCCAGGCCAATTGGTCGCCGTCGTCGGACCCACCGGAGCCGGCAAGACAACGCTCATTAGCCTCCTGCCCCGTTTCTACGACGCGCAGTCCGGCCGTATTTTGCTCGACGGCCAGAACATTCGCGAGTTAACGCTCCAATCGCTGCGAAATCAGATCAGCGTCGTCTTGCAAGAGCCGCTGCTATTCTCCGGCTCGATCGCCGACAACATTCGTTACGGCCGGCTCGACGCCACCGACGACGAGATCATCGCCGCCGCTCGCAACGCCAACGCTCACGATTTCATTTTGAAGTTGCCCAAGCAATACCAGACCGAACTCGGCGAACGCGGTGCCCAACTATCCGGCGGCGAGCGTCAGCGGATTTCCGTCGCCCGCGCCTTCCTCAAGGACGCACCGATTCTGATTCTCGACGAACCCACCAGCTCGATCGATTCCAAGACCGAAGCCGTCATTCTCGACGCCCTCGACCGCCTCATGGCAGGCCGAACCACCTTCATGATCGCCCATCGCCTATCCACCATCCGCCACGCCGACAAGATTCTCGTCATCAACCAAGGCCGCCAAGTCGAACAAGGCTCGCACGAAGAACTGCTCACCCAACGCGGTCTCTACCACCAACTCCACGAACTCCAAAAAGGCCGATCTCAAGGACCACTTACATCGGCAATGGTCGATTCCACGTCTCACGCAAATATGGAGCCCGCCACATGATGATTGGCTCCATGAAGAAAATCGTGATTCTTGTGATGGTCAGCAGATTCGTCGTGACTGGTGTTGTCTGGCAACGTGGTACTAGCGTTGTCTGGCAAGGCGGTAATCGTCGATGCGTTAGGGCACCCACCACATGAATCCAACCAAGAAGAAAGCGAAACGCGGCCTGGCGACAGGCTCGAAACGATCGGTGGCGACCAATTCGTCTACCAACTTGCTCGGCGACATTCGCGAGTTGATTGACCAATCGCGTGAGTTGGTCGCAAGAACTGTCAATGCCGGTCTGGTCTTGCTGTATTGGAACATCGGCAAACGCATTCGTGAGGACGTGCTTCAGAACCAGAGGGCCGATTATGGTGAACAAATTGTTTCGACGTTGTCGAAACAATTAGCCGCGGAATACGGGAACGGTTTCTCAAAGTCCAACTTATCACGAATGACGCGATTCGCCGAAGCATTTCCCGACAGCCAAATTGTGCAGACACTGTCTGCACAATTGAGCTGGAGTCACTTCGTTGAACTTATCCCGCTCGACGATCCCCTCAAACGTGCGTTTTACGCGGAGATGTGCCGCCTCGAACGCTGGAGCGTTCGTGCGCTGCGGCAAAAGATCGACCGCTTGTTGTTCGAACGGACCGCCGTCAGTAAGAAACCCGAGGCGTTGATCGCTCAGGACCTGCTTTCGTTGCGGGACGACGACCGACTGTCGCCCGACATGGTTTTTCGCGATCCGTACTTTCTCGACTTCCTCGGCCTGTCCAGTGAATTCAACGAAAACGACGTTGAGGCCGCCATCTTGCGGGAGCTGGAAGCGTTCATCCTGGAACTGGGCAGCGACTTCGCGTTTCTCGCTCGGCAGAAACGAATCACGGTCGATAACGAAGACTATTACCTCGATCTGCTGTTTTATCACCGCCGATTGCGGCGTCTCGTTGCCATTGATCTGAAGCTTGGCAAGTTCCGGGCGGCCGACAAGGGCCAAATGGAACTTTATCTACGTTGGCTTGAAGCACACGAAACGCAGCCCGACGAGGAGCCGCCGATCGGACTGATTCTCTGCGCGGACAAGTCGGACGAGCACGTTACGTTGCTCCGGCTGAGCGACAGCGGGATTCGCGTCGCCTCGTACCTGACCGAGTTGCCGCCTCGCGAATTACTGGAGCAAAAGCTGCATCAAGCGATTCGCATCGCGCGGCAACGATTGGCACAGCACGACGCCCGTCCCAAAAAATCAAAACAAACGGACGCGGCCACATGATCATCGGTTCCAAGAAAAAGATTGTTATCCTTGGGATGATCAGCAAGTTTCCGGTTGCGGGAGTTGTCTGGCAGTATCTGCATTACATTCTGGGATTCGAACGGCTTGGCTATGAAACTTACTACGTCGAGTCGCACGCGCGCACCCCAACGATGTTCATGGAATCCGAGGACGACGACGGTTCCGTCAAAGCGGTCGAGCACTTGGCAGCCATCTTCAAGCGATTCGATCTCAACGATCGCTGGGCGTTCCACGCCATTCACGACGATGGTCGGCTGTTCGGCATGTCCCAGTTGCAGCTCAAGGAACTCTATCGTACCGCCGATCTTATTATCAACATGCACGGCGGAACGGTGCCATTGCCCGAGCACTACGCCACGGGGCGTTTGGTTTACCTCGAAACTGATCCAGTCGAGTTGCAAATCGAACTGCACGACAACCTGCAAGCGACGATCGATTTCCTCGAACCGCACTGCGCCTTCTTTACGTTTGGAGAGAACTACGGACGCCCCGATTGCAAGTTGCCGGTCTCCGATCGATTCAAGTTCCTGCCCACGCGTCAGCCGGTCGTCTGCGATCTATGGCAGTCGCACGACGGTCCGACCAATCCTGCGTTCACGACGATCGGCAATTGGAACCAACCTCATCGCACGGTGCGGTTGAATGGCGAGACCTACTATTGGAGCAAACACTACGAGTTCCTGAAGTTCATCGATTTGCCTACCCGTACTTCGCAGGCATTTGAGTTGGCGTTGAGCAGTTACACGACCGAGGACCAGGACATGCTCGAGTCGAAAGGCTGGCGCATTCGAGCTGCCATGGATATGTCCATAGACTTGGATTCCTATCGCGATTACATCCGCCAATCCCGCGGCGAATTCACCGTTGCAAAAGACCAGAATGTCCGCCTCCGCAGCGGCTGGTTCAGCGACCGCAGCGCAACCTACTTGGCCGCCGGGCGACCGGTAATTACTCAGGATACGGCATTTGGGAATTCCGTGCAGTGTGGAGAGGGATTGTTTGCCTTCGCGACGATGGACGAATTGCTCAACGCGCTCGGCAAAATTACCGGCAACTACGAACACCACAGCCGTGCTGCGAACCAAGTGGCCAGAGAGTTCTTTGGCCACGACCGAGTTCTTCCTCAGTTCCTGAATTGTCTTGGAGCCTGAGTTGTCAACCGACAAATCAATTGAGAAAAACAATCGGCCTTTCACGATGTCTCCGTGGTGACATGTGACGGGACACTGAAGCTCGAAAACTTGGGGCGCACATCGCCATGTTAATTCCTAATTCAGGCTCACGACCGATTTCGGGCGTAAACGTTTGCGGATATCTGCGCACCGAGAGCGGTGTGGGTGCCGTGACACGTGGTTACGTTAGGGCGTTGCGGGCCGCGAGTATCGACGTAGACTTGCTTGACCTTTCGGATATCTGTGGTAATCGCGCACAGGATGTGAGCTTGGATTTGCCACCGTTTAGTTGCCAACATGACGTGAATATCGTGTGTGTGGACATCGAGAAGCAAAATGCGGCTATTGAAAGAATTGGCGAACAACGCTTTGCGAAATGCTACAACATCGGAGTTTGGTGGTGGGAGCTTTCACGGTTTCCAGAAAAGTGGCTGGACCGCTTTGCGGATTACGACGAGATCTGGGTTGGAACCTCATTTGTAGCCAGTGCACTTGCACCAGTATCTCCGGTTCCAGTTGTCCGCATTCCACCTAACCTTGAGATAGCGAACCTGGGATCGCGCCAAATCGGCAGGTCGCGGATCGACGCGACTGAAGCGGATGTCGTTTATCTCTTCATTTTCGATTTCAACAGCATCTGTGAGCGCAAGAACCCTCTGGCAGTTGTCAACGCGTTCAAACGAGCGTTCGGACCAAGCGACTCGACAAAGCTCGTTATCAAGTGCGTGAACGAAAGAGCTAATCCCACGGCCTTTGCCGCATTAGCCTCCGCGATGGATTTGCCGAGCATGCGGATTCTCACCGGCTATTGGTCGGCGACGGAACTGAATGATTTAGTTGCCGCGTGTGACGTTTATGTGTCACTGCACCGAAGCGAAGGAGCGGGGCTAACGATCTCCGCCGCCATGGCGCATGGCAAGCCAGTCATCGCCACCGGCTGGTCCGGCAATATGGACTTCATGAACGTCTCGAACAGTTATCCAGTCCAGTTCGACTTAGTGCAGCTTCGCGATTCGGCGGGGCCATACCGAGCCGGTGAGACTTGGGCGGAGCCGTCGCTGGAACATGCCGCCGAACTTATGCGCCACACTTATGTCAATCGAGACGAAGCAGAAGCTCGTGGAACGAGAGCCAAGCAGAGCCTCGCCGCCGATTTTTCGGAATCACGTGTTGGCGAATTGATTCGGAGTCGGTTGGACGCAATTGCCATCCGCCGCAACCTCAACACAATTCGAGACCAAAAGCGAGCCGCACTGCGCGACTATAAGCTATCAGTTGATGAGGTGAAGAGTGCGGTCGCGCAATCGGTGCCAAGTGGAGCGCGAGCGGTCGTCATCAGCAAGGGAGATGACGAATTACTGCGATTACCGAACATTGTGGCCTCCCATTTTCCACAGTCGACGTTGGGTGGATACGCGGGATGTTATCCCAAGGACAGCGCCGCCGCGATTGCGCATCTCGAAGCTTTGCGCGAAACCGGTTTGGAATACCTGGTCGTTCCCAGCGCTGGTTATTGGTGGTTCGAACACTATGCCGGCTTTCGTGATCACCTTGCTCGCTATCGCAAAGTTCTACACGATGACACCTGTGCGATTTACGCTCTGCGGACGGAGCAGCCTGCGTCGGCTCGGCGGTCGATCGTCCACTCAGCACGGACCCGTGCCAAACTTGCCGCCGTGATCGTGCCGACACGAGCCGAAGAGCGCCAGTCGATATTAGACAATCTGTGGCTGTGGAATCGCGATGGTTTTGCTCCCATGCTCCACTTGGAGAATCGAACTAAGTCGACGTTGGTCTTCTATTTCAACAATGAATCGGGCAAAGAACTAGAACAGGAAATCGCAGAGACGTTTCAGCGCGCCGACTTGCTTAACCGTTGCTTCTCGAGTGTCGAGTTCCGATATCTGTCGCTCCACGGTGACGATGATCTTTACGACCGCAGCGGAGTTCAACGTGGCAAGCATAGGTCCAAGGCTGGTCCCAACAACCAGTTTTTTGACATCGTCTCTCAAGCCGCCCAGTTCGGTGATTATATCCTGTATATGGAAACCGACTGCATACCCATTCGACCCGACTGGCTTGGGCAATTGCAGGATCTGGTCCAGCATGCCGAACCATTTTGGGTTCTCGGCAGCGCGTATCGCGGCAACAGCGTTCTTGAACGCACGTACGCCAAACACATAAATGGCAACGCTGTATACGCCGTCGGCAACGCGCAATTCCAGGAGTTTGTTGCCAAAGTTTGGCGGCCGGGTTTGGCTACGATCCTGTCGCGCGATCCCCACTGCGCCTACGACACCGCCGTCGAAACCGTCTTTGGCTGCGCAAGGTCCAACAATCCACACGATCCAATTTGGAAACTATCTCAAGCGACACTGCACAAGTTTCGGCATTCGGATTTCGTGCGAAATTACTGTGGACCCGCGGATACGGAATATCCAGTTCCACAGCTTATCGAATCCGTGCTGCGCGAATCGCCCACGACGCACCTAGTCCACGGCAAGCAATTCTCCAATGCCGTTCGCAAGATGCGTCTAATGAATATCGATTTCATAGAACAGGCAAGCGAAGACCAGAAAGAGTTTGCGATATCGACGGATGAGACTGCTTTGGTGTCAGCGGCAGGAGAGGCGTTTGCACGTCGCTTTGATACACAATTCGCGGAATACGATGAACTAGTTTCCGACATTCGCCAATTCGTTGACTCAAACATTCCTCAGAGTTATGAGATTCTGGTTGCCAGCAAGGGTGACGAAACACTGGTGCGGTTCGACAATCACTCGGCGAACCACTTTCCACAGTCGCCAGATGGTCGATATGCGGGGTGCTATCCCGCCGATGACTTGTCGGCGATCGCACATTTGGAAGAATTGCGCGCCGAGGGAGCACAATGCTTGTTATTTCCAAAAACTTCACTTTGGTGGCTTAAGCATTATCCTGAGTTTGGGAAACATTTGTACCAACGCTACAGCGCGCTGACGTTGCCGGGAGAAATCGGCCTGATATTCAACCTCGAGAATGTCAATAGCGATTTGAACCGGCCGACACAGTCAGTTGGCGAATGCGAACCCGACGAAGTTGTTCATCGTGATTGTCAGAATGTGCGGATATTGACAAGCGAATCTCGACTTGTCGGAGATTGCAAATCGGAGTGATATCACGCATATGAATACCAACCTTTCCCGTTTCAAAAATATTCATCGATGGGAGCGATGTTTTATCGTTGGAAACGGACCCTCTCTCAATAAGATGGACTTATCCAAGTTGGATAACGAGAATCTGATTTGTTCCAACGCTATATTTTTGTTGTTCGATCGCGTGAGTTGGCGACCGAGATACTATACATGTGTCGATTCGCGAGTGGTTCCAGACCGCGCCGCGGATATTGTTCGAATGCACGAAGAAAATCCGGATACTGTGTGTTTTTTTCCGCAAGAGATTGTTGACCATCAGTCCAAGTCCGTGACGCCAACCACTGAGTTGATTAATCCAGCGCACAATCGTGTGTACTTTCGACAAAGATTTCCAACTGAAGATAATCTACCGTATTCGGCATTCTCGATCGAACCCGATAAATTCCTTGTGCAACCTTACACAGTAACCATCACAGCTCTTCAACTCTCCTTGCTCATGGGCTTTGATCCGATTTACTTGATCGGTTGTGATACGAACTACGTAGTGCCGCAATCGGTTCGGCAAGAGGGAGAGGAAACTCCATTGGGCAAAATGTATTACACGTCAACCGCAAACGACGATCCCAACCATTTTGCCTCCGATTATTTCGGGGCTGGCCGGAAGTGGCACAATCCTCAGGTCGAGAACATGATTTGGCACTACAAGATGGCTCACGAAGCGATGTCGATCTGCGGTCGTCACGTATACAACGCCACTCTTGGCGGAAAACTTGAGGTATTCCCCCGCGTTGATTTCGAGAGTCTGTTCTAATGCGTTTCATCATCCATCATCCAGGAAAAGCAGGGGAGGTGTTTCTCGGTCTTCCCATGGCGCGCTTGCTGAAGGAACACCATCCCGACTGCGAGATCACGTGGGTCGTACTTGACTTGTACCGAGATGCCATTGGAAACTGCCCTTACGTTGATCGTGTCGAGACGATTCCAACGTATTCATGCAAGAGTCTGCTCGATGTGAATCAACATATGAGCAAACACAGATACTTTGTGTGCAAGAACGACCAATTTGTCGAGGAACCTGACGGGATTCATATCGACGCATACTACAATTATATCGTGAGGCGGGAGGCCTTCGATCGATACACGCTCGATCGTTCTCCATTCTATATTCAGATGTTCCGCAACGTGCTTCCGTTCTGTCGAGGCGCGGACGAAGTAAACGACTGGAAGCCTCCGGTGTGGGTTCCGACGGACAAAGCCATTGAGGAGGCGACGGAATTCGAACGTCGATACGGGGGAGGCGGAATAGTTATTTTCTCACCGTATGTTTCGGACCAATCGTGCTCGCACGACAACCGCTCCGATTTTGAAATGGACTTTATCTTCGGCGAACTCCGTAAAGCCAATTTGCCGGTCGTCGCGACGGGAACCCAGTGGGACACGAAAGAACTTCCCAGTTGGGTCGTCGATGGATATGCGCCGACGCTCAGTCTCGGAGGATTATTTTATTTGATCCAGAATCGAGCTGCTGTGGTGGTTAGTCCCAACTCGGGAATAGGCTTTGCCGCGCACTGGCTCGGCGCTCCAACGTTGATGATCGATAACCGCACAAATTGGCCCAAGCAGGTTGAAACCTGGAGAGGGGCCGTCTCCTACCTCGATGATCGAGCGCTACCCAACGAGCGTCGGTGGCCGCCGTTTATGAAAGACGCGTTTCATGCAAAACATTTGCTGGAAGTGCCATTCGAGCAGTACGAATGGAGCGGCGAGAAGTTCCGAACGGCATACGAGAGAATTCGCAAAGCGGCCTTACAGTACAAACATACTCCGCCATCCAATGCATTAACTTGCCGCGCTATTGACCTACAACTTTCTGAGGCTTCGACACAAGGGACAATACAGCAATCGGTGCTCATAACCGCATCTGAGGATACATCCGCACAAACAACCAATTGGGTTGGCGATCAATCTGATTCGGACGAGCAGTTAAGACAGCTGATTTACGAGGAAGTGAAACGGCTACCCACACAGGCGCCGATATTATTGCCAACGGATGACATGCCTGTCCAACAGAAAATCGCTAGACAGAAAACGACGCCAGCGTCCGTTGAACAAACGATGACCAAAGCCACCGGTTCGCCCAAAAAGGGAGAACAGCAAACGAGCGAGCGAAACGGTTCACAAAATCAAGTGACGCAAGCGACGCGTCAAAGTGAAAATTCGCCGTCGTCAGCACAGCGGCCGAATAACGTAACCCAGATACTTGAGCACGCTCCTCACTCCACAACCTCTGAATTCCCGCCTCGGTTCTTCGATCAGTGGCGGCGTATTTCAGTGATCGGTTTGGCGTGTGCGATTTCGCTGGGGATAGCCCCAGCACATCCTGTTCTATTGGAATACAGGGTTTACTTTTGGATCTTCGCCGGCGGTCTTGCGATACTTGCGTTCGGGCTGGTTGCGGTTGCGAAGCTATTGAAGACAGTGCGCCAACAGGTCGATCATCTTAGGAGTCGACTCGAAAATCAATTCGCGGAACACACGAAGGCGTTCACGCAGCGCTCGGCCGACCACGAAGCCAAACTCAATGTTCTCGACGGCAAACTCGGTTATTTGTATTCGATTGATCAGATTTCTGAGATCGTCACCAAATCACTGCCTAGTAACTCCATTGTTCTTGTCGTCAGTAAGGGCGATGATCGGCTGCTGCGCATGAGCCAACAACAGGGATGGCATTTTCCTCAAGCGACTGATGGGCAATACGCGGGACATCATCCCGCAGACAGCAAAGATGCGATTGGCCAGGTTGAGTTCCAACGCGAAAAGGGTGCAAACTACTTGCTATTTCCCAACACCACATTTTGGTGGTTCGAACATTATAGCGCCCTCAAGGAACATCTTGACATGAAATACGTACGAATACACAAGAGCGAATATTGCGTAATTTATCACCTTGGCGAAACTTCAGTACAGTGCGAGTCAAACTATAGCGAGTCGTCAGCAACCACGAACACCTCTCAGCGACTTGGTTGGAGCGAAGTCGCTGCGGTATTGACGCAAACGTTCGAACGACGCTTGGCCGCCATTGAGTCCAGATTGAAGTCGCAGGAAAAACAATATCGTTATACGCAAACGATACGACAAATCCGGGATGCTGCTACCCAGGCGCTTCCCAGACAGGCCAAAGTTCTCGTCGTGAGCAAGGGAGATGAAGAGTTAGTGCGACTCGAAGGGATGTCGGCGTTGCATTTTCCACAGACGGAAGATGGTGTCTATGCGGGACATTACCCAGCGGATAGCGCCGCAGCGATCTACCATTTGGAGGAATTGCGAGACAGGGGTGCGAACTTCTTGCTCGTGCCAAGCACGGCGTTCTGGTGGTTCCATCACTATACCGAATTCAAGAAACATCTCGACCTGTACTACCAGAGGGTACCTGCACCTGAATGTTGCATGATTTATCGACTCAATCTCGCCATGGGTAATGGGCAATTGAGAAGGGCATGATCGCGAGTTGAGGCAACATCGCACGCTCAACTTAATGCCATTTGACTTGGGAACCTTTTCAGTCGAATATTTAGGAACGGCATTTGAAACAGGTCTTGATTATGAAACCAACCGCTTCAATCGTGATGAAGTTTTTCGAACATCAAGTTTTTGCACGTTGGTTTCGGAGTACTTCGCATCCCAACCAAGAACATCAGTTATGCAACAATGCAAACGCGGCGATTGGGAGAGATTTCTGGAATCTCATTCGATCAGGCTTGGAAGCCATTGATTGGGCGCGACGAGCAATAAAAACGGAGTGCAGCGGACGAAGTATTTGTTATTTGGCGAGTGGAGCGCTTGTTTTGATTCGCGGAATACTAGCTTTCAGAATAATTTACCCAGTCGAGCAAGGCATTTCGACCTTTCAGCCTGTTGAGGAAGCGGCCATCGGTGTCGAACAATTATTAAATGACTACCCGCGTTGAAAGCGCAGCGCGAAAGATGGCATATGAGCACATTGATTCCGATGAAGTACATTCAAGACCACTTAAGAATCTGGTTGTCGAATAGTAGGTTATGTGAATTATTCACGACGCGATCATAGTCGCGCTTCAGCCCAATCTCAGAGGTCAAAAAGTAATGATAGCCAATGCCTTCTCAAACTTTGGCAGGCTTACGCCTCATTCATATCAACAATTAATTCAACGACTGCGAGAGGAGGTCTCTCGTGCGGTGCCGGTGAAGTCGACAGTTCTTGTGGTCAGTAAGGGCGATGACGCACTGCTAATGCTGGGAGAGAGGCGGTCGGAGCATCTTCCTCAAAGTGAGGACGGGCGGTATGCCGGATACTATCCAGCTAACAGCGAAGACGCCATCGCACAGGGGTGCATTCCCATTTTGCGTTGACCATGCCGCGACAGTTCGGTTTGTCAAGCCCAAAATCGATGTGGGAATTCCTTGGTTTTGGGAGGCAGGCGAATAGTATTTGCTATCAAAACAATGTAGTTTGCGAGTTGAACGCG
>SYJV01000420.1 GCA_005798335.1 Planctomycetaceae bacterium | reverse complement strand
CGACGCCGCGATGCCGATCGAGAGTCCGCGGTCTGGGGCAAGCTGGTCGATCAAGTGGGTGCGCCGCCAGCAGGGGTCAAGTGGGTGCACGTGAATGATCGCGGCGCGGACGACTTCGAAGTCTTTTGTCGTATCCGCCTCTGGCGTGGCTTTGAAAAGCTCATGCTTATCGCCCGAGGTGCCGATGCTCAACGAAAAAATTGTGGGTAATACAGAGGCTTCCAGCTTGTCAATGTCTTGTGCAAGCAATGGCGAAACTCCGCTACAGGTTGACAAGCTGGAAGCTTATCCCACGTTCGTTGAACGGTATTGCGTTTAGTACGGAGTGGTGCTGTCCAACTAACCTTCCTCCAAACCAGTTGCCATTCGCCGCTGACTCAAACTATGCGAGCGCCAAGTCATCGAAACCAAACTGAGCGAAAACTTCATCTACCAGGGCGAAGCTGGTTGGATTGTCGAACGAAGCCAGAGAGCTTTCCACAGGATCGGTGATTGAAAAATTGTTGGGTGCTTGGTCGATTGGATCGCTCGTAAGATCTGAGGTGAACTCGGCAAGCTGCAGCGGCTGGTCGAGCTGCAGTTCGATGTCGGTCGCTCGGTCGAAGTGCTCGTCAATTACTACTTCGAAGTCTGCGGTTTCAAATCTAGGAGCGACTGCCTCTGCCACAGCACTTTGTAGTCCTGGGAGAGAGTTCCCGCTGTTGACACCGCCGTTGTCGGCGATGTGGATGAGGCATCTACGGAAATGAACCAAGTGCAGTTCGCTTGCAATTGTGCCCAGGACTGATCGGACGGATGCGAAGTGCCCCAAGGATTATGAAGCGAAAATGTATCGGTACCGGAATTGTATCCTGTAATGATATAAGCATGGCTGCCGACCAGGCCACTTGGGCTGGCCGTGGTTCCGAGCGTTACCGCTCGATTGTTGCTCAGTTGCGCGATCAACGTATTTTTCGCGGTTGTGGCAAACGAATAGTTGTACGAATTGTAGCCCAAGACATGCGCATTAACGTCGTCCATCCAGCCGCCTTCGATGCCTGCGTAAGTATTCGTATTATCGCGGCTGGCGTTGGTGGTTTGATTCCACTGCGCGTACGCTTTTTCAGCCAGCGCGATCCACAGCGTTGTGCCGGAACTGGTTGCATTTAACTTATATCCCGAGTAAGCCAGCAAACCATTGGAGTAGGTTGGCAGTTGGCGATTAACGGTTACATAATCGGCGGAGCCCGAACCTGACAAAAATCCGCCGCTGACGAATCCGCTATGTGAAATGAGTCCCAAAGCGCCGGCGTAGAATCGGACCGTGTAGGTGCCGTCCCCGTTGTCCATAAACATGTTCGCAACTGCGGTTGGGTTCTTGTCCGCAATAGATGCCAAGGACGCGATGAAGTAACAGTCACCCAGTTGCCCTTGACGCGTGTCAGCGCGCGATGGCGAACCGTTGAACAGATTGCCTGTCGCATTGCGGTAGCTGATGCCGCTGCCCACAATGACTGGATAGTTGGTCCCCAGGAACCATTTGTTAACCAAATTATTCAGCAACGTTGCTGGGCTGCCGGCGGCCAAATTCCCAGCGGATGCTCCTTGGTAGGTCGCATTCGCAGCGTTGCCATTAATCACGTCCCGGGCCAGATTGCGCACATAGTCCGGCATGGTAAAATTGGAACCGGTAACCAAATATTGAAAATCGGCAAACTCGGTCGAATTGACCGATCCGTCGGTACCAGCGGTTCGTAGTATGTCGATCATCTCGACCCGGCTGATCGAACTGTCGGCATAATACGTTGTGATCAGCGTTGAGAGAGTCGGATCGTCGATTCCATCCGTAGGTGACAAATCGCTGACGACGATCGATGCGGAACCGGTTACTGAGCCCGATGTCGCAGTCACAGTGTAATTACCTGTGGTACCAGGCGCGGTTAATAGTCCGGTAGATGAGATCGAACCGCCGCTGGTGGACCAGGTCACAGCAACGCCCATGCTCTGGCCGAATTGATCGCTGCCAGATGCTTGAAAGAGTTGCGTTGCCCCGGTATCAACTGTGGCTAAGCCGGGAGTCACGCGAATCCTTGCGAGCTTTCGTTGGACGTTCAGCGAAACGTTGGATGTCAGCGAACCCGCTGTCGCGCGTATGGAATAACTTCCCGGTCGATTGACTTCCACCCTTGCATTCGTACCTGTCGCGGTTAGCGTAGCTGCATCGGCCGCAGGTGAATTGATGATCGACCACGCCACGGTCGGACGAGTCGTCATTACTTGGCCGAACTGGTCCAAACCGACTGCGTTGAGAGACTGGCTGCGGCTGGTCGTGTTCAAGCTCAAGTCATTCGCTTGATTTGCGGGCGAACCGCTATTGGTGACCAGGCTGGTCAGTGTCTGAGAGACCGTAGCCGCAAAGCCAGCGAATACAGTACCCGATCGCGCTTGCAGTCCATAGACCCCAGCCCGCGTGAACGTAACGGTGGCAACACCGGCGCTGACGACTACTCGGGCGCTGCCACCGGCAGGCACGCGCGTGGTCGACCACGACAATGTTGGCGTGGTCGTCATCTGGTTTCCAAATTGATCGATTGCCCGGACGACTACACTAGTATTCGTCGTCGATGTCAGGGTAGATTGAGTGGTATTCACCACGCTTCCATCTCGGGTCGTGAAACTGAGTGAAGCCAGCGTCTGACTGACGTTGACCGATACGTTAAATTCAGCGCTTCCGGATTGCGCTCGCAAGGAGAATCGACCTGCCGTGTTGAATGCAAAGTTAGTTTGGCCGGAAACCACAGTGTTGGTTGCGGTCCCTTCGCTGGGCGCAGAGGTCGTGGTCCAGGTGATATTGGGCTGCTCGATCACTTTCCCAAACTGATCGAAGCCGCGAACAGTTAATCGTAGATTCCCTGTAGAGGTAACGCTCGACCCTGAAGTAACTACTGCGTTGGCAGCGTTGCGAGCGGAGAACGTCGTCAACACTTGTGCGACGTTGAACTGCAACGTATTGACTGTAGAATTTCCGGACCGATCGAGGATGGTTACCGCAATCGTGTAACTGCCAGCTTTAGTAAACGTCAGCGTATTATTTCTCGCCGCGTTGGTCCCATTGACAGAGAACTGGACGCGACCGCCCGACGGGACTGAAGTCGATCGCCAGGTGTACTTGAGATTCGCCTCGCCGCCATCATCCGCTCCAAGAACGGTTACTCCGATGGACCGCGATTGCACTTCGGTAACGCCGCCGGCCAATTGAATGGGCGTGGCCACGGTGGGTGCTGAAGTCGTTACTGCCGAAGTTGTTCCCAGGCTACCACTTGAACCGAGAAGATTCAGGCTGGTTTCCAAAACTCCAAACGCTGCGAGCATGCGGGATTCGAGCTGCTCAAGTCCCAAAGTAGTTGTCTGGCGTTTGTTTCCGCTCGAACGAGATCCGTCAGCGCGATTCGACATAGAGAATCTCACAGAATGCGTGCAATGTTCAATAGATGTTCATCGAGGTGCGGACACAGCGTGGCAGCGAATTGGTTTCACGATCAGCGAAATACGAATTTGCGGCCACTCCAAACGTACGACACAGCACATGCGCGGGCGTCTTGGGTCACAAAAAATCTCTCACTTACTTATCCTCTCAAGACCGCCGGAGGGTGCGATTCCCTACAACTGCTACAACGCGAATTGGCTTGTCTCGGGACAATCTGGCGTTTTTTTGTTGTGCTGGTCGAGTTGGTGACCAAAGGTGTCACGAATTTCATAGAATTGCATGCATGAGGCGAGTGCTGATGGAGCATTCAGGAGAGGGATCAATGGCATAAGGATTGACGGAAGGAACGAAAATGCCGGATCTGCCAAGAAGACTATTTCTGGATTGGAAATGCCCGATTCTGGCAAAGGCCGAGGAACTTCTCCTGGAGAATTACTCGACTGATCGGGATTGGGACCTGCGCGACTTGCTGATCATTCTTCCCAGCAGTCTCGCGAAACGACGCTTGCGCGAACGTTTGACATTGCGAGCGGAAGCAGAAGGAAAGGTCTTCTACCCGCCAAAAATTGAAACCGTTGGCGACTTGCCCGAGCACTTGTACCATGCCAAATTTCCGTTCGCCAGCGATTTCGTGCAGATCCTGGCTTGGTGCTCGGCGCTGCGCGCGATGGACGCAAACCAATTGCGAGGAATTCTCCCGCTGCCAAGTTCAATATCCGGTGAGCAATGGTTGGAGCTCGGTAAATTACTGTCGGGACTACATCGTGAACTAGCGAGCGATCGGCTCGATTTTTCCGACGTCGTTCAAGCTGTCGGCAATCATCCAGAAGCGGATCGTTGGAAAGTTCTCGCGAGTCTCCAGCATCGTTATTTGTCAACGCTGGACGAGTTAAAATTATGGGACATACAGACTGCGCGCGTAGTAGCCCTTGACTATCACGAGCCGCGGACCACGCAGCGCATCATCGTCATCGGTGCCGTTGACCTCAATCAGACTCAACGCGGTTTCTTGGCTCAAGTAGCCCAACAAGTCGAAGTGTGGATTGCCGCGCCAGAGTCACTGAACGATATGTTCGATTCCTTGGGTTGCTTGCTGAGTGAGGACTGGGAAAATTATCAAATTGATATTCCGGAAGATGTTCTCACAGTCATTGGCTCGCCACAAGATCAAGCAGAATTGGTGGCTTCATGCCTGGCCGAACTTGGGCCAAGGTATCACGCCGCAGACGTAACGCTGGGAATTCCCGATGCCAGTCTGGTCAGTGTCTTGCGACAACATCTATTCACCTGCGGTGTGGTTGCGCGCCATGGTCCTGGAGTTCCACTTGCCAGCAGCGAGCCCGCACGATTGCTTGAACGCATCGGTGAGTACTTACGCAGTGGTACGTTCAGCGAATACGCCGCGTTGGTCCGCCATCCGATCGTGGAAGGATTGCTCAATCGAGCTTGTGCGGAACTGCCCGTCGATTGGCTTGGACAATTAGATGCTTATTACCATCAAGCCTTGCCGCGAGCTGTTGAGAGCTGGATCAATCCAGAGTGTACACAGTTCAGAGTCATAGCGGATATAACTGCGGCCACCAAAGCTTGGCTGGCGAATTTGAACGCGCCCGCAAGGCCGATATCAGATTGGGTCCAACCGTTGCTGGACGTGCTGAGAGTCGCTTACGAGGCAGAGTCCTGTGAGCTAGAAAACGAAACCGAGCGTGCGCTGTATCAGGCTTGCCAAGATGTTTGCCGGCGCATCGCGGAGTTGAATGAGCTGCCGCGATCACTACAGATCTCGTTGGAATCCTGGGAAGCGATCGATTGGTTGCTGCGTTCCATGTCGGGCATGTTAATTCCCGAGCCGCCCAATTCCGCAGCGGTGGAAATGTTGGGCTGGTTGGAATTGGCGCTCGATGACGCGCGCGCATTGATATTGACTGGAATGCATGACGGCGTAGTCCCCGAAAGTATTAACGCCGATATGTTCCTGCCGAACCAACTGCGTAAGCAATTAGGGATGATGGACAACGCGCGGCGTTACGCGCGAGATGCTTTTGCTTTGGAAGTGATGCTGAACACTCGCAAGTTCATGCGCATTGTAGTGGGCAAGTACGGAGCAGACGGCGATCCTATGGTGCCCAGCCGATTGTTGCTGGCTTGCGGTCTGAAACGCTTGCCCGCCCGAGTGCTCAAGCTGGTTTCCGCAGATACCAGCGACTCGCCAAGTGACGTGGTACGTACATGGCGCGACGTAAAGGGTTTCAGCCGGATCGATATCCCGCCGCCTCAGGATAGTGTCGCGTTGCCGACAACAATTTCTGTCACTGCCTTTCGCAGTTACTTGGAATGCCCCTATCGTTTCTATCTAAGGCATGTGCTGCGACTGGACAGTGAGCACGATTTTGAAGATGAGTTGGATGCGGCCGGCTTCGGAAATTTGCTGCATGCAGCATTGAACAGCTTGATCGATAATGAGATCGGTCAAGCCACGGATGCGGAGCAAATACGGGATCACCTGATCGCAGAACTGCGTTTGCTGGCCACTCGCCAATTCGGACCGCATCCTCCTGCGGCAGTCGAAATACAACTTGAACAAGCCGAAGAGCGACTCGCAGCGTTCGCACGCAAGCAAGCAGAACGCGCGGCTCAAGGTTGGATCATCCGCTACGCTGAATCGATCTTCGATGCGCGGCGATCGATCTGTCTCGGCGACCAATCGCGCAGTTTGATTTTGACTGGGCGCATCGATCGCATCGATTTCAATCCTCGAACAGGTCAATGGGCGATTTGGGACTACAAAACCGGTGATACGGCGCGTAAACCGCATGTTGCTCACATCAGCAAGAATCGAGGCTGGATCGATTTGCAACTGCCGCTGTATCGACATTTGTTTCGGGCATTATTTCCTGCAGGCGACGGGGCCCCGACGCCTTCGCTAGGTTACATCCTGATACCAAAGAAATCCGATGATATTGAATTCGCGCTGGCAGCGTTTTCTGAATCCGAGCTAGCCGACGCGGATCGCACTGCCCAACGGGTTGTGGCGTCTATATTATCGCGCAAGTTTGAACCGACCGACGAGCCGCCGCTGTTCGACGACTTTTCTCGACTTTGCCAGACTCATGTTCAGCGCACCAGTGCTGGTAAACCGACATTCAGCAATCGCGCGTGGCGGCATGACGATTTAGCACTTGTACCCACGCCCGTGGTTTCGGCAGCGTCAAAAATCCTCGCGTCGACTCACAAACGGGCCGCGATGCTGGCGTTGCCGGCTCAGCTCATTCGCGCATCGGCGGGCACTGGCAAGACGTTCCAATTGAGCAATCGATTGCTGCATATCATTCTCTCGGGCCAAGATGTGGACACCATTTTGGCGACGACTTTTACGCGCAAAGCCGCCGGCGAGATCATGCATCGCGTGCTCCAGCGACTAGCTCAAGCGTGCATTGAACGCAGCGCCATGACGGAGTTGGCCACGCATCTGGCCGACGTCGAAGTGACTCATGCATCATGTTTAGCAGCGCTGCGTACCTTGACCAAGAGCCTCCATCGTTTTCGCGTCAGCACTCTGGATAGTTTCTTTGCTCAGATTGCGCGAGCTTTCGGCTTGGAAATGGAACTTTCGCCAGGTTGGTCGACGGTTGATCCCGTTCAGGAGAATTCCTTGCGGATGCTGGCGATTGAACGAGTACTGGACACGAGCGATCGGGCGACGTTGATACATCTAGTAAAGATGCTCAGCAAGGGCGAATCGCAACGGCGCGTGGTGGACGAAATCGCCCAGACCGTCGAATCCGGGTACTCGCTGTATCGCGTCACAGGCCGCGAAGCGTGGAGCAATTTGCGGATCGCAAGCGGACCTTCCGAGTCGGCAATCGATTCGGTCGTTCAAATGCTGGGCGCGATCGATCTCCAGCACGACTCAGTTCGCAAGGAACTGAGAAAGCTGGCCGATTTAGTCGCTGCGGGGAATTGGGAACGAGCCGCTGAACATGGATTGGTTACTGCGCTGATGAGTGCGCATCGCACCTATTACAAACGTGAGTTGCCCGACGAATTGTGCGCTGCGTTGACTACGATGCTGCATCGATGTGCCGCCGAGTTGCTGCCGATCAGGCGCGCTCAGACGGAGGCCAGCTTTGACTTGTTGGCAGCGTTTGATACGGAATATCTCGCCTTACTGCGCAAGCGTCGCGTGCTGACGTTTTCCGACATTACGCACTTTCTAGCGTGCTGGCTTGATCAATCCGAAGCAGTTTCTCAGGATAATTTGCGTTCAACTGACCAACTCGCGCACAATCATGCCCAAATTGCTTGGCGGATGGACTGCGGTGTCAATCACTTGTTGTTGGACGAATTTCAAGACACGGCACCTAGTCAGTGGCGGATCATCCGTTCGCTTGCGCGTCCGCAAGCGGGCTTCGAATCATCGAACAGATCATTTTTCTGCGTGGGCGACACGAAGCAAGCTATCTACGGTTGGCGCGGTGGAGTTTCGGAGATCTTTGATGCCGTTTCCGACAGCATTCAAAGCATCCAAGAAGAACAATTGAACCGCAGCTTTCGCAGCAGCCCTGTGGTTATGGACGTCGTTAACCGCGTATTTGAAAACCTGACTCAGCACGAAGGATTTGGTGGCAGCGAGCAAGTTGCCCAGCGCTGGTGCGCGACCTTTCCAGAGCATTCCACAGCGCGCGAGGAATTGCCGGGTTATGTCTTGCTGAAAAACCTGCCGCGTTTTGATAAAGAGGTTGCTAAGGAGGAACGCAAGCAAGTCGAGCTGGCCTACGCTGCCGATATGATAGCCGAACTGGTGCATCAATCGAGGCAATGTAGTATCGGCGTCTTGTTCCGCGCCAACGACGGCGTAGCATCAATGATCGAGTTGCTGAAAGCTCGCGGAATTGCGGCCAGTCAGGATGGCGGCAATCCGTTGACCGATTCCTGCGCGGTCGAGTTGCTGTTGTCGCTGATCCACTTGGCCGACCACCCCAGTGACACCGCGGCCCAACATCACGTTGCCAGTTCGCCGCTGGCTGACCACTTGCGCCAAGCGGGGTATTGCGATATCGACTTGCATGGCCCCGAGATGCTGTCATTGGAAGTCAGGCGCAACGTATCGCGTTTGGGCTTGGGACACACGCTTAGCAACATTGCCCAACATCTGCAAAAAAGTCTCAATTGGTGGGATCAACATCGGTTGCTGCAGTTGGTCGAGTTGGCCTACAAATTCGAACTTCAGTTCGCAGGCCGCCTGCGCGATTTCGAACAGTTTGTCGAGTCACAGCGAGTGGCGTTGCCGACCGAATCGCAAGTAAAAGTAATGACGATTCACAAGAGCAAGGGACTAGAATTCGACGCGGTATTTCTGCCGGACATGGAAATCGACGTCGTGGGGACTCAGCCGTTGTTGGTTGCACGCAGCCATGACCCTTGTCAGCCGCCTGATGGTGTGCTGCGCTATATGAACGCCGCGCTGCAGCGACTGTTGCCCGAGACGTGGCAACAAGCATTTAGTCAGTGGCGGGATCGTCAAGTGTCGGAGTCCATGTGCTTGTTGTACGTTGCCATGACGCGTGCAAAATCCGGTTTGTACATGCTCACCAAGCCGCGCGGACGCGAAGCAGTCCAAGAGTTTGGCTCCATTTTGCAATCGACTTTGTGCGAAAATGAGCTGGCCGGCGAGGCCGAAGCCACACTCCTGGAGCTGGGACAGGTCGATTGGTTCAAGTCACTCCGCAGCCCGACGTTAGCGCGCGATTCGAAAGCGATCCAATTCGAATTGGCATTCGAACAGTCCATCAACTTGCAAACGAATCTGGTAACTGCACCACGCCGCAATCTCCGTGCTGCAGCTCCCTCGGGTATGGGGCAACCCAGCCAACTGTTACTATCGACAGCCTTCACGACTTCGGCCAGCCTCGGGGCTGCGGTAGGTACGCTGATTCACGGTTTCTTCGAACAAGTCCAATGGTTGGAGGACTACGAATTCGATGAAGCTCGTTTGCGAGAGGCCGCCATCCGCGCGCTAACACCGGACCAACTCCGGCACTTGGAACTCGATCGTCAAATCGCGACGTTCCGAGGCATGTTGGAAATGCAATCGGTTCAGATAGCGCTCAGCCGATCTCGCTATGACGAATCCCGTTTCGGTGTAATCCCCGATCAAATGACGATGGAGAACGAGCGGCCTATCAACTTGGTGATCGACCAGCGACTGATATCGGGAACGATTGACCGATTGGTGGTGCTATGGCACGCTGGGCAGCCGATCGCGGCAGAAATAATCGACTACAAAACGGACGCGCGCTCACCGAGTGAATCCATTGACGATTGGGTGGACGAGCGAGTCGAACACCATCGGCCGCAGTTAGAGGTCTACGCGCAAGTGGTTGCGAAAATGTACCAACTGCCCGCAGATCGCATCGCCTGTTATTTGGTTTTGCTCAGCGGCGATCGGTTTGCTAAATGCCCTCTGAGTCTGATTCCGGCTCCACATGTTTTTGCACGCAACACAGTTGGAGTGGATGGATGACGACAGATGGATGGATCTGTAAGCGAGTACGCTTTGGAATGGTAGTGCGAACGATAACAAAAGTGCAGAAAGTCGAGTAGGTCGTGTCTGGATTCCGATTTATTCATGCCGGCGACGTTCATTTGGATAGCCCACTCGATCAGTTGCGCAGTTTGGACAAAGCCGCTGCGGATGCGGTGGCGTTGGCAACGCGCATGAGTCTGCAGCGGATCGTAGATTTGGCTATCGAACGCGAAGTCGCAGCCTTGATTATTGCGGGCGACTTGTTTGACGGGCCAGTCAAAGATGCGTCGGCAGCACTGTGGGTCGATGGGCAGTTGAAGCGGCTGGCTCGCAACGGAATCGATGTTGTGCTCATTCGCGGCAATCACGATGCGCTCAGCGGAGCGGGGAAAGCAATTCGCTGGTCGCAAGGTATCGTCGAACTAGGATCGGCGGCTCCGGAGACTCACTTGATCGATCGCGTTGGCTTGGCGGTTCACGGACAGAGTTTTGGCGCACGAGCCATCGCAGAAGACTTGGCGGCCGGCTATCCGCGTCGTATGGACGGATACTTTAACGTTGGTGTATTGCACACGTCGCTTGGAGGTTCGGCAGCGCACGAACGCTACGCACCGACGTCATTGTCGGTTCTTGAAAGTTTGGGATATCAGTATTGGGCGCTGGGGCACATTCACAAGCGTACCGAAGTTTCGCTCGGCTCCAATTGCTGGATAGGCTACTGTGGAAACTCTCAGGGGAGGCACGTACGGGAATCGGGTCCGAAAGGATGTTACCTAGCGCATGTCGAGGCCGGGGCGTTGAGCATGTGCGAGTTTGTGGCCACCGATTCGGTGCGCTGGCACGAAGCCATCATCGATGTAAGCGAAGTCAATCGAATGACTGATCTGGATGATCTGCTGTTTGAACAAGCTCGAAAGTTGGTCGACGCGGCCGATGCGCGGCACCTTGCGGTGCGAACCACGTTTGTTGGCGCCAGCCGATTGCACGCGGAGCTGTCGGACCCGTTTGTGGTCGAGCGACTGACAGCGGCGTTGGCAGCACGACTACACGACTTGAGCTGCGTATGGCTGGAGTCTGTAAAGATTGGAACCGTGTCACCTAGAACCGACGTACCGCTGGCAGGTTGCGAATTACCGCTGCAGTGCTTGAGCGAAGTGATTACCGATGTCCGTTGTAATTCCGGACAACAAACGCAGATGCTCAAGTCGCTCGACGAACTGTCGCGGAAAGTTCGGGGAGAATTAGAACCGATTGGTTGGGAACTGTGGCGCGAAGCGAGCCGTTTGCCGGAGTTCGAGCGGCTGCTTCAACGAGCCGAAGATTTGCTGCGCGCCAGGATTTGCAATGGAGGCGATGTGTGAAGATCGACACGCTGGTGTTAGAGAATTTCGGCATTTATGGGATGAAACAATTCCCGCTGGCCGCCGAATCGCTGATTCTGATCTACGGTCCCAACGAAGCTGGAAAGACCACGGCGCTCAATGGCTTGCGCCAAGCTCTGTTTGGATTTCCGGGCAAGAACCCGTATTTGACTGGCAAGACCATGTCCGCGTCCGTGCAAGCTACGCTGCGCGATGGCCAGCGGATCGAATTCTCGCGACGCAAGAAACAGGTTGACAATTTTGCAGGTAAACGCAACCGCCAAACTCCGCTGACACAAGACGAACTTACGCACATTCTCGGGAACTTTGATCTGAAGGCCTACGAATCCCTGTTCGGGTTTTCGCTGGATGAGTTGCGAAAGGGAAACGAGGCGCTCAAACATACGAAACTGACCGAAGCGTTGGCGGGTGGCGGTCTGGGTGGTTTGGATCGCTTGATCCGGGTGCAAAAGGACATTCAGTCGTTTCTTGGTGAGACGTTGAAAAAGAGCGGTGGGTCAGCGCGCATTAACGCAAAACTATCGGAAATTCGCAGCGAGAGTGACACTCTCGAGTCGCTCGAAATATCACCTGCTGAACTGGACTTGTTGCACCAGCGGCTGGCGAATGCGACCCAGCGCAGCCAATCATGCAGCGTTCAGCTTGACCGCCTGCGCGCGGAATTGGCCGATGGTCAACGATTGGCGGGCGCTCTGCCAATGTTAGCAGAACTGAGCAGCATCGAGCGATTAATATCCGATTGTAAGATTCCGCCAGCGATCGATGCAGAGTTTTGTGCGCAGTGGACAATTTTGTCGGACACTCGCGTCAAATTGAGCTCGAGGTTGGCCTGTGAAAAACGCGAGCTTGTGGAGATTCGAACGGACTTGTCGCATCCGCTCGAATCGAGCAAGTGGTTGGAGTGGGAAAACGAGCTGGAGACGATCGGCTACCAGGCTGGCGAAATCGGAGCCCTACGTCAGACTGAATTGAATTGGCAACGCGACGAGGTGGAGGCAACCGAGGAACTCAGCCGATCGCTGCGAGAGATGAACGCGGACGATTTACCCGCCGATTTGCTGGATCATGAACTGGAGTCATCCCAACGCGAAGAGCTTGAAGATCTGCTAGTCGAATTTGAGCAAAGTACTCGTCAGCAAAAC
The DNA here is from genome assembly GCA_005798335.1 of Planctomycetaceae bacterium. GTDB lineage: Bacteria > Planctomycetota > Planctomycetia > Pirellulales > Pirellulaceae > Aureliella. The sequence goes on along the minus strand of SYJV01000420.1, from coordinate 4,721 downwards.
GATTTGCGATTGCGCCAAGAAGCGACCCAACAATTGCGACTGCGCATCGCGGGGTGTCCTGAAGATGCGCTGGTACCCGAACACCTGGATGAACTGGAGATGCTGACCGGCGAACTGGAAGTGGCGGAAAAAGAGCTTCGACGATTACACGAAGGCGAGCGCACCGCCGAGATGCAAGCGGCCTTGAATGCGCTGGCAGACAGACTTGCCAGCCAAGTTGGCCAGGGACAATTGAGTGTTCAGTGGGAATTGATGCCCGACGACGAAATTCAGCGTCATGCCGGCAGGCTATCGGAATTGGATCGCGAGCTACAAAAATTGCGCCATGAAGTGGATCGGATCGACATAGAACTGGTTCGTCGCCGCGATGAAGTGCGAGAATTGCGTGGCAAGTCCGGGGCATCGAGTTTGGATGAACTGCGAAGCGTGTGGATGCGCCGCGACGTCCGTTTGTCCAGTTGGCTCGACGAACTGACCAGGCCGCTGCTGGCAAATTCCATTTCGCTTGGCGAGCAAATGACCCGAGTCTCAGAATTGCGGGAACTGGCGGCACAAAATGATCAAGTCGTGGGACGTTTGCTGGAGTCCGCAGATCTCGTTGCCACCATCAACGAACAGGAACGGCTGGTAAAACAACTTCAAAACGACCATGCTCGAGCCACAACATCACTGGAGAAACTGCGCCGGCGCCGAGCCGAATTTATCGGTATGTGGGATTGTCGGTGGGCCGGTTCGGTGGCGCAGCCGATGGAACCTGCCGCGATGCTCCGATGGTGCGGCGAATTTCGAGCATGGCAGAGCCAGCAAGTGAATATAGCCGCCGACTGTCAGGCCGCCACCGAACGCAAATCCAGCATCGGCGAATTTTTGAGTCGATTGAAAGCACTGTGGCCCACCCCGATATTCCCGACCGAGTACACGCCAGCGCTGCGCAGACAAGTTCATCAATGGCGTGCGATGGCGGTTGACCGTCAACAACGATCATCTCAATTGGAAAAACTGGCTGAAGAGATTCATCGACTTCAGCAGGAGCAGAAACGGCTGGACGAGGAACTGACCAGGTGCCGTGAACGGTTTGATATTTGGTTAGCCGCTCAGCCCTATCCGCGACATTGGTCGCTCGATAGGTTTCGTGCATTGCTCGCATGTCTGACTAAGTGCAGAAAAAGCCATCAGAGATTGGCCCGCGCGAAGCAGCAGCGATGTTTGGCGAACGAGAAAATTCGGGAATTTGAAGCGAACGTTAACGCGCTCGCCAAGCAACTGCAAATTGCGCTCGAGAGTAGTGCAACGGCAGAAAATCACGCTGATCGGTGGCTGCGTTGCCTGCGCGCAGCGCGCCAGGAACATTCACGCAGGGCACAATTGAACGTGTCGCATTCCAGCCGCATTTCACAAAGTGAATCTCTGGAAAAGGAACTCTGCGAAATCGACAAAGCGATCGGCGCTATGATTGCGATCTGCGGCGCGGCGGAGCCAGCTAAAGCGACTCAATGGGTGGAGAAAGCTGAGCAGATCGACGAGTTGCTTCACCGAAAACAGCAACTGGAAATCGGCTTGCAAGCACTTTCGCTGGTGCAGGTCCCCGAGTCAACGAACGGTTTGGTTGCGCGACGAGATTCTGCCTCGCTGGAACTTCACAGAACCGCACTGGAGCAATCGATTCGCGAGCTGGAACAACAGCGGAATTTCGCGGAGCAAGAGATCGGCGCACTCGATAGTGAGCTTCGCCTACGACAAAATTCTGTCGATGCGCTGCATCATGCCCACCAATTGCGCCGATTGCGAAGCGAGTTGGGAGAATTGTCCGAGCAATGGATCGTGCACAAATTGGCTGATCAGTTGTTGCTGCGAACGATCGAGCGATTTAGTCGCGATCACGAACCAGAATTGATGCGCCACGTGCGTCGGCATCTAGCCAAACTGACAGGTGGCCGGTACACGCGAGTTGAGCAAGTGTCGGGCAAGGACCAAGGACTGATCGTTCGCGACGTCGATGGAGTTGCCACCGAGCCCGACAAATTGAGCACCGGCACTCGCGAGCAACTGTACTTGGCCATACGTATGGCATTTATTGATCATTACTGTGCCCATTACGAACCACTACCAGTTATGATGGACGATTGTTTCGTGAATTTCGACGATGTGCGAGCTCGTTACGCCGTGGAGGCGCTACTGAATTGGGATGCTGAAATTCAGACGATCCTACTCAGTTGCCATGGCCGCATGTTGCACATACTTGCTGAACTGGCACCCGGCACCACGGTAATTTCACTCGAGCACGACCAGATCACCACGGCAAAGGCACTGGCTGAAAATGAAATGTTGATGCTATAAAGATTAGATGGACAGCGCCACTTTCATTTGCAGTGGAAAGAACAAGTCGTTGCAGCGAAATCGTTTAACCCGCAGCCGCTAGGCGAGGATTGGGTTGAGTTTGCGAACTTATTGCAAAGCCAAGCTCAACCCAATCCTCGCCTAGCGGCTGCGGGTTAAACGACGAAATGGCTAGGGCGAAAAGCCATGCCTTGCACACAAAATGGCGCTGTCCAATTAGGCGAGCAATTGCACTGCACTCGCTTGCGTCTGGTTGGTCCCCTTCGGTCCTTTTTGTCCTTAGCTCTAATGACTATAACGATGCAAGGTTTCACAACTCCCAGCAAGATATTAGTTACTTGCAATCGCGGTTTGGCTGCACCATTAGAGCGCGAGTTGACAGCACTAGGTTTTGTGATTCAAGAATCACTGAATACGGGCGTGGTCTTGGGCGGGACGCTCGAGGATTGTGTGCGACTGAATCTGAGGCTGCGTTGTGCCAGCCAAGTCATGTATTCGTTGCGAGCGTTTGACTGTAACGATCCGGACGAGTTGTATCGCGCGATCAGCCAAATACCGTGGGAACGATTGCTGGCGCGCAACGGTTATTTCACTGTCCACGGCAACGTACAGCATCCGTCAATTCGATCGGGAATGTTTGCCAACGTCAAAGTCAAGGATGCGATCGTCGATCGCATGCGCCGAGAAACGGGAGAGCGACCAAACACAGGAGCCGAATTGCTGGGAGCGGTGGTCTACTTGTTTTGGCGGAATGATCGAGCAGAGATATTTTTGGATACGTCGGGTGAAACACTAGCTAAACATGGATATCGAAAACGCCCTGGCAAAGCGCCTTTGGTGGAGGCCCTTGCCGCAGGCACGATACTTGTTGGCAAATGGGACCAACGCACATCGCTGGTCAACCCCATGTGCGGTTCAGGTACACTCGCCATTGAAGCAGCGCTGATAGCCACCAATCGTTCGCCCGGACTGTTGCGCGACAATTATGCCTTTATGCACATCCGCGGATTCGACCCTCAGTTCTATCGTCAACAGCAACAGCAGTTGGAACGCGAAGTAACCACGCCCTGCGAACTGACGATCATTGCGACGGATATTAGTCGCGAAGCGGTACAGATCGCACGCGCCAACGCAGAAGCTGCGGGCGTGGCAATGCACATCGACTTTTCTGTTTGCGATTTTGCAGACACTACGGTTCCTTCCGGTGGAGGAGTCGTGATTTTCAATCCAGAATATGGAGAGCGTTTGGGAGAGGAATCCGCACTAGTTGACACCTATGCCCGTATCGGCGACTTCATGAAAAAGAAATGCGGAGGCTATTGGGGATACGTTTTTACCGGGAATTTGTCCTTGGCCAAGCGCATCGGCCTAAAATCAAAGCGGCGCATCGAATTTGCTACCGCCCAGCTCGATTGCCGCCTGCTGGAATTCGAACTCTACGAGGGTAGTCGAAAACAACCCATCGAGTAGCGTAGCCGTTCCTCAAGCGCGCAGCGATTTCTTTTTTGAGTAGCATAGGCATTGATGCCCGACAGGCTATGCCACCAATTGATCGATCTATATCATTAGCGCCAAGATTGATGTTGCGGTGGCGTGATTGTAGCAAGAACCCATGCAAGTCCTAGCATTGAACGGGGAGTCGTTTGGATAAACTGGCAACTTGGACCAGTGAACGTGGAAGGTTCGAGTCACACTTTCACACCTCCAACCTTCCCAGCTTATATCAGTTCTCTCTACAATCCTGCTGCCTCTTAATCCTGTTGCTCCTGCACATCCGGTCGAATTTGTTAAACGCGGAAGTTATTTCTCGAGCGATAGCTACTTGGAGTCGACGATGAATTTCGAATTGACGCTGCGTGATTTTCATACAACTGGTGGACATTCACTGCTGCAGCTTAGTATGGAGAAACCGCAGTTAGTCGTTTTTCTGCGCCACTCGGGTTGCACGTTTTGCCGACAAGCTTTGGCTGATCTTGCTCGACACCAGCACGAATTCCGCCAGCTTGGCGTTGAGCTGGTGCTGGTGCATCAAGGCGATCCGGACTTGGCTGCAAAGTGGTTCACCGAGTATGGACTTGGCGATGCGAGCCAAATCAGCGATCCGCAAACGAAACTCTACCAAGCGTTTGAGCTGAAGAAAGCTTCGGTATTTGATATGCTTAAGCCCAGCGTCTGGTGGAATGGACTACGTGCAGCAATTTTTCAGGGGCATTGGTTTGGAAAAATCGTCGGTGATGTATTTCAAATGCCCGGAGTGTTTCTGCTTGACCGCGGAAAAGTCGTTCGCGCGTTTCGCCACAAACTTGCCAGTGATCGCCCCAACTATGTCGAGCTGGCTTGTCCGATTAATGTTGGCAAGTCATAGATCCTGCGCGTTGAAGATT
>SYJV01000419.1 GCA_005798335.1 Planctomycetaceae bacterium | reverse complement strand
GGTCAAAGCCACAGCGAGTGGTAAACGCTCCTCACGAACGACAAGACGATATTCTTCCGCCTCTAGCGAAAGCTAGCAATCACAGGTAACATCGACCTGTAAATTGCCCGTAATTTCAAGATACGAGCGAGTGCGTACGTACCAGGATTGACCCACTCGCTTGCGCATCGGGCTTGTATTGGTAAGAATCATTCTGCCGCTCGCCTTACAAGGCTGATATGCACTAGCGGCTGGTCGCAGTCGGATTTGATTGCGCGAGATTGGCCCGCTGATACATTGGCAAATAACGATAGTAGACTTCCAAGCACAAGCATGACATGGCGGATGAATAGATGCGACCGCCATAGCCGCCCCACAATGCATCGGGTTTCCAGCTTCCCGCTTGCGGTTGGTATGCCGGAATCTGCGTCTTCAAGAGATGCGCCTTGAGTGCACGGTTCCATTGACTCCAGTTATCGTTTTGGAGCTGGAATAGGGCCAAGGTTGCGTAATACCAGTAGTAGACATTGTCTTGTCCTACTCCGGGCAGGTTTGACATGATCATCGATTCCGCTTCGCGCTGGGCAGGCAATGAGAACGGCCAGTTCATCAGATAACGGCAAGCAAGTCCTTCGGCGGTCATCGTACTGGTCGCTAAACCGTCTTGGGGTCGGTAGCGAGCCAATCCGCCAAACTTGCCAGCGCTGCAACTGTCGATGAAGTACCGCATTCCCCGTTTGGCTTCGGGGAAATTGTATTCCGTTGGCAACTGAATTCCGGAGAGTTCTGCGCTGCGCATCGCCATCGCTTGCCAACCGAATTGGCTTAGGTCGCCCGCGTCGCCAGGCTTGTAGCGCCAGCCACCGCTACGTCTATCTTGCGCGTTCAAAGTAAATTTGGTTGCCTCGACTAAAATTTGTTGCAGTCCTGGGTCATGAGTCATCGCGTACGCTTCGGCAATTGCCAAGGTCGCAATACCGTGACAGTACATCTTGGCATTAGTCACCGAGGGATCGTGACCATCTTGTTTTGGACCGGATAGATCGCCCGATGGGCTTTGAGCCCGTATCAGAAACTCCAGCCCACGGCGCACTACGAGTTGATGTTTGCCTTCTTTGTGGGTGTGACCGCCCGCGAGAAATGCAAGCAGCGCCAATCCTGAAACGCCAGTGTCCGCTCGATCACCCGTACCGAAGCGATTCTCACCTAGGGCACGCGTTTCTGTGCCGGCACCAAATTGCTTTGCGTTCCACGATCCATCCGGTGACTGCGCGGTCGCCAAAAATGCCAGTCCGGATTCGACGGCTGCTTCTGAGTCAGCATCTGCGCCGTAAGGCATCGCCAGTTGCAATCGATTGGGCGATTGCCTTAACCGGTATTCGTTTGGCACTTCATCATGTTCGCTGGGCAAGCGAGATTGGATCGGCATAACCGATTCACTGGAGCCGCTTGTAGCAGGTCGAAACGGAGCAATTGGACGGTCGATTTTGCTTTTGTCAGCAACGACTGGATTGGCAAGAGGAACAAGGTCTGCTGGCTCGGACGCCAATTCGCGCGACATTGTCGGAGGCAAAGTTGGCAGTTGTACGCCGCTGGGTTCTACTTGCGGCTGTTTTGTCGAAGACGCGATTGGCGGAGGGTCCACTCTGCTGGATAGCGACGAGATGTTTGCGTTTTCGGGGGACTTTGATACTGCGGTGGGTTGAGCTGGATTTGACTTCGGTTCGAGCAGTGGAAGTGTCTGAATTATTTGAGAGTTTTTCAACGATTGAAACTTGCGATCATCAGCGGGTGACTTCAACTCGGGTTCGGGAGCAGAGCTTGATGACTCTGGGACATTTTCTAATGGAGGAAGCTCGGGGGTCGGTAGCTCACTGGCTGGGACCAAATCTTCCCACGGCTTGAGTGCTGGTAATTCTGAGGGCGCAGTTGTGGAGTTCGTTTCCAGTGAGCGATCGTCATAGGAATGGTCCAGTGAGACATGCACGGCGTGTTCGCGCCCATGGGGACTGCCTTGTGGGAGCACTACGCGATTGCCCGACGCATACATGATCAACCAGACGTGCGCCAAGACGCTTAGTACCACACATTTGGTTATCGGTTTGGTTTGGCCCCAGCGAGTCCGCGACAGAACCAACAATGCTATGGCTAACACAGCAAAACCGATGCCTAGGACGATTGCAAAAGTGCGACCGCTCCAGACATACGCCCAGCTTTGCCAAGCCGCATTTGAAAGCCAGTTGACAAGGTTCATGGGTTATCGCAATAGTTGCTGCTGAATTCCGACACGGATGGACAGATTCTTGATACCCGCTTGATCGGCAGCCCCAAGCACCGATGCGACTGGATCGAATTTCGCATCGCGATCTCCATTGACGACCACTGCAATGCTCGGATACTCCGCCTTGATCGCAGACAATTGCTGGGTCAATTGCTCGATCGATACGGGTTGTTTGTCCAAGAAGATGGCGCCATCTTGGGTTATGTTTACTTGACGCCTCAAGGGCGGCGCGATCATCGCACCGGGTGCTCCGACGCCGGGAAGTTTGATGCCGATTTGTCGTTCCGGGTCGGTGAATTTCGTGCCCACCATAAAAAAAATAATCAGCAGGAAGACTACGTCGATCATCGACGTGAGATTTACGCTCGGCAACTCTTCGGACATAGACGTTTTTAGTGGCATCGGATTAGATACTCCATTTCACGGCGATTATGCGGCTCGACTTCGGCTTCGTCCGCGCGATCGCTGGGATTCCTGTAGCCCCTCGGCGCTAATGAGTTCGACCAGTTGTTGTGCAAAGACATCCATTTCGACTATCAGCTTGTCCGCTCGACCTAGAAAAAACGCGTAGATCGTATATGCCGGGATGGCGACCAGTAGACCTGCCGCAGTGGTTAACAGTGCTTGCCCGATACCACCGGCCAGCAGTTCGGGGCGTCCCATCGCGTCAGCCGCAGCGATCGAGTTGAACGCGTCGATCATGCCCAGAACCGTTCCTAACAAACCTAGCAGGGGTGTAAGATTACTGATCGCGCTAAACATGCGCAAGTATTTCTTTAACTGATGCGTTACTCGCTCGCCTGCATCCACAACGGCTTGTTCTACTTCGACCGCGGGGCGCCCCCATTTCTTCAGTGCTGCGGCGAATATTTGCGCGATCGGACTGCCATTATCATTGCACAGAGCGAGAGCTTCGTCGCGATCGAGCTGTTGCTGTTCGAGTTGTTCGATAACGCCGCGTACAAATGGTCTGGGAATGATCCTCGCGCGGCGCAGAAAAATGGCGCGTTCGAAAGCAAATACCATCATGACGAACGAGCAAGCCATGATCGGCAACATCAGCACGCCTCCCTGGCGAATAATGCTGATCAAGTTATTCATTGGAATCGAAGCAGTCGTGGCGATGGGTTTGGTCGGCGCATCGAGCAATAACGGAGGATTGCTGTTCGGCAAATTATTTGACGGTGAGGCAGCCGCAACGTTTGGCAAGCTATTGGGATTGGACGCGATTCGGCTGGGGCCGTTGGCGGCTGTGGGTGGAAATTGGGCAAACGATGGATTGACGGTGCCCGAATTTGGCGGCGTTGGAAACTGGCCTGTGGCTTGTAATGCTAGGCAGGCAGTCCAGGCCGCTGCGGTCGCGACAATTAGCAATCTATGATTCATTTGAGCTGTTGTCCTTTAGTTCAACCAAAATTTCGTTGGTTCAATCGTGTCCGATTTTGAATCCGACTGCATCGCTTGAGTTGCTCGGGGCGCGGCTTGCCAAGTTTCCCAATATATAGAGCCGCTGTGACGCTTCGATGCCGGCTTCCGTATTGGGGTACTTGCGTACAATGGCTTCGTATTCTTGCTTGGCGAGTTGCAAGCGATCGAGTTTTTCTAGACATTTTGCGCGCTGGAGTTCCGCCATGGAAATCCAGGTTGGGTACTGGCCGAGGTGAGCCACTTTTTCGTACTCGATAATCGCCGCAGGCAAATTTTCCTGCAAGAAATAGGTTTCGCCCAGTAACCATTGCGCCCGAGCGGCTGCCGAGTTGGTTACTGCATGCGGGTCATCGATTACCGATTTCAGATGCAAACGAGCTTGCGTGAAACGAGCGGCTGCGATTTCGGCTCGAGCCATGACGTAGACGAATTCATAGCGTTTCTGGAAATCAGGAAATTGACGCCAGCTATCTTGAGCGACGTTGAATGCCTTTTCGGGTTCTTGCTTAGCCAGCAACAACTCAGTGCGTCGGAGCTGAACGGTGGGAGCCCAGGTCGGCAAGGGTCCGCTGGTCATTTTCTTCTCAAGCTGACTTAGTGCGGATTCTGCTTGCGCCAGATCGCGCGACCGCAGCGCCAATTCAGCTTGAAGAAAGTCAGCGACATTCGCTTCCGATGTGTTCAATTGATCTCGCTGGATCTCTGAGAGCAGTTTTGTGGCCGAGTGAATTTTTCCCAGTTCGAAATAACACTGAGCGATTTCCAGTCGACGCCGGTTCTGTAATTGCGCAGGTACAGACGTGACCGGAAGTTCTTCTAGTACGTTCAGTGCTTCGCCCAATTTACCTGCTTGTCGCAACTGACCAGCGGTTCGAATAGATGCCTGCGCATCGGTGCTCGCAGCGGTATCGGCGCGCCCACCCAATGGTTTTTCTGCCAGTTGCGTCCATGACAGCAAACCGATCCCGAAGGCAACCAGAAGCAGCACTATTAAGGCCTCCTGCCCTGTAAATCTCCACCGCCAGTGCTCGCCGATTTTTGTGGCAAACAGCCGACCTGCAAACGATCGGCACCATTGATGAGCTCCTGCAATCGTGCAGGAGTGAACTTACAAAATGCTTTTCACCCTACGCAATCGTCGGAATCAAGTAGCAACATGCAATGTAATGCGTATCTCTTTTTACGCACACAACTTGTACCTGCGGATCGAGCGCCAAGGCAAGGTTATTTCACGGGCAATGCACTCGCGCGCTGCTAGCAATGAAGCAACGTGCCAATGGAAGCACATTCTGGGTAATATCGGGAATCACTTGTGGCGTGCGTATTCAATTGCTAGCATCTTACCTGCTCCTCTACGCATACCAGCCCGGCGCGTTAGCGAGAGCGGCATTCCCGGCACGCACTTGCTTGCGCGTCGGGCTGGTATTGGTGGCCATGTCGGCCATTTGGAATGATGCAAGCTTGTTCAAGTCACCGGACGACAGAGTTTCGAATTCACGAGTCGATAGCGAGGAATTTATGCAATCACAATTGAACTTCAAGTGGATCGTTGCTTTTATCGCAATCGGCCAAATTGCTGGTTGGGCAATATGCCAAGAAAACACGCTACCGACGGTGTTCGGTGTTGCTGCGCAACCGCTATCTGTGCATGCCAAGCAAATGCTGGAGGCACTGGATTTTACTGGTACGCCTTTATCTGCTGAAGAGCGCAAGAAGCTTGAGACCATTCTCGGATCGAACGACAATGTGCAGGTCGTCACTGGCGTCCAGGAGGTCTTCGACAAACTCTGTTTGCTGGCCGTGAACATCAACCCCGAGTCGCGAGTCAAGGTCGCGCCGGGGCCCGTCAAGCCAATCTTGCTGGAGCAAGGGTGGTCGCAATTCTTAGTCAAAGTCCACAACGAAGCAGGTGTTACGGCTGAGTTAAAGGTCTCGAGTCCTCAGAGCGGCAATGTGTACAAGACCGTTTATCCCGAGCCTATCGAGAAGATCAGTGCCGCCGAAATTCGCGATCGATGGTGCGACATCAAAATGTTCAATGGCCGCCCGCTGAGAGAGACACTCTCGGGACTGGAGTTAGAGTATCGGATCGTTCAGATCTACAGCCGTGACGTTGGAAAACGAGCGGCGGTGATTTCTTTTGACGTCGGCCAGGGGACTCAAGACGTTGGATTCCGATCAGAGACCAACATTGTGTTCAGCGCCGTTCCAGCGGTCAAAGTTACTTTTGAGATTCGTGATCAAGACGGCAAACCTACGACCGCGGGACTGACCATCCGGGACAAGCGAGGTAACGTTTATCCTTCGCAGTCCAAGCGTCTTGCACCGGACTTTTTTTTCCACCCTCAGGTTTATCGCCAAAGTGGCGAGACGGTCATGCTGCCCGCCGGTGAGTACGTAATGGAATATTCGCGTGGCCCGGAATATATCATTGGCCGGACCAATTTCCAGGTCGGTGACCAACCATCATCGGTGCGCGTGCAACTGACCAGATGGGTCGATCCATCGCAATTCTCGTGGTGGTCCGGCGACCATCACATTCACGCCGCAGGTTGCGCTCATTACACCAATCCATCGGAAGGCGTGCATGCTCCCGATATGCTTAGACAAATTCTTGGCGAAGATCTCAAGGTTGGCTGCAATTTGACATGGGGTCCTTGTTTCGACTACCAGAAGCAGTTTTTTACGGGCAGGGATGACCAAGTTTCGACTTATCCGTATTTATTGCGCTATGACGTCGAAGTTTCTGGATTTGGTTCGCATCAGTCGGGGCATTTGTGTTTGCTAAGGTTAAAGGACCAGATGTACCCAGGTGGCGAATCGAAACATCATTGGCCGACGTTGGGCCTTAATACACTCAAGTGGGCAAAGAAACAGGGAGCTGTCTGCGGACCGGCTCATAGCGGATCGGGGCTGGACGTCGCGTCCAAGGAGTTACCCAACTATATCATTCCTCCCTATAACGGAATTGGTGCGAATGAATTTGTCGTCGACATCACGCACCTGGTCGAAGGACCCGATGGCAAGCCCACGCCAGCAGTAGACTTTACTTCGACAGTCGACACCAATTACTTTTCGGAACTGAATATGTGGTACCACGCCCTCAACGTTGGATACCGAGTTCGAGCCAGTGGCGAAACTGACTTTCCTTGCATCACTGGCGAGCGCGTTGGCATGGGGCGATCATACGTCAAGCTTGTTGACAAACTGGATTACGATCAATGGTGCGAGGGAATTCGTCAAGGTCGCAGTTATGTCTCCGATGGGCGCAGCCATTTGATTGACTTTAAAGTCAATTCTGTTTCGGTAGGCGAAAATGGCAGCGAATTGAAACTCGATGCGTCTGGCACGATAAACGCAACTGCGAAAATGGCGGCCTACTTGCCCCTGACGACGCAAAACTCACCAGATCGTCGCGGATTGCGATCGTGGAATCTCGAACACGCGCGCATCGCTGGCACGCGCAATGTTAAGGTCGAGTTGATAGTGAACGCTTATCCGATCGCCTCGCAGGAAATTGTGGCTGATGGATCGCTGCAAGAGATTGTATTTGACAACGTCAAAATTGAACGCAGCAGTTGGGTCGCGTTGCGCGTGGCTTATTCGTCCCATACCAATCCGGTATTCGTGTTGGTCAACGACCAGCCAATTCGTGCAAGCCGTCGCAGTGCTCAATGGTGCCTCGATGGCGTCGAACAGTGTTGGAAGTCCAAGGAGCGTACCTACAAAGCCAGCGAGTTAGAGGACGCTCGTGCCGCGTACGACCATGCTCGCAAAGAATATCGCCGCCTGTTGTCCGAATCCAACGTGGATTAACACGAATGGAATTTTCCGGTCAAGCGTATTCACAGAGAATTCGATGGCGATCGATCATGATCAAATATTCAAGACGCTCATTGAGTCGTTCTTTCGGGAATTTATGTGCCTGTTTTGCCCAACGGAATCGGCGCTTATCGATTTTGGTCGCGTCGAGTTCTTAAGAAAGGAGTATTTTACAGACACGCAGCGTGGCAAGCGTCGATCGATGGATTTGGTCGTCAAGGTGTGGTTGTTGTCTGGTGGGGAACGGTTCATTTTAATTCACATTGAGTTCGAATCACGGCGTCCAAGTCCCCACTTTGCTCGCCGCATGTTTCGATACGTGGCGCAGTTGTTCTTGCGCTATGACGTAGAAATTGTTCCGATCGCCGTTTTTACAGACGATGCAACTTGGCGGCAAACAGCGTCCGACTACTTTGAATTAAGCGTCGCCGACAAGACTTTTGTACGCTTCCAATACCACCTAATAAAACTGCGGTCGCTCAATTACCGCCAGTTTCTGTTGTCGGAGAATCCCTTGGCATTCGCTCTGATGGCCAAAATGGATTACAATCGGAAAGAGCAAGCGCGCATGAAAGCGGATTTCTTGCGGCTGATTCTGGGCTGCCCCATTGATCCGGCCCGCCAGAGTTTGCTAATCGAGTTTGTAGAGACCTATTTGCCGCTGGCAGGCGAAGAACTGGAACAGTTCCAACAATTGATTCATCACGAGGAACAATATCAGGATGTCGAAGTTATGGTGACCGTTTACGAACAACGCGGAATCGAAAAAGGAATCGAAAAAGGAATCGAGAAAGGAATCGAGAAAGGCAAGCAGACTACGCTGGTTCGATTGTTGCAGAGAAAATTTGGTCAACTGCCGCCGACCCTGGAGGACTCGATAATGGCGATCGAATCCTCAGATCGACTCGATCAACTACTGCTTGCGGTATTAGAAGCAACCACGCTAGATGGTTTCCTTGATTGATCAGGAGGAGAGCGATCAAGCAACCAAACGGGGCATCGCAACGCCGTTAAGTGCGCCCCACGGTCGCACTTAACGCCCAACAAGTGGCATTTTAGAAACTTTTCCAGCATCTTCAAAATAAATTGATTCGAACGAAAATCGCTTTGTTGACGCTGGCTGTAGGATTGTACACAATGAAGATCCCGCAAGTAGATCCCTCCTAAGGCTCCCGCCATGAATCGACCATCAGTCGGACTGTTTGTTTGCTGCACTTTTTGGTTAACAAGCGTACCATTGCGGGCAGAGCCAACTCTCACTCGGTGCATCCCGTCCGCAGTAGTGCCGGGGACGACGACACTGGTTGAACTCCACGGAGATAGACTTACCCAACCACTAAAGGTCTGGACCAGTTTTCCGGGAAAGATTGAAATCAAGTCCGTAGAAGCCAAGAAGGCTATCGCAGCGATCACTGTCGAACCTGGAGTTTCCACCGGCCCCGGTGGATTGATGGTTGCAACCCAAGAGGGGGCATGTGAACCAATTTGTTTATTGATTGATGACTTGCCGACTATACAAGACAACGACGCTAATCACTCAATTGGAACTGCACAAGAGGTATTGGCATTGTCGGCTGTGGACGGTGTCAGCAATGGAAGTACATACGACTACTATCAATTTTCTGTTGCCGCGGGCCAACGGGTCGCCGTCGATGTTCTGGCTCAACGCATTGATTCGACGTTTGATCCGGTCGTACGGTTGCTGGATCCAACGGGTAAAGAACTATTGATCGCCGATGACGACGTAGCTTTAGGTGCCGATTGTCGGTTTAGTCGTACTTTTAGCGAAGCTGGAAAGTACGTAATCGAAGTTCGAGATAATAAGTACGCGGCTGGAGGAAAGTACCGTTTGCGTATCGGCGATTTTCCGCTCGTCACCGCACCATTGCCACTGGCCGGCAGAATTGCGGAAACTCGGATCTACGGTTTTGCTGGCCCCGATGCCAAAGCTGCCAGTTCGACTATGGTTGTTTTGCCAAACAATCCGTTGACACGTTTTCTCAATGTCAGTACCAGAATTTCAGGTGGCAAATCGACGAGCTGGGCAGAGCTGATGGTCGGCACGTTGTCGCAATCGATCGAGAGTGAACCCAACAACGAACCCCAGCAGGCAACCAAAGTTGTCATTCCGTGTGGTATCAGTGGTCAACTGCAGGTCGCAAACGACCGAGATATCTTTGAATTCGTCGCTGCTAAGGGACAGGCGATTCGTTGTTCAGCAGCGACCATCAGCCTCGGATCTCCGACTATGTTGGTGATGCGCATGTTGGATGCGAAGGGCCAGAAGTTAATAGAGACACCCGTTAACGATTCGGATGAATGGAGTTTTGATTTCACTTTTCCGAGTGATGGCACCTACCGATTGGAAGTTCAGGATCTGTTGAACCGAGGCGGTCAGGAGCATGTCTACCATGTATCGATAGCGCCAGCCGGCTCGTTTGAGCTTGCTATCAAGAACGATAAAGCAGCGCGCGATCGTTTCCCCCTCGAGCCTAGCAAGGGTGCGTGCGCGGTAGATCTCACAGTGGATCGCTTCGGTTATGATGGACCGATTGAAGTATCGTTGATTGGCGTTCCGCCAGGACTGAGATTGCATGACCCACTCATTCCTGCGAAAGCCAAAGAAGCCAAGCTGTTTATTCTGGCTGACTCCACATGGCCTGCCGATGCAATTGCAGCCGCCAACATATTGGGACGAGCTACTGGCGATACTCGCTTCGAAACCGTCGCCAGGAGTACTGCCCTCTTGCGAACCCGAGCGCCTCACACATTGATCCCGCCATTTTGGCGCGAAGGTCTTCTCAACTTAGCAGGTGTTCCCGCCGCTGAACCTTTCTTTGCCATGAAAGGCCCCGAATCGGGCTTCTTTGCCAAGTCGCTTGGGCAAGCAGTAATTGGTTTAACGGTCGATCGAAAGGTTGCGGACTTCAAAGATCCAGTTGTTATCGTCCCCGAACCATTGCCGACTGGTTTTTCCGCGTCAGTAAAAGTTGATAAAGAACAATATACGGTGACTGTGGCTGGCCCAAAAAATTCGCCAGTTGAGTCACTTGCACTAAATTTGAAGGTATTTGGCACTTTCAAAAACCGCGGGCGCATGGAGTCTCTCACCATCCCTGTGAAGGCGATCGATCCAGTTTCTATTACTGCCGAAGTTGTCGGGAATTTAGTCGCTGGAAAGAGCCAAAAAGTCAAAGTCAAAGTTGTTCGCCAGGGTGATGATCCACAACCCCTAACTCTGAAATGGAAGTCGTTACCCAGTGGTATCAGTTCGGATGAGGCAATTACTATCCCTGCCGACAAAAGCGAAATCGAAATTGAATTGCGTGCGAGTGCCGATATTAAAGCGGGAGTTTCGGAGGGAATTCTGCTTGAGGCCACACACAAGTTTAAGGGACAAGATCTCACCACCAACAGTGCCCCATTGAAACTGGAAATTATTGCTTCCTGATCGCCTTGCAAAAAGTAGTACGTTCCGCGTGAGCGATTGTTTTCACGCGACAACAAAGAAACTGAGGATGGACTCATGTTGAGATGTAGTATGCCGCAAAGAATCTCGAACGGGATGTGTTTGGCCTTATTGGTATGGGCTCAGTGCTCCAACGCGCTGGCCGAGGATACCTCTAAGGAAACGAAAGTTGCTAAAGACGACAAATCGATTCCGACAAAAGTCGACGAAGTTGGCCAGCCAGTGCGACTGGAGGTTTTTCCAAGTTCCGTCAAACTCACCAGTGCTCGGCAAGCGGCGCAGATAATCGTCACGGGTCACTACGCAGATTCCAGTGTTCGTGACCTGACCCTTCTTGCAAAGTTTGCTTCGAGCAACTCCAAGGTTCTTGATTTGCGTGGCACCACGGCATTACCGACTGGGGATGGAACTGCCGAAATCGAGATCGAAGTCGGCGGGCTCCGCGCGAAACTGCCGGTGCAGGTCACGGACTTTGGCAAGGTAGAGCGCGTGACTTTTGAGAACGGTGCGCTGGTCGCGTTGTCAAAGCAAGGTTGCAATTCCGGCGCGTGCCATGGTTCACCGTCGGGCAAAGGCGGCTTTCGGTTATCACTGCGTGCGTTTGATCCAAAGCTCGATGAACTCACGCTTATCCGTGAAGATTTTGGACGCCGGACTAATGCACTCGACCCCGATAGGAGCCTCTTGCTGCAAAAACCGCTTATGAAAGTGGCGCATGGCGGCGGGCTACAGCTTTCGAAGAACAATCCGGCCTATACAGTACTGCGGGATTGGATTGCGGAAGGCGGGCAAGCGGATCCAGTTGGTCAGGCGCGGTGTGTAAAGTTAGAGGTCCATCCATCTCAGCCGCGCGTTCTGAATCGGCCGGCTAAATCACAGCAGTTCGCCGTTATCGCGCATTTTTCAGATGGAAAACAACGCGATGTAACGCAATTGGCCGCTTACTCAACGTCAGACGAAGAGATAGCATCGATCTCCAATGATGGACTCGTCATTGGTCACGATCGAGGAGAGATTGCGGTGCTCGTCCGCTATTTGGAGCACATTGAATCGGTCAATTTGACTTTCGTAAAAGATGTCGAGGGATTCGAATGGAAAGAGCCACCAGCCAATAACTATGTCGATGAATTGGTATACTCCAAACTGAGACAATTGCGGTACCAACCGTCGGAAACTTGTACCGATTCAGAGTTCATTCGACGTATCTACTTAGATGTTATTGGGATTCTGCCGACGCTCGACGAAACGTTGGTATTTCTAGCCAACAAGTCCAGCACCAAGCGTGCGGAGTTGGTTGAGCATCTGCTGAATCGCCCAGAGTACTCCAAGTTTTGGGCGTTGAAATGGGGCGATTTATTGCGCCTGACTTCCAGCCAAGTGGGTGTTGAAGGCGTGCATAAATACCATCGATGGATCGAGCGTGCCATCCAGCAGAATATGCCTTACGACCAGTTCGCACGCGCGCTATTGACCTCGTCGGGCAGCACACTAGAAAATCCTCCAGCCAGTTTTTATCGAACTTCGGCGGATATGAACGACCGCGTAGAAACGGTCTCGCAAATTTTCTTGGGGGCGAGGTTGCAGTGCGCCAAGTGCCACAATCATCCCTTCGAGCGTTGGACCCAGGACAATTATTATGGCATGGGAGCATTCTTCAATCGCGTTCAGAAAAAGAAGACGCTACGTCCTGATGAGCAGTTTGTTTATACCACCACCGCCGGCGAGGTCACTCAGCCACGCACAGGCCAGCAAATGAAACCGTGGCTTCCGGGCGTTGGTTCGGTAAACGATTTAACCGAACAAGATCGTCGGCATGCTTTTGCCGACTGGTTGACCAATCCCAAGAACCCGTTCTTTGCGAGGATTGAAGCCAATCGACTGTGGAGCCAATTGTTCAGCCGAGGAATCGTCGATCCGATCGACGACTTTCGCGATTCGAATCCGCCTTCAAACAAAGATCTGTTAGATCGTTTGGCAGAAGATTTTGTTAAGCACGGCTTTGATCGGAAGCACATCTTGCGAGTAATTCTGACTAGCCGAACTTATCAAGCTAGTTACCAGACAAACAAGTTCAACACCGATGATACTAAGTGTTTTTCTCACCAAGAACCAAGGCTGTTGGGGGCAGAGCAACTGCTGGATGCGATCTGCCATGTTACCGATGTTGCCGAACAATTTGCGGCGCTACCTGCGTCCATGAAAGCCACGCAACTACCGGCGCCGGATCTAGTAAAAAACGATTTCCTCAAAGTCTTTGGACAACCCGAGCGACAAACGGTTTGCGCTTGCGAGAGGGCCAGCGAGTCCAATCTTGGCATGGCGATTCAGTTCTTTAATGGACCGCTGATCTACAACAAACTGCGACATGAGAAGAATCGTTTTCGTCAGCTTATGGCGCTCGACCAGCCAAATCACGAGATCATTCGTCAACTTTACTTGGCGGCCGTATGCCGTTTGCCATCGGACAAGGAATTGCTGGCGTCACTGCAGCACATCGACTCCAAAGAAGACCGCGCAGCGGCACTGGAAGACGTATGCTGGTCGTTGCTAAACACCAACGAGTTCTTGTTCCAGCACTAGGTTGCGAGGTTCTAGGCAATTTCTAATCAGCGAATCTGTAGTTACTTCATGAATAACAGCGGGAATGAGGCTATGCGTCAAGCAATGTGGATACTTGTCGTTGCACTGGTCATGTGCCAAGCCCGCTGGGTAAACGCAGTGGAAACAACCAGTTTTCGCAAGGATGTTGCGCCTATTTTGCTCGACAATTGCGTCGCCTGTCATGGAGCTAAGAAGGCAGAAGGAAATTTTCGAATTGACACCTTCGCTAAACTGAAGACGGCAGGTGATTCTGAGTCGCCACCGGTGGTCGAAAAGAAATCCGACGAAAGCGAGATATTGCGCAGGATCTGTGCAACGGATATCGACGAGCGCATGCCACCGGAAGGTGATCCGTTGACCGCCGATCAAATTTCCGTGATCAAGCGTTGGATCGATGAGGGTGCTGTATTCGACGGTTCTGCTGCTGACGCCCAACTCGCTGCAATTGTTCCACCGCCAGTTCACCCTGATCCGCCGGTTACTTACCCATCGACGGTACCGATTACCGCAGTCGCATTTTCGCCTGATGGTAAGGAACTAGTCGTTGGCGGTTACCACGAACTATCGATTTGGAATGTCGAGAGTGGAAATCTAATTCGGCGGATCAAGAACATCGGCCAGAGAGTGCATTCGTTGATGTTTCATATCGACGGAAAGACTCTGGCGGTGGGTTGCGGGACACCAGGAAAGCTGGGTGAAGTGCGGTTAGTGGAATTTGCCAGCGGAAACGTCCAGAAAGTGATCGGAACCACAACGGACGTTGTTTTCGACGCAGTCTACAGTCCGGATGGAAAGCGGCTTGCCGCCGGATCGGCAGACGCGATGATTCGAGTGTTTGATGTGAATTCCGGAGAGCTGCAACGAACGATCGCCAGCCATTCGGATTGGATAATCTCGTTGGCCTGGAATGCAGATGGATCAAAGCTTGCTGCCGCCAGTCGCGACAAGACTTGTAAAGTTTTCGACACTTCGAACGGCGAGTTGTTGGTCACGTACTCTGGCCATAATCAGCCCGTGAAAGGGATCGCTTTTCACCCGGAGGGAAATGAAATTTTTTCTGCCGGAGGCGATAACAAACTGCATCGCTGGAAGATTGCTGATGGTGCAAAGTCCGCAGACGTGGCAACTGGTGGCGAGGTGATGCGCCTGTTTCGTGGTGACGGATTCTTGTTTTCTGTCGCTGCTGACAAGATCGTGCGCCAGTTTGATGCAGCTAATCAAAAAGCAGTTCGTACGATGGAAGGCCACGCGGATTGGGTCGTATCGGGCACTTATCATGTAGCGTCTAAACGATTGGCGACCGGTGCTTTTAACGGCGAGATCCGAATTTGGAATGTCGGCGACGGTTCGCTCGTGAAAGCATTCACGGCCGCACCAGGGATCACTCAAGCAGTAGCTGCAAAGTGAAACTTAATTCAACCAGGCGAGCGAGCCTGTACCTGGCTGTTGGACCATAGTGTTTTCATGAACGCGCAAGCCTCTAGGGATATCGACTCGCGGATAGTTCGAGACCCATTTGACTGTAGCGAGTCTCGGCGTCTCAGTTGCATTTTATCGCGACGTCATCGGACTTGATTTGGCTTACTTGCTGGACGATCGTCGTGTCGCTTTTTTGTGGATTGGTGGTCGTGGACATTGCATGCTCGGACTATGGGAAGTGGGAACTTCTCCAAATCTAATGCGGTTGCACTTGGCGTTTGAATCGAGCATTGATGATGTGTTGTCGGCGCCACGGCGATTGCGAGCGGCGAATATTATTCCTCGTGGGATCAGCGGTCAGCAAGTCGATGAAGCGGTCGTTCTTGGGTGGATGCCTGCGATCGCGATCTACTTTACCGACCCCGATGGGCATTTGCTAGAATTTCTTGCGATGCTACCCGATGAGCCTAACCCCGAACGAGGTGTAGTATCGTACAGCGAATGGAAGTCGTGCACGGAGCGCGAAGCTCGGTTTCCGAAAAATGCTCCTTCGATTTGAAATCGGCGGCGGTACCAATGACTCAGGCATCACCCGATTCCGTTGACCAGTATATCTCGCGATTCACGCCTGAAGTTCAGGACATCCTGCAACTAATTCGCGCCACGATTCGCGACGCTGCGCCAGATGCGACCGAAGTTATCAGCTACCAAATGCCCGCGTTCAAGCAGCATGGCGTGTTGGTTTATTATGCAGCGTGGAAGAAGCACATTGGGTTATATCCTCCGGTGTCCGGCGACAAGGCTATCGAGAAAGCCGTTGCACGCTATGCCGGTGAAAAGGGTAATCTTCAGTTTCCGTTAGATGAGCCGATTCCCTACGAGCTGATCCGTAGGATTGTAAAGCTCCGCGTAAAGCAGAATACTGCCAAGGCGAACAAAAAGAAGAAGCTGTGACCAGCCGCTAAAGCGCTGCCAAACATAAAGTGAACGAACACTAGGTGGTACGCGACTTGAGTCCCCGAAGAGCGTCGAAAGGCAGCGCTTACGCTGTGTGGATTACGGTTGACTGTAGTTTTCTGCGCGACGATTTGCTGAAACCCTCCACAGTTTTTTTCGTACCGTCTAACGAAGGCGGAAGCGAAAAAAGCAATTTTTTCGCACAACTTTAGCCTTAAGATCTCACGTGCCGTCTACTCGCAAATCAAATGCGCTGGTCGCAGTTGTGAGAGGATCAATTAATCCAGACAACAGTCGACTAACAAACGTAGGTTGCGGGCTGACCTCCAAATGGTCCCGTTGAATACCGTCGAAGTACTTGAGACTTCGTCAGTCACGTTAGCTCTATAAAATATGTGTAATCTATCACCATCTTGTGTCGCGGTTCGACCCGCAGATACGGGAATTACCGGTTGCGGTACTCGTTGACGAAGACCATAATCGACTTTAACGGGGCTCCCACCAAAATCGCGTGGCTTGTGGCTAGAACAGTCTGTGTGCAGCGACATTGTATCACGCGATCACAGGCTCCGTATTCGGCAGCATTCCCACCTATTGGCGCTTTATGAGATTCGCAGCAATCATTCTTCTGGGACTGGAATTAAGCCTCTTAGGGCAGTGCGCGTTGGCAAGCGAACAGCAGCCAGAAAAGGTTGACGAGAAATCGGCCGAAAGCCAACCATGGAAGTCTAGTGTTGGCAAGTTGTTGCAGACGCATTGCAATCAATGCCATAACAACAAGAAACCAGAGGCTGAACTATCGTTGGAGAGTATTACCCAGCAACCTGCCGTTCAAGAAAACTATATTGTCTGGCAAAAGGTCGCCAAGATGCTGGCCGAACGCCAGATGCCGCCCGAGGATCAAGAGCAACCGGATGAAGCGACGCGTCAATCTGCGATCGAATTGATCGAGCGAGAATTAGCCAAGTTTGATTGCGGGACTGAAAAACATCCGGGCCGCATTACGATTCGACGGCTAAATCGAGCCGAGTACAACAATACTGTGCGCGATCTGTTAGGCGTCGATTTCGAGCCTGCTGCAGATTTTCCCTCGGATAATGTAGGAGAAGGATTTGACAACATTAGCGATATCCTGACGATCCCGCCGGTGTTAATGGAAAAGTATCTTGCCGCTGCTCAAAAAATTGTCGATCGCACATTTGCAGATCCCACGTTGGCCAAGAAAATTTTCGTTCATCAGCCCAGCGAGACCGTGCGGAGATCTGAGGCGACGCGCCTGAATATTTCTGATTTTGCGACCTTGGCTTTTCGCAGGCCAGTCACAAATTCTGAGGTCAATCGATTCCAGGATCTACATCGACGAGCCCGCGATCAAGGCTTGACGGATGACGAATCGATGCAAGTGGTTGTGCAAGCAATCATGTGTTCACCCAACTTTTTGTTTCGCATCGAACAGGAACCAGAATCTGATTCGCCAGGTGGAATTCGCGAGTTGGACGACTTCGAATTGGCAACTCGGCTGTCCTATTTCTTGTGGAGCAGCATGCCAGACCAAAAATTGTTTGAAGCGGCTCGGGCCGGCAAGTTGCGAGGTCGTGCTGAAATCGTCCAGCAGATTCGACGCATGTTGGCCGACCCAAAGTCAATCGCGCTGGTAGATAATTTTGCGGGACAATGGTTACAACTGCGAGACCTTTCTACGTTGACTCCCGATCCAGTTAAGTACCCAAAGTTTGACGAGCCGTTGCGTGGAGCGATGTTGCGCGAGACTCAAATGTTCTTTGAAGCGGTCGTGCGAGAAGACCGTAGCATTCTCGACTTTTTGGTGGCAGACTTTTCTTTCGTCAACGAACGCTTGGCACAACACTATGGCATCACCAATATTACCGGGGAAGAATTTCGCCGTATTTCGCTGCCCGACCAACGGCGGGGTGTGCTAACGCACGCTAGCATCTTGCTGTTGACCTCGAATCCAACGCGCACCTCCCCAGTGAAGCGGGGCAAGTGGATATTAGAGAATATATTAGCTGAACCGCCACCACCTCCACCGGCAAATGTTGAGGAATTGGATCCCAATGCAGAAACGCTAGGCTCCCTGAGAGAACGAATGGAGCAGCATCGAGCCAATGAGTCATGCGCTGTTTGTCACAAACGCATGGATGCATTGGGGTTCGGGCTGGAGAATTTTGACGGCATTGGCGCATGGCGGGATCAAGACGGTCGCTTTAACATTGACGCTTCTGGAACGCTTTCCGACGGAACGTCATTTTCGGGCCCCAAAGAGCTAGTGGGGATTTTGAAGGAAAAGAAAAAGGATGAATTCTGTCGATGTCTAGCATCAAAGATGTTAACGTATGCACTTGGGCGCGGCCTCAAGTCTTTTGATCGCTGCGCTATCGATGGTATCATCAATCAGATTTCCAAAGAAGAATTTCGTTTCAGTTCCTTGGTCGCGGCCATCGTTACCAGCGATCCGTTTCGTTATCGAGCAGGTATACAGGAGTAAAATGAGATGAACATCAGCATGTCTCGCCGCGCCGCTCTGCGTGGTTTGGGTATTTCACTTACTCTGCCGTTTATGGACTCGCTGCAACGCGTTTCTGCGATCGCCTCGACTGGAGGAGCTAGCGGCGCACCGTTGCGAATGGCGTTCCTGTTCGTACCCAATGGTGCGCATATGCAGGATTGGACGCCCGCGACCGATGGTTTTGGATTTCAACTGCCTTACATTCTTCAGCCGCTCGATTCGGTTCGTGATGAAGTTCTGGTGATGACTGGTTTGACCCATGACAAAGGACGTGCAAACGGTGACGGGCCAGGCGATCATGCGCGCAGTGCATCGTGTTTCTTGACCGGTTCTCAGGCTCGCAAAACTTCTGGTGAGAATATTCGAGCAGGAATTTCCGTCGACCAATTGGCGGCTCAGCAGATCGGTCATCAAACACGATTTGCGTCACTAGAGTTAGGGTGCGAGCGAGGGCGCAGCGCGGGTAACTGCGATTCTGGCTACAGTTGCGCGTATTCATCAAGTGTTTCGTGGGGTGGCGAATCGACTCCGATGGGCAAGGAAGTCGATCCTCGCTTGGTGTTCGAACGCTTGTTTTCTAACGGCAAGTCAAGCGAAGTGAGTGTTAGCCAAGCACGCCGCGAAACCCTCAACAAGTCCATTCTTGATTTCGTCGCTGAAGATGCCAACCAATTGCATCGACGTTTGGCACGCGCAGACCAACGTAAACTGGATGAATATCTCAACGGCGTGCGGGAGATTGAACTTCGGATCGAACGCAGCGAAGCCGAATCGATTGGCAATTACCGGGTCAACTACAAACGACCTTCTGGAATTCCCAGCAAGTACGAGGACCACCTCCGATTACTATGTGATATGTTGGTCTTGGCATTCCAAACCGACTCGACTCGCATCAGTACTTTCATGCTTGCCGATGAAGGCAGCAATCGTAGCTACCGCGATATTGGAGTTCCCGATGGTCACCACGATTTATCGCATCATGGTGGCGACCCGAAAAAGCATGCCAAGATTCGCGAAATAAATCGCTTCCACGTTACACAGTTGGCTTATCTGCTCAAACGCTTGCGTTCCATCCCAGAAGGCGATGGCACATTGCTCGACAATTGCATGATCGTGTACGGCGCAGGTATCAGCGATGGCAACCGTCACAACAAGGAGAACTTGCCGATACTATTGGCCGGCCGTGGCCAAGGAACCATCGATACGGGCCGGCACGTGCGCTATGAAGAAGAAACCCCGATGTGCAACCTCTTCCTGTCCATGCTCGATCGTTTGCATGTGTCCGCAGATTTCATTGGTGACAGTACGGGTCGTTTGCCCGGATTGACGGTTTGAGAATGTGCATTCGATATGCTATCAACCTGTTCAGTTTCATTGCGACTTGGCAAGTTACTTGCCTCTGCGTGCATGCCCAGGATGTTACACGAACGGTCGATGAACTAGTTAAAGCGCTTGCGGATTCTGTAGTTGAAGTGCGGCGCGACGCGGCATATGACCTTGCTAAATTAGGCAAGAAGGCAACTGTAGCGGTACCGGCTTTGGTGAACGCATTAGACGACGCTGATTACCAAGTTTGGTACGAGTCGATCATGACGTTATCGAAAATTGGGCCGGATGCCGCACCGGCCATCGAAGTGCTTGTGAAAGATCTGGGAAATCGCGAAGCACAACGACGCTATCGAACTGCGTTTACTCTTGGAAAAATTGGCCCAGCGGCAATTCCTGAATTAGTGCTTGTGCTCCAGGAAAGTTCATTATCGACCAATACAGCCGTGTATCGTCGAACCGAAGCTCTGCGCGCGTTGGGTTTCATGGGGCCTGATGCCAGCCCCGCGATCGACGTAATGATTCGCGCCCTAGCGGATGACAGCCAAGTCGTACATCAGCAAACAGCGGAGTCGATCGGAAAAATTGGCAACAAGGTCGAAGCTCAACTACGAGATGCGTTGGCACAGCCCTCGGAGCGCGTGCGCGCGGGAATTTTGATTGCAATTCGGACGCTGCCGCAAACCACACCCGAAACTGTGGCTGTAATCCGTGCGGCAACAAACGACGCGGCCAGTTCTGTCCGAGCCGCGGCCCTGCTGGCAATGCCGATGGACGCCGATAATCAAGAACTGATTCGCTTGGTTGAAACAGCGCTGCGCGACAAGGAGACCGTCGTACGCGAAGCCGGAATATCCACAACGGTCAAGCTCGGGCGATTAACTGATAAGATCGTGCCGATGTTGTTGCAGGTGCTTGAGAGTACTGAACCAACAACAAGAGAATCCGCAGCATACTGCCTGGGAAGGTTGGGAAATAAATCGTCCGCTGCAGTCCGACCGATGTTGACGGCCATGCGACTTCATCCTTCGCAATCCGCACACTATGTACGAGCGATCAGTCAGATTGGAGCGCCTGCCGTAGAACCACTGCTGGAGGTTGCTGACGATGCAACTTTGCCTTCCGGGAGCGTGGCGGGTGCCTTGTCAGGCATCGGATTCGGAGCGGCTAAACCATTGACGGCAGCGCTTGCGCACAACAAACCAGCGGTGAGAATTGCCGCAGTGACCGCGCTGGGCAGCATCAAGCCATCTGTCGGTGAAGCGGTTGTCCCGTTGGCGAATTTGTTGTCCGACGATACTCCAGCGATTCGCGCTGCGGCGGTGGAAGCATTAGGAAACATGCAGTCCCTGCCTTCGGAAGTCATCGCGCAGGTGATGCAAATGGTGACTCATAATGATGCGACAGTTCGCGCCCGCGCGATAATTGCCGTTGCGGCTTTGGATATCGACTCCGACCAACTGGCGACGATCGTCAAGCAGTCCATGAGCGATTCCGATGCAATCGTACGATCGAAAGCCATGTCCGTAATCGTTCGCTGGCCAGACGTCGTAAAACAAATGATCAAGGAATTGGAATCTGCGCTTAGAGATCCTCATCCCGCAGTCCGCGCGAGTGCTTGCGAGGCAATTGCGGTAGCCGAGGAGAAAGCTGTAGCGGCGATCGATGACCTGATTTTCCTGCTAGAAGACGACGATGATACGGTTCGGTTGCAGGCCATCAATGCAATTGGAAAAATCGGTCCGTCAGCAAACGCGGCAGTACCCAAATTAATCGAGTTGCTGGGTCATGAAGATGAGTCTTTGGTATTGACCGCTGCGAGCACTCTGCGAACTTTTGGTTCGGCAGCGCAATCGGCTGCGCCAGCGCTATGGCAAATGTTATCACGCGATCAAGCACCATTCAGAATGGCCGCGATTGAAACGTTTGCCAAACTCGGCTTGAAAGAGGAGGAAATTGCTTCAGTTGTACAAAAAGGGTTGGAAGATAATGACTGGAGCGTTCGCAAGTCCGCGACATCGATCGTCGGATCGACTGGAAAAGCCGCGACCGCTTTTGTGCCAAAACTGCTGGAACTTCTCGGCAGTAGCGTTGATCGCGACTCGGTCCGTGACGCTTTGAGACAAATAGAGGCGGTAGACAAGAGCCTGTTGCCACTGATGCTGGATGCACTCAAATCCGACGATAGCAGCAAACGTTATTATGCGATCTTCTTTCTTGGCAAACTCGGGCCGGACGCCAAGGAAGCTTTGCCCGAACTGAAACGCCTGCTCAGTGAACGCGAATTTCGCGGTCGAGGAATTCTCGAACGCACCATTCAAAGTATCGAAGGTACGGCAGAGAAGGCGTCGAAGTAGTCCAACCGAAAGCCTGCTATTTTTGCGAAGCAAGCGGTTGGATCGGCTTGGTGCGTCCGGCTTCTTCATCCGTGACCGCTTGGCGGATGGACTCCAGGTAGCGCACCATACTGTGATCCGCCAAGTAGTCGATCTGCCATCGGCCAAGGGACTGGTACAACCCGCGCATGCGATCAGTAAACCGAAGCCACGGCGTATATTTGGTCAATCGCCCTTGGGAATCCAGATATAACTCCATGCCAGAGTGTGAATATCCGAACCACTGCGGAGGAACTCGGCAGACGATGTCATTGTTGTTCACCCAGCGGTAATGCGGAATCTTGACGAAATTGATATAGCGGCGATTGCCCACTCTCGGACTGCCAAAGGTAAACAGTGCCTCGGGATTGGACGGGATCTCGGACAGCTTGCAGCGGCCCGCGCAGATGGTCGCCATGGCACCGCCGAGTGAATGGCCAGTGAAGTACAATGTCTTTTCGTTCTCTTTCAGCGCTTTCTCTAACCTGGGCCACAAGTCGTCGACTTCGCGTTTGAATCCGCGATGTACTCTTCCCACAGTTTCAGCAACTACGCTGATCGCGTCCACATCTGCTTTGACGTCGTTCCATTCGTGAGGCTCTGTACCGCGACACGCAATAATGCAGTCGTGTTGATTCGATACCAGGTAGGCCTGTGCCCCATCGCGGTCAAAGAACTCGATACGATCAAATCCGACCATCTCGGCAGCTTGCCGAACCAGTTCGTCGCGATAGTAGGCGACCTTAGACACCTCGGCAAGCAACAGCGATTGGCGCAGCACGCTCAATTCAGCGATTGGATGTTTTAGCGGATTGGAAAGGAATTTGAACGCTTCCTCAACGATCGGTTCGGACATCAACTCTAAGCCCTTCTGGCGCTAGTGGTGGACAAAACACACTTGTTGGATTCTAGCAAATTTCGGGCAACTTGGCGGCGCGGCGATGGTCTACAATAGTGGATGGCCCTTAACGGCAGACCTTTCAACATGTTTGTTTTCGTTTTTTTAGGAGTTTAGCAACGGAGACGTGGCTCCCATTTTTGCATCGTTTTCGTGGGGGTTGTTTTTTCTTAGGACCACGTACGCTTTTGCGATAATTCTTGACGTCTACAT
>SYJV01000418.1 GCA_005798335.1 Planctomycetaceae bacterium | reverse complement strand
TTCCAATACTCTTCCCGTAGTTCGCTCTACCAGTTGATAGTGATGATGAAGTTGATTGTCCTTCCATAAGTCCCTCATTAGCAAGCAAATCGAATAGGTTGCTTTGAGCTCGCCGTAGCCTTGACCGGCGCGCAATTGATCGGCATAAGTCGTGCATGCATAGTATAAGGCTCGCTTGGCAAAACTCGAATGAACGACGATTTGTACTTCTACGACGAAGAGCCGCCCCTGACTGTCAGTCGCCTTCACGTCGACGCAAACAAGCTTGTCATCCTCGAAATCTTGGAGCGAAAAGGGGTTCTGGTACTCGACTTTTTCGATTGGATCGGATAACTGCAACACAGAATTGAGCAAACTGATCAAACAGATTTCATTGCCAGGTTTACCAAAGATTTTGCGGAACGCAAAATCGATCCAAGCCCGGATTCCTATTTTCTTCGACACGCTTAACTCGTCTGCGCGGAGGGCGAACCAGTAACCGCATCCAATTGTAACAAGTCTTGTCGCTGCCCGTCGAATTTATTCGTCGATCAACAACTAATGTGAGACGAAGCAACTAGCAACAGCGCGTTGGCGTCGCTCGAAGTTTCGATCTCGATGAGAAGCAGAATTTTTGAGACTTCCCGGTGGTCCCGCTGCAAGGCCTGAGATCGCGCATTGAGTGATTTGGCGCCTTCAGCCTTCAATAAGACACGCCCTCCCAACGATCCAAAAAATCTTCGGCGCCGGGAACTTGCAAATGGAGTAGGCAACGATATTCGGCGTGCCGCATCTTCTGTTGATCTTCGGGTTCGACGTCATCGAGCCCTGCCAGGTGTAATAACCCGTGAATGACGTACAGCAGCAATTCATCTTCGGGCGTCCAGCCAGCGGACTGGCTTAATCGAGCTGCCGTATCGGCACTAGCGATAATTTCTCCTTCGACGTGTTCGTCGCTCTGCTCGAACACGAAAGTGATAACGTCCGTTGGCCAATCGTGTTCAAGGTGTTCACGGTTTAGTTCGTGAATGGTCGGGTCGTCGACAATAGCGAGGCTAACATCCATGGACGAATAACCGTACTGGGTCGCTACCCAGTGTTGGGCCGCGCGAAAACGATTACTGTCGTCGCGCATCGTGTTGACTTGGTAAGTGAATGCCAGTCGAAGTGGAGCGGGCTGGTTTGGTTTCGACATCACGCGGACTGTTGGCCAGGATATTTGATGCGGCCATGGTAGATGGCGGTCAGGGACTTTACCAACGACGATTTCGATTGGTCGAGTTGTTTTAAGGTTAAACCGCATTCGTCAAACTGGCCGTCGAGCAATTTCTTCAATGCGATCTGGTCGACCAACCCTTGAATGCGCGAAGCGGTGGGTTCCACTAAGGTTCTGCAAGCGCTCTCGACGGTATCAGCTAACATCAGCACCGCCGCTTCGAGCGTTTGAGGTTTTGGGCCAGGATATCGAAACGTGGTTTCGGAAACTTCTTCGCCGTTAGGATCTTGCTGGCTACGTTTGGCCGCTTCGCGATAGAAGTACTCGACCAGCGTAGTGCCGTGATGCTGCTCAATGAAATCAATGAGAGGTTGGGGCAATTTATGTTGTCGAGCCAAGTCGGCGCCATCCTTGACATGAGCGATGATGACCAAAGTACTCATGGCCGGCTGCAGTGAATCGTGGCGATTGCCCCCGGCGCCCTGATTTTCGACAAAGTAATTCGGTTTGAAGATCTTGCCAATATCATGAAAATACGCACCGACGCGAGTTAGCAGACCGTGAGCCCCGATCGATTCTGCCGCCGCCTCGGCGATCGCGGCGACATTGATTGAATGGTTATAAGTACCTGGAGCGCGTTGAGCCAACTGGCGCATCAGTGGATGGCTGGGATCGCCCAACTCGATTAAGCTCAAATCCGTTTGCACGCCGAATATGCGTTCGATGAACGGCAACAGCGCAGGCATCAGAGCGCATGCGCACAGCGTGAACAATCCCAATCGGCCAGATTCCCAAGTCAAGCTGGCAAGGAGATCTCGTAGCGTCGGATTATCCAGTGAATTCGCTGACGCCGCACGAGCGATACCCTGCAAGGATTCGGTTCCATAGAGCTGCCCCAACATAGTCTCGACACCCAGATGCGACAAAGCTACGACCGCAGCCGTGGCCAAACCAACTTGAACCAATTTGGTCCTCGTTCGTATGCGACCCAGGAAGAGTATGGCTGCACATGTCCCGCTGGCCAGCACCACAAACTCTCCGATATCAAGCCCCAATACCAATGTAATCGCTAACGCCAGGCAGTTGTTGATCAGGATTGCTACTTGCCGACCGTAGGCAACAGTGGCGGTGATTGCGCATATCGCCATAGGAATGATCTCGGCTCGCCACGGATCGCCTGCCGTAAATCGGCAGAGCAGAGCAGTAACCAGAATCAGCGACAACAAACGAAACAGTTTTCCAAAGTCGCCGATCAAGGAGCGATCGAACTGGTAATAAATGTAGACACCACAGAGAAGATACAAAGCCCCGACCATCCCCAGAAATGAAAGCACGCGAACCGCTGAGTCCGTCCACGGCAACTGAGAAACCCATACGGCGTGTTCGCGACGCAGCAGCGGCAAATCGGTGGCTGGCGAAAGCGGAATGCCTGCACGCGCTAGCGAACTAGTCGTGGACGCGTAGGCGGTCATGACTGGCTGTACGGATTCGACGGCCCGCTGCCGCGACTGTTCACTGTACTCGTGGTTATAGGAAAGAGTCACCGGCAGTTTGGGAATCAGATAATGGTTGACCATCTTGGCGACCACCAGCGACTCTGGCTGTGCAAACGTGATACGAAATTTCTCACTGACTCGCTCGGGCAATTGCGCAACAACTTCGGCATGACGTACGCGCGCGACCTCAACCTCGCTGGTGTCCTCAGATCGCGCAGTGGGATAAACGAGGATCGAACGCTGATTGCCAAGTTCGATGCTATGTTCGAGCGACTTGAGCAGACCGGTCTTCTCGAACGGCTCCAAGATCGTGCGCATTGCAGAATCGAATTTGTCGAGCTGCGCCTGCTCGGCCAGCAAAGCTCTAATGGCTAGCAGTGCATCTTGGGGAGAGAAATCCAACTCGCCACCGGTCGATGGAATATAGGCTTGCAAAGCTTCTCGTTGGTCGGCTTCCAAATCTTCCAGCGGTTTAGTACCAAGCAATCGAAACAACTGATCTTTAATGGCATCGCGAAGCTGCGTGAGCGCTTCCGGCCGGTTTTCATAGTAACATAGCACCTCGCGCCGACGTTGTTCGCGAACGACTTCCGTCTTGTTAGGATCGGGAACTTCAAACGACACTCGAGCTACGATAGCCCGCGGCGGCACATAACCTTCGCGGTATGGGAACGGCGGCTCCCAGCCGCGTAAGATGACTAGCATCCCGACCGCAGCGGTACAGGCTAATAAAAATTTCAAAATGGCTGGCCCGCTTAAGAGTTGCTGGGTCCAGAGCCGCCACGACGACCGTTGTAACTGAAGAGAAGCTACGCGCTCGCTGCGCGTGCGAACCGAATTGTTTGTGGCCATACGGCTATTTCTGCGAGTTCAACTCGCTGTCCTCCTGCTGATTCGGGCTGGTTTCGCTGGAGACCCGCGACTCATAACGCGATACGATCTCTTGAACCAAGCGGTGCCTAACAATGTCTTCCGTTCCGAGCGTAACAAAGGATACACCATCGATCGATTGCAGCCTACGCCAGGCATCTCGCAATCCACTAACCACCCCACCAGGGAGGTCGACTTGCGTGATATCGCCCGATACGACAATTTTGGACCCTTCTCCCATGCGAGTCAAAAACATTTTCATTTGTGCAATGGTAGTATTTTGGGCCTCATCCAAGATCACAAATGCCTCATTCAGGGTGCGACCTCGCATGTACGCAAGTGGAATTACTTC
The DNA here is from genome assembly GCA_005798335.1 of Planctomycetaceae bacterium. Lineage (GTDB taxonomy): Bacteria > Planctomycetota > Planctomycetia > Pirellulales > Pirellulaceae > Aureliella. The sequence goes on along the minus strand of SYJV01000418.1, from coordinate 7,041 downwards.
GATTACGTCATGCTCCATCAAGTACTTCACTTGGTCATAATCCAGCATTTCGTTGAGTCCGTCGAGCAACGGTCGCAAATACGGATTAAGCTTGGCCTGCAAGTCGCCGGGCAGATAACCCAGACTTTCGCCAGCCTCAACCGCCGGACGCACTAAAACGATTTTTCGGATTGCACGGGTCTTGAGGGCTTCTACTGCCAGCGCCACGGCCAAATAAGTTTTGCCGCATCCGGCCGGACCGCGACACAGAGTTAGATCGTGGCTTCGGATTGCTGATACGTATGCAGCTTGTCCAGCAGTTCGCGGTTTGATCTTGCGGTGTTGATAAGCCAGATCGACTTCGACGTTGAGAGCTTGAATATTGCTGGCCCGCTCTCCGTCCTTGGCCGCGATTCCCAAAACCTCTTGAACATCGAGAACAGTCAAGCGGCCTTTACGCTGCGCCCGTTCGCGCATCGTTTCCATGGCTCCCGTCGCTTGTCGCACGGGATCTTCTTCGCCAACAATTTTCAATCGCCCGTCCCGATGGGTAATCATCACTCCATAGTGATTGCGTACCATCCGCAGATACTGATCTTGCGGGCCGAATACGCTAAGCACGATCGATGGATCGGCTAGTACGAGAGTTGCTTCCGACATCCGAGAGCTTCCATGAAATTGCTTGCTACCCTTTTTGCCGCGGCTAATCATCAAGTGACCGAACTAAGTCGTAGTGACCGCAGTTAATTCATTGTAGAGCAAACTGGGCGATTGTGAGTGATCGAAGTTTGAAGAAATTCACTGACCTGGTCCACTGACGATTCCCGCTACCACAAGAATGTAACCAACAACACCGGCGGGTAACAGCGAATCAGTCACATCCCAAAGCCCTCCCAATCCTGGTAGCAATCGTCCACTGTCTTTGGCCCCAACCTCGCGCTTTACCATCGACTGGCTCAGATCGCCAACTAACCCGGCAAGCGTCAGGCCGATTCCCATGATTGCACATCCGAACCAATCGACACTTACCCGGTCACCGCCAAATAATGAACTTGCAAACCAATCAAAGTAAATAATTGCGGCAATGATCGCAGTGATAATTCCACCACACAAGCCTTCGACGGTCTTTCCCGGGCTGACCTGAGGACACAGATTTGTTCGGCCCAACGATCGACCTGCGAAGTAGGCTCCCGCATCGCTGAACTTGGTAATCACGATCATGCCGACAGCCAGCGTCAATCCCCAACCTGAATCCCCAATCAATCGCAGCGCCAACCAGAATGAAAAGCTGATGCCGAAATATGCTGCGACCCAACCCGCAACCATCGCTTGTAACATGGCGTTTGAATTCGCCGTATAGTGTCGCATGAACCAAATAAAACAGCCCAGCAGCGCGCATGCTGTAGCCGTTAATGGCCAGCCCAATTCACCTAATAGACAATCCGGAGGATAAGCAGCGCCACCGATCGGCCACAACATGGGTATCAGCGCTGCCACCATGATTCCTAAGCAGCCCATTAAGCCAGGTGCTGCGGGGAATTTCAACTCATGCTTGGCCAACAATCCAGTACATTCAATTGCGCTACCGAACATCAAATAGACCGCTAGGCACGCCATCCACAGTCCTTTGCATCCCGCTAAATCCCAATTAGCGTCTAATGCCACGCAAACAAGCGAACCCGAGATGATAATTGCTGCCGAAAGTAGTCGAAGACGTAGCATGAGCGAATGTGATTACCAGCCAATATGTTCCGGGGTTCTAAGCATCTCGAATGCGCGAATAAAAGCTCTACGCGCAAACGAGTGAGTGCCAGGAACGGTGCACTCGCTCGCGAGTCGGGCTTGTTTTGGTAAAAAATCTTCTGCCGCTCGCCTTAGCACAAGCCACCGAATCTTCGTTGACGATTGGCGAATTCGCGAATCGCCATTTCCAAATGTTCGCGACCGAAATCGGGCCAATGGGTTTCAGTAACCCACAGCTCCGCGTAGCTAATCTGCCACAACAGGAAATTGCTGATGCGCATTTCGCCACTGGTACGAATTAACAAATCAGGTTCAGGCAATCCAACAGTATAAAGGTGTTGGTCGATATCAACTTCGTCAATCTCGTCTATTTGTAATTGGCCCGCTTGCACTCGGCTCGCGATTGCCCGCATTGCATCGACTATTTCGCTGCGAGATCCGTAGTTGATGGCCAAGCATAGCGTCATGCTGGTGTTTTTCTGGCAGGCTTCGATCGTTCGATCCATTTCATGCTGCACTTCTTCAGGCATGCGATCGCGACGGCCGATTATTCTCAGTTGCAAATTTCTAGCGGCCAAATTGCTACGCTCGGCAATCAGGTAAGCTTTTAACAAATGCATGAGGAAGTCCAATTCCTCCTGAGGGCGCTTCCAATTCTCGCTGCTCAAGCAATAAAGCGTCAGGGCCTGGATGCCCAAGCCTTGACAAGCTTCCATAGTTCGACGGACGGCTTCCACGCCCAGTCGATGCCCTTCGATTCGCGGCAGTTTCCGTTGTTGAGCCCAGCGCCCGTTGCCATCCATAATCACCGCAATATGTTTGGGACGGCGCTCCAGCGGAACGTCGGGCAGCGATTCTGGGTCAAAGTTAGCGTCGAAGTTCATGGATCCCGACAGTTCGCAAATGCGTTCAATTGACTAATCCACCAGCGACAATAGTTTGTCTTTGTCAGCAAAAATGGTCTGGCGACGGTCCGGTCCCACAGAAACGATTTTCACGGGCACGCCTATCAGTTGGCTGATGCGCTCAATGTAGCGCAGTGCCTGACTGGGGAGTTCGCCAAGATGTCGCGCACCTGTTACGTCAGCTTTCCAACCTTCCATTGTTTCATAAATCGGCTTGGCTCGACGCAATGCACTAGCGCTACAGGGGAATCGATCGACGCGTTGGCCATCAATATCATACGCCACACAAACGTGCAGCTTTTCAAAATGACCCAGCACATCCATCATCATTAATGATATGGCATCGACGCCGCTCAACCGCGCTGTATAACGCACCGCTACTGCATCGAACCAACCGCAGCGCCTGGGGCGACCAGTGGTCGTGCCGTACTCGCGCCCGATTTCGCGAATTTTCTGCCCGGTCTCGCAGGTGAGCTCAGTTGGAAATGGTCCGCCACCGACCCGCGTTGAATAGGCTTTGGTCACTCCGATGACGCGCTTAATCCATTTAGCAGGAACTCCCGATCCACCTGAGATTCCCACTCCCGATGCATTGCTGCTGGTGACAAACGGATACGTTCCATGGTCGATATCCAACAACGAACCTTGCGCACCTTCCATTAATAGTCGCTTTCCAGCGTCCAGTTGATCGAGCAAATAATTGGTAGTGTCACCGACTAGCGGCCCGAGCTGTTCGGCCCACCCTGCCGCCAATTCGATCACCTTATCGGACGAAAGTTGATCGGCCAGTTCTTTGCCACCCATACCAGCCAACATGGTTTGTTTCGCAGCAACGATGGTTCCCAATCGCGCTGGCAAATCGTCTTGCAGCAAATCAGTCATTCGCACAGCGAACGTCCGCCCGACCTTATCGCGATAACAAGGGCCAATTCCCCGAAGCGTCGTGCCAATATTCTCACCTTGAACTACCAAACCGTTGAGCAACTGATCTTCCAGCAGATGCCACGGCATCACCAAGTGAGCGCGCTCGCTGATCTGCAAATTCTTTCGCGGATTAACGCCACGCGCCTCCAGGCCGGTCAGCTCCTTAAGCAACGTCGAAGGTTCAATTACGACTCCGGGAGTAATTAGATTCATCACGCTGGGATGGAGAATGCCGCTGGGAACATGATGCAGTTTATAAACTTGATCTCCACTGACGACCGTGTGTCCCGCATTCGCGCCACCTTGATAACGGACCACGCAATCATGCTCAGGGGCCAGCAAATCCACTAGCTTTCCCTTGGCTTCGTCACCCCATTGCAAACCAATCACACAAGCAGCAGGCACGCCGACGGTCTCCTAGCAATTATGAACTGCCGATGAACCTCGGCGTACGGTTCCGGGGTTCCAACAACAGCCCCTCCGGGCAGTGGAGGTTTTTGCAAACGAAGCAGTATCCGCCCACTCTCGAAACCCGTCAAGCGACCGACGCACACGTTCCAACCGGCGAAATCCCCTATAAGGCGACCGGCAAATGGGAATTTACCATTATGAGCCCGACGAGCAAGCGAGTGCGTCAATCCAGGCACGCGTCAATCCATGCCCTCACTCGTTTGTGCGTCGGGCTTGTATGGGTAAATTCCCATCTGCCGCTCGCCTAATTTCTGGCGCCAAGCGAAACTTAACGGGAATCGAATGCAGTATCTTTTTTTCCGACCGCCCAGACAATGGACAAAGGCGAGTAGGAAACGTATCGTAGATTCACTGATCGTAGGGATAGTTCAATCAGATTCCTTCATTAATCTTTTCTCAGAGGTCTTGAAATTATGAAACGCTCAAGAGGATTTACCTTAGTCGAGTTGCTGGTCGTCATCGCGATTATCGGTGTTCTGGTCGGATTACTGCTGCCTGCGGTTCAGGCGGCGCGCGAGGCCGCTCGCAGAATGCAATGCTCGAACAATCTCAAGCAACTTGGACTCGCGCTGCACAACTACGCGGACACATACAAGTCATTTCCCTATCGTCGTGGTGGTACAACGGGTTCGCCAGGCCAGTCTGTAACCACTAACGTTAACAATCAGATGCACAATTCTGGTCGCATCAATGGTTTCATTGGCCTGTTGTCGTTCTTTGAACAAGGAAACATGTACAACCTAATCCAGGCGGGAAATGCCACTGGCGCGCCTGGTGGGCCTCGTGGCGATCAGAATTGGGCACCTTGGAACACGCCGCCTGCCACAATGAAATGCCCTTCCGATGGTGGCGCTACTACCGGCAAAAGTCACAGTTACGTGTTCTGCCAAGGTGATCAGGTCGAGGGCATGAATTCTCTGTTGAACAACCGAGGTGTTTTCGGCCGCTTTCTGACGCGCCGCTTTGGCGACATGTCCGACGGTACCAGTAACACATTGGCGCTCAGCGAGATTACGTCCAACCTACCAACCGGTAATGGCGGCCAATTCGGTTTCGTCGCGCAAGCTCGTCAGATTCGCATTAATCAAGCGTACGTCCGAGACGTTTTGGGAATCGTCAATTCTCCGGCGCTATGTCGAACAAGATCCGATGGACAATACTACCTGGCAGGTTCTGTCGTACATGGACGCCGCGGTTTCAACTGGACCGATGGTCCAGCAGCATTGTGTACTTTTAATACAGTTCTACCTCCCAATTCACCAGCCTGTGCCGAGGCGGGTGATTTTGGTGACCAAGATAATTTAACTTTTCCACCTCAAAGCAATCACACCGGTGGAGTCAATGCAGTCTTTTGCGACGGCTCGGTGCGGTTTATCGCCAATACCATCGATACCGGAAACCTCGGAGTGCGACAGTTGCAGTCGGGACCGAGCAATTACGGTGTTTGGGGCTCGCTGGGTTCGATCAGTGGCGGAGAAGTTTCGGCGTACGACAACTAAGGTGTAGGATCGATGCAAACCAAATTACTTCTGCGAATTCAGGCATGCTTAGTATTCGGCCTTGCGTTGCCGTTTATCGGCTGCGGGGGCGATTCGCGTCCGCCCACTTATCCAGTGACTGGAAAGGTGACATGGAAAGGCGAGTCGGTGGATAAAGCATCGGTGATCTTTGTTCCGGATGGACCAGGAGAATCCGCGTCAGCCGAAACGGACGCTAATGGTGTTTACAACCTAACCACTTTCGTCGCTGGCGATGGAGCTCGGCCGGGCAATTATCGAATCAAGGTTATGAAGTACAACATGCCCAAGTCGGAAGCGACCACGGACAGCCGTAATTTGACCTACGAAGAAGAACAAAAAATCTACAATGATCCTTCGGTTCGTCCTACTCCGCCCCCCAAGAACTCGTTGCCCGCGAACTACGAAAACGAAACCACATCCGCACTGACGCATGTCGTCGCCGAAGCACCGTCCGTCAAAGATCTCGAACTGAAGTGATATCTGCCATGCTCAAACGTCTGATGATCCTATGTGCTGTACTGGCAATGGTTGCCAACGTTGCTATCGGACAGAAGAAGAAAAACGCCAATCCAGCGATGATGCCAATCGAGGACCAACCTGGCCTACCGCGAGTACTATTGATTGGCGATTCGATCTCTATTGGGTATACACTGGCCGTTCGCGAACAATTGAAAGGTGCCGCCAATGTCCATCGCCCTACCGAAAACTGTTCATCGACAAATACAGGCGTGGCCAAGCTGGAATCGTGGCTAGGTGAAAAACCCTGGGACGTAATTCACTTTAATTTTGGCTTGCACGATCTAAAGTACGTGAAACCAGGGTCGAACCTAATCGTACCGACAGACACGCCCGGGAGCGGTTTCCTGGTTCCTTTGGATCAGTACGAATCGAATCTTGAAAAGATCGTCGCCAAACTTAAGACCACCAAAGCTAAACTGATCTGGTGCAGCACGACGCCTGTGGTTGCGGAAACTACCGGGCGCACCACCGAAGATCCGCCGCGCTACAATCAAATTGCCGAACGAGTCATGCGCAAGCACGGAATCGCAATCGACGATTTGTTTGCTTTCGCATCACCGCAACTGAGCGAAATTCAGATTCCAAAGAACGTGCATTTCACTCCCGCAGGCTCCAAAGTACTTGCTCAACAAGTCGCCAAATCGATCACTGAGGCCTTACGTTCAAAGTAGTGTTCCGCACAAGTGTGTGCCACGTCCTTGCGGCTAGTGATCACCGACATTCCAAGCGTCATGACCATCGCCGGAGCCCGCGGCCAGCCAAGTCGGAATGTCAATGCTGGAATCTGGTGTGCCACCGGTACCCGTTAACAACGTTCGGTTTATCCAACCTCTTACGATTTATTTGCCTTTCAACAGGGGCCGACGGTCTGCCCACAGCAGTTCGACACATGTTTGGTGGACTTGTGGATTTGGCCGTTGGAAAACTGATATTCTCGTCTTAAAGCTCAAGTGCGGCAGAATGGTTCTTACCAATACAAG
>SYJV01000044.1 GCA_005798335.1 Planctomycetaceae bacterium | reverse complement strand
GCCTAGCGGCTGCGGGTTAAACGATTTCGCTGCAACGACTTGTTCTTTCCACTGCAAATGAAAGTTTCGCTGTCCAATTAGATAGCTCATCGCGGCAATTCAATCAGTGATTGCGGTGGATGCAAACCCGTCGCCTATTCCGATTTCCGAAGTGCCGGTCCCTGGAATCGCGTGACAGTCCACCAGTTTGTTCGTTCTTTACGTGGTAGGCAATAAGTTCGACAACTTGGCATACCGTTCAACTTTTCACGTGAAGCGAGATTCTGATCATGACATTTGCTGTACTAGCCGGCCTGCGATTCAATCAGAGCGGCGCGCAATCAACTCGACCGAAACGTTTTACCAGAGTTCTGCGGACTGAGTCACTGGAAACTCGATTAGCAATGTCCGCAGACGTAACTCAAGATTATTCTTACCTCGAAATGCTGATCAACCCTGGCGCTAACCGGCCGCCAGCGATCGATGCAGGTCGACTGGACGTAAACGAGGATGGCTTTGTGTCACTATTGGACGCAAATGCAGTGCATGATGAACTCTTGCGATTCGACAATGACGCTCAATTCGACGTCAATGGAGACGGCTTTGTCACTCCGCTCGACGAAATAACGATCGTCAACTTCCTTGCGGAGGATGGTTCGGGCCAGCCAGTTGCCGTGCAGCGCGATCATCTTGCATTGACAACATTGCCAGCGATGATTCCAGCAAACGATTCGACGGCGAGCAAGGCGGCGTCAATCCCGTCCACTGCGTCACCAGCGTTCGGTCCACTTGTCGCACTAACTCTTGTCGCGCTCGACATGCAGGGCCAGCCGATCGAGACCATTGATGTCGGCAGCGAATTCCAGATCCAGTTCGTTATCGAAGACCTACGCAGCGACCCACAAGGTGTGTTTGCATTTTACGCCGACATGAACTATTCCCAGGAAATGGCGTCGCGTCAGGCGGAGTTTGTGCCGAGCGATCGATACTCGTCCGGTGCCAGTGGCGATTCGTCTGTGGCAGGATTGCTTGACGAATTCGGTGGCTTTTCCGCTAGCCTGACTCCAGTGGGAGGTGGCAAAATGTCGCTCGGCAGCATCAAGTTCAAAGCGACTGCAGCAGGGAACTTCGAACTGACCACCAACGCGGCCGACCTTATCCCAAACCACTACGTTCTGCTGTACGGTACTAATAACCCAGCCGATCCCGACCAGGTCAATTACGGCGGTGGGATGGTCAAGATCCCTGCCAGTCGCATAGCTTTTACTGCGACCGATTTGAAAGTCGAGGGAGAGGGGGATGACCAGCCAAGCCGTTGGCAAAACAAATCGCTTCCGCAGGATCGAGACGCCAACGGTTCGGTTACGCCAATGGACGCGTTGATCGGCATCAACCAACTGAACAAACGTGGACCAGGAAAACTCTCGGCCGCGGATGCGATGCAAGATGGCAAGGCAATTTTTGTTGACACCAACGGCGACGGATTCCATACGCCTTTGGACGAGTTGCTGGTAGTCAATTACATCAATACTCACACTGGTATCAAGACCGCCAGCGGTGAAGACAATGTAACTCCAATCGACTCAGCCGCCGAATCACAACCCCAGGCCGTCGACGAACTCATGGCAACAACGCGTAACTTTGTCGCGGAGGAGCCACCGGTCAGCTTACCGCTTGAAAATCGAAATGAAGACTTTTCAGCGTGTCCTGCCATTGACACGGGCATGCTGCTAAAGGTCGAGGCGGCCAGTCCATCCGTCAAGCCAGGCGATGCAGTATTTCAGCTCCTCGGTATTGAAGCCGACACACTCGCTCGCGAGCAGGTCCAACAAAAGTTACGTCCGACGGGCCTCCACCACCAAATCGCGCCTCGAAGCAAGCGTGGATCGACAAAAGCAATCGGACGGACGCTTGGCACTGGACAAGAGCTTGACGAGCCAAGCCACTCAGTCTCCCCCCAATTTCCAGATAGCCTCTAGAGAGAGAGGGACTTGCTGGACATCACTAACTAAGGGCAATACCGTTCAACGAACGTGGGATAAGCTTCCAGCGCTTCCAGCTTGTCAACCTGTAGCGGAGTTTCGCCATTGCTTGCACAAGATATTGACAAGCTGGAAGCTTATCCCACGTTCGTTGAACGGTATTGTCACTAAATGTATGTCAATACCAGCCCGAAGCGCCAGCGAGCGAATCAGTGAACTTTCGCGGATTCACTCGCTTGCGCTTCGGGCTAGTAATTCCGATTCTGCCGAATAGTCGAAGAATTCTGCGTGACAGCCGCCAATAGAATCGTTCCTTGCTCTAAGTTGGATTGACGGTCAGACTATTGCCAAGCCTAATGAATCGTGGACTTGAGCCAATGGCGCTGGTCAACTAGTTGCAGGGGGACCTCCAAGAGATCATGCTACTCATGACTGACAATGCACGTTCGTCGGCGCATCAACTTCTGCTTCACGCGCGCGCGGGCCAATCGGCAGCTCTGGGCACGTTGCTGGACAGCTATCGAAACTACCTATACATGTTGGCCTCATCGCGAATTCGCGGCAGGTTAGCGTTGCGTGCCAGCCCATCCGACGTTGTGCAGGAGACCTTTGCACAGGCGTGCGAGTCATTTCCACAGTTTCGAGGAACAAGTGAGGCCGAGCTTCTGGCCTGGCTGCGCAGGGTCTTGGCCACTCGACTGGCTCGATTGTGCGAACGAAACCTCGGAGCAGGCAAGCGTGATATTCGACGCGAAGTTTCGTTGGACGACATTTGTGCATCGTTGGATCGTTCGACAGCCCACCTGAAATCCGTTCTACAGGCAAAGAATCCGTCCCCGTCCAGTCATTTCGATCAGCGCGAGCAGGCGGTAGTGATTGCGGACCTCCTTGCGTCGCTCCCGGAAGACTACCGCGAAGTCCTCATGCTGCGACACGTCGAGGGACTCCCCTTTCCAGAAGTCGCCGAGAGACTCGGACGATCTCATGGCGCTGTGCGAATGCTGTGGATGCGTGCCATCGAGGCTCTTCGCCAGCGCATGCACGCCAACGGACTGGTGTGAGCATGCAGAAACCATTCGATTCCTGCTGCGAACCGTCCGCGTGTGGAACCTCCAACACCTGTGAGGACTCGATTGTCGCGCAGTTGATCGAAGAATTCTTGGAAAAAGTTGAGCGAGGCGTCCCAGTCGACCAAGAGGCTTGGCTCGCACAGTATCCCGAACTGTCGGGCGTCCTGCGCGAGCATTTGCGAGGACTGGAAATGCTGCGAGCCTTCGCAACTGAGGCTCACGAATTGCCAAGTGCCGATGCAAACGTTGCCCAGCCCTACCCGGTATTCGGCGACTATGAAATCGTGCGCGAAATTGGGCGCGGTGGCATGGGAGTCGTCTATGAAGCCAAACAAAATTCGCTGGGGCGTCGCGTCGCGCTCAAAGTACTGCCGTTCGCCTCGATGCTCGATCGGAAACAAGTCACTCGATTCTCTATCGAAGCTCAAGCTGCCGCGCAACTCCACCATCCGAACATAGTCCCAGTCTTCGCGGTCGGATGCGAGCGTGGCATCCATTACTATTCGATGCAGTTAATTGAGGGCCAACCGCTCGACCATGTAATCGACGAATTAAAAGCCCTCGATCCCCCGAACGCACTTCAATCGCGACCCAAGCGTCTGTTCGGCTCGACGTCGTCGGGATTTTGCACCAACCAAACGGTCCGAAATCGCGAATTCCTGCGCGGTGTCGCGCGATTGGGAGTGCAAGCCGCCGAAGGACTTCAACACGCTCACGAGTTCGGCATCATTCACCGCGACATCAAGCCATCGAATCTGTTGATCGACCGACAAGGTGACTTGTGGATCACCGATTTTGGGTTGGCGCGATGCCAGAAGGACTTAGACGTGACTCTGACCGGAGCGGTCATCGGTACCGTCCGTTACATGAGCCCTGAACAGGCGGCAGGTCGTGGCGATCACGTCGACCATCGCAGCGACATCTACTCGCTCGGCGTAACGCTGTACGAATTGGCCACGCTTCATCGAGTCTTCGATGCCGAAAGCCGCGAGCAGTACTTGCGGATGTTGGAGCACGATGATCCCATGCCACCGCGCAGACTGAACCCCGCGATCCCTGCTGATCTTGAAAACGTGTTGCTGAAAGCTCTGTCGAAGTATCACTCGCGGAGATACCAATCGGCCTCTGAATTGGCCGAAGACCTGCGACGATTTCTCAGTGGACGCCCCACACTGGCCAAGCGCCCCACGCTGGCCGATCGCGCGTCGCGCTGGATTGGTCGCCATCGCGTACTCGTCTCCGTTGCCACTCTGGTACTGGCGTTTGTTGCGATTCTCTCTAGCGTGGCATCCATTCTGATCGCCCGACAGGCCGCCAAGACCGAACTGGCACTGCAGCAGGCGCAAGGGAGTCTGTACAAAGCACACTCAGCAGTGAATCACTTTGGAATGCTGGCCGCCGAGCGGCTGGCCGATATCCCGCAAGCCGAGCCGATTCGACGCGAATTGTTGCTGGACGCCATCCGCTTTTATGAAGAGTTCATTGAAGAAGTTGGCTCACAGCCCAAGTTGCAGACCGATTTGGCGCTGGCCCATGGCAAGCGCGCGGAATTGCTGGAACAGTTGGGCCAGTTTGCCAACGCCATCGCGGACTACGAAGCGGCCATTCGCATGCTCGAACCATTCGCGACGCATGAACTCGATCATCGAAGCAAGCTCGACAGGGCGAGTGCCCGCGATCATCTCCTCGCACTGGCGCGCTGCAAGAATAACCTGGCCATGCTCTACGCCCAGGAGGGAAATCTGGCAAAGGCCACTCACTTGCTCGAAAACGCTCTGACGCTTGGACAAAAGTTGGCGGATGGCCGCGATCGCGATGTGGATGCGGAGTGCGACTTGGCCCGGACATACGGCAATCTGGGTCAGATTCTTTGGGAGTCTGGCGACGTGGCAGCAGCCAGTTCGCACTTGCGATTGTCGGCCGATTTGCTGAATCAACTTGTGACTCGCTTTCCTGATCGACAGGATTTGCGACGCGACCTTGCACTGCGTTGCAACAACAATTGTTTTCTGCTGATCGAATCAGTGCCTGACGAAGCCGCGATGTGGAGCGCCGATGCGATCAGTGCCTTACAACCACTGGTGAACTCCGACGGAGAAGCAGCCTGTGAAGCTGACTTGGCTGTGTGCTGGAACAACCGCGCCGCCGTTCTGAGAGTCAAGAACCGCTTGGTTGAATCGTCAGAGGCGTACGAGAAAGTTGTTGCAGCTTATCAGAGACTTTGCCGTCATTGGCCCGGAGTCGTGGCCTTCCGAGCCGAACTTGCGGCGGCTCACAACAACTCCGGTCGCGTGGCTCACGAATCGGGGCGAATCGGCGACGCTCGTCGGTCGATCCAGACCGCTTGCGACCAACTGCGAGAATTGGTGGCCGAATATCCTGACAACTTGGCGTACCAAAATACGCTCGGCGGTGCTCTATGCAACTTGGCGACCATCTTAGACCACCGAGGCCAGCAAAATGCACTCGACCTCTACCGCGAAGCAATCGCCTTCCAGCAGCGGGCTCTTGAAAAATCGCCGCAATCGGCCAGTGTCCGCGATATGCTCAGCCGAAGCTACGGCAGTCTTCATCGCGCTTTGGTCGCGGCCAACCTCAATCACGAAGCCGATCGCGTTGCACGACTGCAGCAGATACTCTTAGATCAAAGCAGGTGACCGATGTCCAGTGTAGGTTCCGTGGCACGTTTCCGCAGACTGCAGGTCGAGCGTTTGGAATCGCGTTGCCTCATGGCTGTAGATATCGCTGGCGACCAACCAGTCTCTGCGACCAGCGTGCGATACCACATCGAACTAACGGATAGACTTGGCCAACCGATTTCCGAAGTTCGCGTTGGCGATCAGTTTTTCGCAAAGCTCCTGGTGTCTGACTTGCGACCCGAGCCGCTTGGAGTTTTTGCCGGTTTCACGGGGTTGGGCTTTGATCGAGAAGGTCTTCAGTCGGACTCGGAGATTGTGTTTGGCGACGACTTCATCGGAATTCAAGAATCCGATGCCGAGTCGATCGGCGGCATGGCGAGCTTGCTGGTACCTCCCAGACGCGAAACGTCGCTGTTGGCCACTGTTCCTCTAACTGCCACGACTCCGGGCACATTTTCGCTGCAAACTCTCCCAACTCTCAATTCCATTACTAGTGCCACCTTGCTCTACGGAACTAACGAGCCTGTTCCGAGAAGCGCAATTCAGTTCTCAGGTGCCTCGATTCAAGTTTCTGCCGGATCTCCCACCGCTTCTGTCGTGACGACTTCGCCCCCAAACAGTTCGGCAATCAACCAACCGGAACCGATCAACTTGCCGCCGTCCACTCTCGCAACTTCGACTTCCCAAGTCAACTTAATTATTCCCATTTCCTTGGAGTCAAAGCCGGCCTCATCGCCCTCCAACCATCAATCTGCCCCCGAGATCCGTTCTATGGTTCGTTTGGAGAGTCAATTGCATCGCCAAAGCGTCGATCCGTTGACACAGTCAATTTCGGAAATCCAAGCCCATCTAACCTTGCCGCCTCGCGATGTCACAGTCGAGACAAATACCAAAGATGTCATTCCGGATATTCCTATGGACGGTACTCGACAGGAATCGTCCTCCGCGATTTTGCAGACTCTGCGCGGGACGTGGGATCACGGACTGGTCGAGCTTTCGCGATCGGTCGGCGACTGGCGGTCAGAACGCGAGGTACGGAAGAAAGTCCGAGACTCTGATCGCATTAAACACTCCATGCTCAGCACTGACTCACGTAGCCGAAACGAACTCAGTGACTCTTCGAACCCCTTGTCCGATCGAGCAAAGCGTCTAAGAAAGTTGCGCGGCAAATCTTTTCTGGCCATTGGTCGCGACGGGAGTTCGCCTTTGGACGAACATCCTGTTGCATCGGACAGAATGCTGGTAGACCTCGCGGAGTCAGTCCACGAGTCCATTTGGAGCAACTCCGACGATTTCGCCTCATCGCAATTGACTACCTACGACTCAGAAGGACAGAGCAGTCCTAGCCGTCCTAGCCCGGCCACTGACGGAGCGCACACCGATTCCCTGTTCGCCGCTGGTGTAACCATCGAATCGGATGTCCAACCTCTTTCGCGCCTCGAATTGATTCCACATACCACAACATCAGTCGACAATCGCGATAACGACGCCAATCGCTAGTGGACCGTCACAATTAAATTTTTGGGGTAGCGGAAGTCGTGAGACTTGCAATTCGTCTGAACGCGGAAGTCTCACGACTTCCGCTACCCAAAAATTTCAATCACCCGATTCAACGGTGGGATTGAGATTGGAGGAATTATAGCGTTGAGTGTAAGCTTGTGCTTTCTTGCAAGGAGGCAAGCTAATGTCAAGAAGTTGGCCAAAGGATTTGGCTTGGACGGATGTTGTCTTGGACGTCGAGAATCCGTGGTGCGGCGATTGTAGTGGGCGGATGCATGTTCGCAAGCATGAGCACCATCGCATCTTTACTTTTGTTGGTCCAATCCACTTGCTTTACAAGCGTGTACAATGCGTCGATCCAGCGTGCTCGAATCGTGGACGATTGGTTGCACCTGAGACAATTCTAAACTGGACAATGCCGCGGTAGTTGATTGGATGGGAATGCCTTGCGCGACCGTTACTTCGATCAAGCCGCACGCCAAACAACTTCGCCCCACAGAAGCACTGTCTTGCAAGCCATCAATAAAGTGGATGGCACTATTGTTCTATTGTTTGTATTCAATCAACCGATGGAATTGGTCCCACAATAACTGGTGTGCCAAGGCGGATCCGAACAGGAATAGGGTGATTGGCCTTTTGCGAACCCAGCCAATACAACAGTACGCTACGAATACTGGCAGCATTAATGCCGAAACCGTCAAGGCTGCGTACGGCCCAAGTGAAAGCCCGAGGAGTGCCATGCCAAAGGCGGAATCGGCATGAAAGGCTGAAACCATTGCGGGCTGTCCGTATCTTGTTGTCTGATCGTGATTCTCTGTAGCGCTCGAAACCAGCGTGCTTGTGGGTTCCGTTTCCGTGTCGACTCCAGTCACTTGCGCCGCAGCAATCGTCTGTCGAGATACAATCGTCTGTCGAGATACTGGAAAAGAGACTTGCATCATCCAACCCAAGCAGCCGCCAACCACGGCGCCGACAAGACCGGTTGCAATGGGCGGTACATAGGGAGCTGGAACCGGATGCAATGTCGGAAAAGCTATCGACAACAATCCAAAACCGAACAAGAGGGCGGTGGCATGTTTCCACGGAATCCGGAATCCGTCCACGTTCATTATCGCCACCGACAGCAGCAGGCTGAGCATGATGCAGTGATAAGCGTAGAGCCTCTGTATTACCCACAATTTTCTGCGTGATTGCAAGAAATGGAATTGGAGAAGGCGGCATATTTGCGGGAATTCGTTGAGAAATGCGTGTAGCAGCAAATGGTACACGGATTGCTTGGAGTAGGTAGGTGACGCGAT
>SYJV01000417.1 GCA_005798335.1 Planctomycetaceae bacterium | reverse complement strand
CCATCAGTTCGTTGGCTTTTTTCGTGGCAGCGTATAGGCTGACCGGATGATCGACATTGTGAAGCACCGAAAAAGGCTGCTGCTTGTTCGAACCGTAGACACTGCTACTGCTCGCGAAAACGAGATGCTCGACTTGTTGATGCCGGCAGCCCTCTAGGATGGTGAGAAAACCCACTAAGTTGCTATCGACATAAGCTTCGGGGTGAGTCAGCGAATAACGCACTCCCGCCTGTGCTGCTAAATGCACGACACGGTCGAACCGGTGTTCGCCAAAGACTCGCTGGACATAAGTCCGATCAGCGATATTTCCTTCCAGGAACGTGAAATTGGTGTCAGCACACAACTGCGCCAAACGATCGCGTTTGAGCTGGACCGAGTAGTAGTCGTTGAGATTATCCAAGCCAACGACTTGCCAAGCGCTGCCCAAGAATCGCTTGGACAAATGGTATCCGATAAAACCGGCGGCGCCGGTGACCAGGATCGTTCTCAAGCGAATCTCCAACTCATCACCAAGTGCAAATGCGGCGTTAACCGATTTTTATCGCCGAGTTGCACTCTACTTTTCGTCTAGGAAGGCCAAGTGGACTGTGTTGCCATCTGCGTCGCGGCAATCGACTTCGAAATGCTCCGGGTACAGAGATTCACTCCCTAGTATCTGCACCGAAGTTTTCGATTCCTCTTCTATTTGAATGATCGCTCGTCGTTTATTGTTGTTCAAAAACGCGGCCACTTTTTCGTTGACGCGAATCGAAATGCGGCTAACCTTCGGTGTATGACAGGCCATGGTCAGTATACGCACGACCTCGATGGACATGCTTTCACCGGTCTTGACGACTCCACGTCCCTGGCAACACGGGCAGTCCTCATAGACGCTGCGCTTCAGACTGGGGCGAATTCTCTGACGCGTCATTTCAATCAGCCCAAACGGACTGGTGCGCAAAATTTTCGTGCGCGCTCGGTCGCGGCGCATTGCGTCGCGCAGCGAACGTTCGACTTTGCGTCGATGGGTATCGCGGCGCATATCGATAAAGTCATTGACGATGACTCCGCCGAGATCGCGCAGACGCAGTTGGCGAGCAATTTCTTTGGAGGCAGACATATTCAGTTGAAACGCGTTATCCTCCGCAGATGCTTCCGAGCGAAAACTGCCACTGTTGACGTCGATCGCCACCAGCGCCTCGGTCGAATCGATCACGATGGAACCGCCGCCTTTTAGCGGCACGACGCGCTGTTGAATTCGGGCGATTTCCTTCTCGAGATTGTATTTGTAAAACAGCGGTTCACGACCGTCATACAATTGTAGACGGCTGACATAGCGTGGCATTACCAATTGCAAGAATTCTTTGGCGCGGTCGTGTGCGGCTTTGTTGTCAACCACGATGGCATCGATGTCTTCCGAGAATATGTCGCGTATCGTTCTGATGATCATGTCGCTTTCTTCGTAGATGTCCGAAGGCGACCCAGTGTTCTTGACGCGCCGCGCGATTACTTTCCACAGTCTCAGCAGATATGCCATATCGCGCGATAATTCGAGGCGCGAACGATCTTGTCCGGCGGTGCGAACGATGAATCCTAAGCCCTTGGGTGGATTAAGATCCAACAATGTCTGACGCAAGACGCGGCGTTGTTGTTCATCTTCGATTTTACGACTGACGCCGACGCGACCCAGCGCGGGCATCAGCACCAAATAGCGACCAGGAATGCTGATGTAGGTGGACAGTGTCGGCCCCTTCGAACCGATGCCCTCCTTGATGACTTGTACCATGACTTCATCGCCGCGGCGAAAGATCTCCTGGATCGGCGGTTTGAAGCGCGGGCGATTCGTGCGCGGGTTGCGGCGCTGTGGGCGCTCGTGGCTTTCCTCTTCAGATCCGTCATCGATATCTGCGCCCGGATAGTTGCCGTCCATGATTTCATCGGGATCGTAACCGGCCTGACGAAAATACTGGGCTTCGACGTCGCTGATATGCAGAAACCCATTACGGCCGACACCAAAGTCCACGAATGCCGCTTGGATGCTGGGTTCGAGATTGACGATGCGACCCTTGTAGATATTGCCCACATAATTATTCGCGCTGGCTCGTTCGATGTAGAGTTCTTCGAGGGTACCATCTTCGAGAATGGCAATGCGGCATTCTTCGGCCTGCGAGACGTTGATCAACATTTCTTTGCGCATGAAAACAGTTTCCTATTCAGTAACTTTGATTATCCATGGCGGCATCATGCGAGGCGTCTTCCCGTTCACCGGAATCTGCTGACAGATCGTTAGTGCCAGCGCGAGCCACCGTTTCTAAAACTACTTCTATACGTTGCAATACGGCCCCTTGCTCGAGCAAATCTCCCAACCCGACACAGTCGAGCAACTCGGAGGGACGCAACGATCCATCGCGAGTGAAGGGCAACATGAAGTACAACCAGCCATCATCGACATACAGGTTGAAATGCGGTGAGAGCGTACTGGCGATAATGGACTTGCCTTCGCGCACGACCTCTAACTGAGGTTGCGCGAGCACAGATTCGATTTGCCGACAAGTTGCTTCGCGATAATCGTTGGGTAACTCCACGCGAAACTTGTTGGCGACAACTTGGGCTTTGGGAGCTCCTACGGGCATGATCTCGATCGATAGCAGTTGCATGCCAATTGGTAACTCTCGATCAATGCGTTGGCGCACATCTTCGAGCTCAAATTCTCCCTCCAGCTCCAATTCGACGACCTCATCAAAGGCTTCGATTCCCAGTGCTAGCGCCGAAGGAAAACTGATTTTTGGTTTGGGATGAAAGCCCTGACTGAAGGCCAATTCCAAGTTAGAACGCCTGAGCAACCGCTCCCATAACCTGGCCAGATCGCGATGGCTGATCCACCGCAAATCTCCCGTCTTAGTAAAGCGAATGCGCAGGCGAGTCTTGTGCAAGGCTCAAACTCCCAAAGCCATGTCTGGCAACAACGTAGCGAAATGACCATTCAAAAACGCATCTACTTCGCGAGCAGTTTCCAGTTCCATCGCGCGCTTGGCCATGAATTGACAGTCGTCCACCGTTACTGATCGCAAAGCTTGTTTCAACTGCGGAATCGCCGCTGGTGGAGCCGATAGAGTGCGCACACCAAAACCGACCAGCAGCAACGCGTAGGCGGGAGTGGAACTCATTTCCCCGCAAACGCTCAAATCGACTTGGTATTGCGCTGCAACATCAACCGTGGTCTTGATCAATCGCAGAACCGCCGGATCAACTGCGGTATACAAGTCCGCCACGTATTCATTGCTGCGATCTACGGCCAGCGTATATTGCGTCAAGTCGTTAGTACCCAAGCTGATGAAGTCGACCTCGCGGACAAAGTGCTCCAGCATAAGTACGGCGGCTGGGACTTCGACCATCATGCCAACCTGAATCTGGCCTGCGATGTTAAACCCATCTTCTTGCAGATCCTCGCTGACCTGACGCAGCAGCATTCTGGCAGTGCGCAATTCGTGCAGCGTCGTAATCATCGGAAACATGATGCGCAAGTCACCTTCAATCGACGCGCGCATCATCGCGCGCAGTTGCGTTCGGAACAGCGCCGGATTGCGCAGCGAGAGTCGAATGCTGCAAAGTCCGAGAAAGGGGTTATGTTCCTGTTCCGCTAGCGGACGTTGTCCCATCTTATCCGCACCTAAATCCAACGTGCGCATCACAACGGGCCTGCCGGAGAACGCCTTCATGACCTCGGAGTATGCCTCATAGTGCTCCTGTTCGCTCGGTTCGGTCTCGGAGCTCAAGTACAGGAACTCGGTCCGATATAACCCGACTCCCTCGGCACCTCTGGCGAGACAGGCTTCGACTTCGTGAGGAAATTCGATGTTGGCGAGCAAGCGAATGCGGACATCGTCGCGTGTGGTGGCGGGTAGATCGCGCAGCGTATTGAGCCGTTCGGCTCGGCATTGTCGATCAACGCGGCGCTCCAGATATCGGACACGCGTCGGCTCGTCAGGTTCGAGAATGATTCGTCCCCGATAACCGTCGACGATGATGTCACTGCCGCCGCTGATCTTTTGCAGAAATGGCCCCAATCCCACAACGGCGGGAATTTCCAGTCCGCGGGCGACGATCGCCGTATGACCGCTGGGGCCACCAATTTCCGTGCAGAACCCAAGAATTAGGCGGCGATCAAGATTCGCGGTCTCGCTGGGCGTTAGATCGTGACTGGCCAGAATTCCGGGCTGGGCACCGGTATTGGAAACGTCCAGTGGGTGCCCGCCGAGCGATTCCAAGAGCACGCGTTCGATATCTCGAATATCGCCGGCGCGCTCGGCCATGATCGGTGACCCCATACTGCGAAAAGCATGGGCGTAGCGATTCAAAACAGTTGAAACCGCATATTCTGCGCTAAAGCACTCCTCTTGAATTAATTGCCGCCATTCGACGCGCAGTCGCGGATCGCGCAGCAACTGAACATGTGCCGAGAATATTGCACCAACGTCCGCTCCAAGGGAAATCGCCGATTGCTCTCGATGCGTGTCCATACGATCGGCAGCCGCCTCAATGGCTTGCTCCAATCGCTGCAGTTCTGTCTTACGGTCCGCGGGTGCAATTTGGCAACGTGTGATCCGATAACCTTCTCGGTCCAGAATCAGCGCTTGTCCGATTGCCACCCCCGGCGATACCGCGATACCTTGGATTTCGAGCATGGTACATAGCGCATCGCACTCCCACCTTCGTGGATCAATACCGCAGCCGATCCAGCGTTTGGATCAGCACTGCGGGACCACAAGAGTTTGCCTGGGATGTGAGTTGCGGTGGAATACATAATTTCTAGTTGTAAGTTAATTGGATTGTTCACGTTGCAAGGAATTGGGCGAACTCTCCGCGTCATCTATATCTTTAAAACCGTCCGCGAACATGCTAGCGAGAACCTCTACGGCATCGTGGGCGTCGGCTCCGTTTGCGGTTAGCCTCAATTGGCAACCTTGCGGCGCGGCTAGAGTCAAGATGCTGAGAATACTCTTGCAATCCACCGTTTGCCCGTCTTTGGTGATCTCGATTTGGCACTGAAAGCGACTAGCGGCGCGGGCCAACAAATCCGCAGGGCGAAGATGCAACCCCGCTTGATTTAGCACCACCACTGTTCGCTCCGAGAAACTCGCACTCATCTCAATCCCAACCTCAATCGAGTGCCAACCATTGAACACTCGTACCGCTTCGTACCACAACACATTCGCCCGATAGACCGGTCGATTCTCGAGAACTACCTTACCAAGGACTCAAGCGGGTATTGGCCAAGTGCTCAAATAGCCCCGTGTGCAAAGGCGAAGGAGTTTCCTAGTTTTCGCAAAGATTCCAAATGATCATGAACCGTACTGGTTACTGTCCGCTTCCTCGAGCAGAGTAATGATGTCCTGCGCGGACTTACTCTGCTTCAGAAACCGGCAAAACGTCTCGTCTCGCAGTTGCCGTGAAATGTTCTCTAGTGCTCGCAGGTGATCACCCGGGCGATCCGGAGGCGACACTAGCAAGAAGAACAATTGCACTTTTTCGCCGTCTAAACTATCAAAGTCCACACCCGTACTGCTTACTCCAACCGTTCCGATCAGTTTTTCGACGCTCGGATGCTTCGTATGCGGAACTGCGATTCCTCGACCAATTCCGGTACTTCCCAATTCTTCTCGCTTCAAGATTGCTTTGATGATGTCGTCGCGATCGGCCGCATTAATTTCTCCGGCCGACTGCAGCGAATCCACCAACTCGGCAATCACATTCTCTTTCGCGTCGGAGACAAGTTCCGCGCGAAGCGATTTAACACTAACAAAGTCAGAGAATTTCATACCTATATAATCCTTTTTCGGATTCGCCGACAATGCCGCGAATCGACGATGCCAAAGTACCTCAAACGCGAGTCAGACAGTTTGGCCACCTGTATTTACTGTTTTTGGCCTAGACAACGATACACCACTGCCCGAACCGCAGATTCGAGATTTGCTTACTCAGGTTCCGCATCGGATGAGCGGTGCTTGCCACCCATCCCTTTATGATCGGTCTGCTTTTCCTTGTGCTTGCGCAACTGCTGTTCGACTTTTTGTATCGCGGCATCCAATGCAGCGACCACCGTGGGAGCCGTTGCGGACGCAACGAACTCAGGTGCATGTTCCGCTGACACAATGATTTCCACGTGCAATTTGTCGTGATGCTGAAAGTCAACCGTAACGCCAATCGCGTTCACGCGGTCCAGAAACCTGCGCAGTTTTTCTGCTTTCTCGCGAATTACTTCCTGGTCTTGAGCGTTAATCGAACCATGGCGAGCGGAAACATTGACTTGCACTCGAAAACTCCACACTCTTCACAACGATAACGATAACGAAAAAGCAATTTTGCCCTCAGGCGGCAGCGCACTGGTTACACGCCTTCAAACCATATGGTCAACGACCATATTCTGCGCCCTCCATCCTGCACCGGCTTCGCACAGGACCAGCGGCCCGGCCACCATCCACGTGCGACCCGCATTGTATCCTTGGGATAGGAATCAGCCCAAGACGGGAATGGCCTACATTCGCGCGAAATAACCAGGAATCTCCGACCTGAGCTAAAGCAGATTTTCCCATCCAAAGACTCCGGCTGAGCGAATCAGCTCGGCTTTTCCTCAGAAAACTCAAGCTGTCGTCGCTCGAGTCCCCTAAATCTCTCAAGCGACAAAAAGCCCGGTTTACCACGCATGTTCAATAGGAACCGGTAGTGGGTCGTATCCGTTATTCTGGAATGGTCTCAAGGGCAACCAGATCATCAGCGGTCTCGCGCCTGCGAATTAACTTGGCGATCCCCTTTTCGACCATGACCTCAGGTGCGCGGAATTTGCTGTTGTAGTTGCTCGACATGACAAAACCGTAGGCTCCCGCAACTTCCAGGATCAAATAGTCTCCGACTTCAGCAGTTGGCAACTGGCGTTTGGCAACATACCCCCCGTCCTCTTGTGTAAAAATATCACCCGACTCACACAGCGGCCCACCAACAATCACCTCTTGCAGTCTGTTCGACGCGTTACTCCCGCGACGGCATATCGAAATTGGATGGTAGGCTCCATACAAGATCGGACGCGCCAGATCGTTGAAACCAGCATCTAATAAGTAGAACACATTCTCTCCCATCGCCTTGATAGCGCGAATCTCAGCCACGAGAAATCCACTCTCTGCTACCAAGTATCTTCCGGGTTCGATTTCCAGTTCAATCCGATGACCGAAATTACTCTGCAACCGATTACGCACAGCATTCCACAGTTCGAAATATTTTTCGATATCGACATACGTCTGAGTTGCTCGATAGGGTACCGGCAAACCGCCGCCAGCACTGATCGAAGTCACTGTTCTGCCCACAGTCAAACAGATCTTTTCCAATGCTCCACATACTTGCGCCAAATGTTCTAAATCGGTGCCGCTACCGATATGCATGTGGATGCCAGTAACCACCAGACCATTTCGATCTGCGCGCAGCAGGCAATCATTGACTTGATCGTGCCAAATTCCGTGCTTGGACTGTGGACCTCCCGTATTCGTTTTTTGGCTGTGTCCGTGCCCAAACCCGGGATTGATTCGCAACGTAATGTTTCTGCCAGGTGCGACCGAACCAAGTTGATCGATCATATCCGGCGAGCCAACGTTGACGGGAATGTTGTGCTTGAGTATTAATTCAAGCGAGGCTTGATCAAGAATGTCCGCCGTATAAACGATCCCTTGTGGAGTCGACTGCGCATTGAACCCAGCCCTAAGCGCGCGAGTAATCTCGCCCGCACTGACTGCATCAACGACTACGTCCAGTTTGCGCAATCGATCAAGAATCGCAACATTGGAAAGGGCTTTTTGCGCATAGCGAATCGTGTCGAAAGACTTTAGATCAGCCACGCGCCGTTCGATCACACTCAAATCGTAAACATACGCAGGAGTTCCAAACTGCTCGACCAGTTGTGCGATTGGAATCCCTGCAATCATCGACCGACTAGTTTCGAACGTAGTTGGACAATACATGGAATCACGACTTTCCGACGAAAAATGACTTGTTTTGGCTAGTATTTTCCAAAGTGACCGTTACGCCGCAAGGTCTAGCAGCAACAAAAAGAATTGCAGTTCAGAATCGGATACCACCTCAGAAGACAATATTCTAAGTAGCAAACAAGCGTAAAACTTGGTAACTTCTAGACAAGTTGCGGGAAATTGGCTCCTCGTTCGACCATGACATCGCAAGTATGAAACCAATTGACAATCACTGTTTATCTAGCAATCAGGAGCGACCTGTGACGAATCGACAGAACAAAGCCACTCTAAGGAATAGCCGAGAAATAAGTGTCAGGTACCTTTTGTGCGCAGCACCCGAAGGGCGAGTTTCTCGCAAAAGGTGCCTGACTCATATTTCTCGAGCGATACTTAGCACCCTGTTTCTGTTGGCTGTCGTCGGAATCATCAGCCCAATTATCTCAATGCCGGCCGCTACCGCAAATGACGAGCTGAAATTGGGCGAGTCGGACCTCCTAACGATCGGTTCACCGGCTCCGGCTTTGGACATCCAACATTGGATCTTTGACGGCGAAGGCAAGTACCAGCACATTAAGAAGTTCGCTGAGGGCAAAGTGTACGTGGTCGAGTTCTGGGCAACATGGTGTGGCCCATGCGTTGCCAGCATGCCTCACTTGGCTTCGCTTCAGCAACAATTTGGCGACAAGGGTGTTCAGATCATTTCCGTCAGCGACGAAGACTTGGAAACGATTCAAGAATTTCTCACTCGCAAGACTCCATCTCCGCAGCGTGAGACCGAAGAAGGCAACGACAAACCAGAATCCAAGCCCGAAACTTTTGCGGATCGGTGCAAGGTGTATTGCCTAACCACCGACCCAGATGGATCTACCGGTCGCGACTATATGGAGGCCGCGCGGCAAAGCGGTATTCCAACGTCGTTTATCGTAGGCAAAGATGGAAAAATTGAATGGATTGGGCATCCCATGGGGCTCGACGAGCCACTAAAGGCCGTAGTGAACAATAAATGGGATCGGGCGAAATTTGCTGAAGAACTTCGCGTTCAACAAGAAATGGAAAGGACCATGCAGCGAATTTCGCTGGCGGTTCGACGCAATGACCACGATCAGGCTATTACCTTGATCGATCAAGTTATTGGAAAGATCAAACAAGTCGAACAACGCCTTCAACTGCTCAACATGAAGCTACAGATTCTGGTAACCAAAGGCGATGTAGCAGCAGCCACGACACATCTAACGGAAGTGCTTAAGTCGCTGGACGATCCTCAGTTACTGAACGTCTTTACGTGGAGCGTATACGAGATGTCCGAGAGCACGGAAGTTGACAAGACCATTCTCGGAGTCGCTGCCACCAGTGCCGAGAAGGCCGCAACCAAAGCCGAGAAGGAACTCAAAGGCAGTTTGCTAGATACCGCAGCCCACTTGCACTATAAACGAGGAGAACTCGATAAAGCGATTTCGCTTGAGCGTGACGCAGCGCCCTTGGCAAGCGATCAGGATCGGCGGTTCATCGTGCAGTTCCTCAAACAGTTAGAAGAGGAAAAAGCTACAAAGAAATAAGGAACAGCCGAGAAATAAGTGTCAGGTACCTTTTGTGCGCAGCACCCGGCCGAGAAATGAGTGTCAGGTACCTTTTGTGCGCAGCACCCGAAGGGCGAGTTTCTCGCAAAAGGTACCTGACACTTATTTCTCGAGCGATACTAAATGGACAGCGCCACTTTCAT
>SYJV01000416.1 GCA_005798335.1 Planctomycetaceae bacterium | reverse complement strand
GCGGGCGGCAGATTGACTCGTACCAATACGAGCCCGAAGCGCAAGCGAGTGCCGAAACCACGCACGAGTCAATCCAGGCTCTCACTCGCTTGCGCTTCGGGCTTGTATTGGTAAATTCCTATCTGCCGCTCGCCTAATCGGGACTAAAAGCAGCTAGATGTTGGTCTCGTTCGTGCTGCGAAGCGTTCTGCTGGGACGATTGCTTAACCACCACGAATTTGCCAAGCACCAGAGCGTCCATATCTGTCATGCGAAAGCAGCGAAGTGCATCGTCAGGAGTACAGACAATGGGCTCGCCACGCACATTAAAGCTGGTGTTGACCAACACCGCGCAACCAGTTCGTTCGTAGAATTTTGTTAGCAATCGATGCAACAAGCTGTGGCGGCGCTGATCGACCGTCTGCACGCGAGCCGAATAGTCGACGTGCGTGACTGCCGGAATCGTCGACCTGGCAAAGTTAAGCTTGTCGATTCCAAAGGCTTGCTCGTACTCGTCACTCAACTGCCGACGAAGTTCATGTCGCACGGGAGCTACGATCAACATATATGGACTCTGCTGTCCCTCTTTCAACTCGAAATACTGGTGCGCATGCTCAGCCAACACAATGGGCGCAAACGGGCGAAACGATTCGCGAAACTTGATCTTTAAATTCATGACCGATTGCATGCGTGGGCTGCGAGCGTCCCCAAGAATGCTGCGTGCTCCCAGCGCGCGGGGCCCAAACTCCATACGTCCTTGGAACCAACCGACAACTTTTTCGTCCGCAATCATGTGCGCGACGTATTCACATAGTTTGTCGTCATTCGGAAAATCAACATAGCTTACAGAATCGCGCTCCAAGATTCCTTGGATATAGGCATCGTCGTAAGCCGGTCCAAGCAAAGAGCCTTGTTGCATATCATTGAGATCAGCCGAGCGCGCATTGCCGAGCAACTGAAACCAAGTCAGCAGCGCGCAACCTAGCGCGCCACCCGCGTCACCCGCCGCTGGTTGAATCCAAATATTCTCAAACGGTCCTTCGCGAAGAATGCGCCCATTGCCCACACAATTCAGCGCTACACCGCCAGCCAAAACGAGGTTCTTTAACTTAGTTTGGCCATGAACGTGGCGAGCCAGTCGCAGCATGACCTCTTCCGTAACCGCTTGCAACGATGCGGCCAAATCCATTTCTCGCTGCGTGATCAGCGACTCAGGCTTCCGGGGTGGACCACCGAACAGTCGATCGAACTTCTTCGATGTCATCGTCAGTCCTTGACAGTAGTTGAAGTACGACATGTCCATGCGAAACGAGCCGTCGGGCTTGAGGTCGATTAAATGCTTGACGATCTGGTCGACATAAACTGGATTTCCGTAAGGTGCCAAACCCATCACTTTGTATTCACCACTGTTCACGCGAAAGCCGGTGTAGTACGTGAACGCAGAATAGAGCAAACCCAGCGAATGCGGAAATCGTTGCTCTTGTCGCAATTCGATTTGGTTGTCACGACCAACTCCCCAGCAAGTTGTTGACCATTCTCCCGTTCCATCCAAGG
Source organism: Planctomycetaceae bacterium (assembly GCA_005798335.1). Classification (GTDB taxonomy): domain Bacteria; phylum Planctomycetota; class Planctomycetia; order Pirellulales; family Pirellulaceae; genus Aureliella. The sequence goes on along the minus strand of SYJV01000416.1, from coordinate 4,944 downwards.
TCAAGATGGCCGCCTGCTGAAACGGAGAGGGAAAGAAGGCACTGGCAGCATGCGATTGGTGGTGGTCGGCGAATACCAAGCGTCTTTTGTGGCGGATTCCCAAACCGCTGCGAATCATGTGTGGGTGATACAGTTTTTCCCGTAACCACAACGGCAGCGCCGCTCGAAACGATCGATAGCCGGCTGGGGTAAACGCCAGATAGGTTTCTACCAGACGTTCGAACTTGTTCAACGGCTTTTCGTAAAAGCAAATGTAGTCAACGTCGTCAATCTTTAGCCCTGCGCAATCGAGACAGTATTCCACCGACGCGAATGGGAGAGCCGCATCGCCTTTCTTGCGAGTGAATCGTTCTTCTTGTGCCGCTGCGACGATGCGGCCATCGACGACCAGTGCGGCTGCAGAATCGTGATAGAAAGCAGAGATACCCAAAATGGAAGTCATAACGAGTCCGCTTTCGCTGCGTCATGTGAGTCGTTTGCAGCGGACACGAGACCTCGCAAAATCGGTTCGACTTCGTTGGCAAGCGCCTGTGCGATTTTTGCGTGTCCATAGGCATTCGTGTGCGGATCATCTGGAAAGTAGGTTGCTTGCAGTGGGTCATCGAGAACGCTGCGCAAGTCGACAAATGGCACTCCCGAAGCGCGAAAGTGTTCGGCCATACGCAGGTTGTGCTTAAAGACATATTCCTGCCCGAATAACGCTTTGGCATATGCTGCACCATCATGAGCACTGGGATCAATTTGATGACGAGCTGGAATGATCATGAAGACCACAGGCAATTGCAGTTCTTTCAACCTCCGCTGGAGCCGCTGGAAGCACTGGATTGTAAAGGCGATGTTCGCATCAGTTCGATTAGCGATGAAGAAACGTGGACCAAAGCTGGCTCGCAAACCAAGTCTTGCCAAGTGACTTGATTGTCCAAGCCAACCCACGGGCGACTGCAGCCCAGTCGCCAACTGACGTTCAAAAATCGCATTCTCGGCCACATCGTTGCCGGCCACAAACGTGCTAACCACCAAGTCCGGTTTCACCAGCGGAACTAATCGATCCAATTCGCGAAGTTCTTGGATGGTGTTGTATCCAGCAACGCCGGCCATCACGACTTCGATCTGCTCTGCAGTATTTCTATCTCGCAACAATCGCTCCAACTGTTTCGCGTAGCATTCCTCGAACTCGACAGCGTGTCCAAACGCATAGGAATCGCCCAGCGATAGGATGCGAATTTGTCCCGGTTTCTTAGCTGAGTACTCGCGATCGCGAATTCCAATGGAATTGATTTCGACTTTAGTGTCTTTGAGAAAATCACCTGAGTAACCAGGTGCCATGCGCCATCCAAGCTCGGGATCAGGAACGATCAACCTCTCGAATCCTGGTTCTTGTACCCAGGTCAACAGTGGTGATAATTTTTGCGGAACCAACAGTCGCAACAGAAGTTCGCCCAACATCAATCCGCACAGTGTTCCAAACACTAAGAATCCACAGCGCTGCTGGAATTTTTGAAGCCGAGTTTTCTTTTCAGGTGGATTGCGCCGTTTCATGCGACGTGACTTCACAACGAGTGATGAATAGGTGGCTCAGTCGCGGCGAATTTCCAGTTCGGCCACGCGCGCGATTCTGTAGCAATGGCGCTTCGACTAACGGGACAAGAACTCCAATCGAATCGGCGCTGAGCCCTGTTCGACGTTGCGAATGATATTCGATTTGTGGTTCGGGTTTAGAGATTCTAATCTGACGGATCGATCTCGAGGTGATCCAGTGGCTTCCCAGACGCTGCCTTCAAACGTCAATCGTGATGTTCCCGCGATAGGTCCTTCCTCGACCTTGGCGGAAAACTTCCCTGTGCGCACGCGAATCGTGGTCACCGGCAACTTTGAATCTTCAGGATGAAACGACAGCGATCCCCAGCTCACCGGCTGGCCATCGAGCAATACTTCACCAGAAATTGCGACTCGCGATTTCGCAGGAGCATAGAACGAATTCGCGCGCAACCAATTTGCGAGCAAATTGGACCAAACACCTAGCACTGGATCGCCGCGATACAAGCCGACACCGTGTGGGCCGTCTTGGAAACTGTGGAATTCAGCCGGAATCTTCTTGGATCGCAGCGCAAGATAAAAACGCGTTGCGTTCTCAGCCGGAACAGCCGTATCGGCATCGGTTTGAAAAATAAACGTTCGCGGAGTTCGCGCGCTGACATTGTTCTCCGAAGACAGTTTGTTCCACCACGTTGGGTCGTCGGCTCGGGTCGCCCCCAGCAAATTCTTGCGCGATCCACCGTGTGTTACGGCAGGATCAAAGCTGATCACCGGGTAACACAATATTGCGAAATCAGGGCGCGCACTGGATTGATCGATTGTGTCCGAGGGATCATAGGCTTTCTCGTCGAACAGCGTTGCAGCCATACTGGCTAAGTGACCACCCGCGGAAAATCCCATAACTGCGATTCGTTGTGGGTCGAGTTTGAAATCACTGGCATGAGCCCGCACCCAGCGTATCGCTCGCTGAACATCGGCCAGTTGCGTTGGGTAATGATGCCCTTGTGGCCCCAGGCGATAATGCAACACGTAAGCCGAAACGCCTTGTTCGTTGAACCACTGAGCGATCTGGTTACCTTCGTGATCTTTGGCTAGACCACCATAGCCACCACCGGGACATATCACAACCGCTGCACCGGTGTGACCTTGCTGACCCTTTGTCGGATATAGTTGCAACGAAGGCGAGCCAGTTGTCGCATCAATCGGCAGCGCGTAAGGTGTTTTGCCTTCCGGCCAGAGGGGAGCTCGTTCTTGTGCGCTGACAAAACAGCCAGCGAAAGTTGCGATCAAAAAGAAGTAGAGAGTCTTCATGTTATTCTTAAAAGTTAGGGCCAAAACTCATCTGAAGTAGGAACTGTGCATAATAAAGTTACCGAATCTAGCGGTGCCGCGCAAGCGGGCGCAGCCGTTAGAGCATTGAAACAGTTACTTGATTCGCTTGGAGGCAGGTTCGTGAGGTTGGAAGAGAGTGCGGTGCATTTGCTCGGCTTGCTTGAGATTGTCGATCGCGGTTCGATGAAGTGATTCTTGGCAGCGGTACGGCAGTTGGCTGTCGTCGGGAATTTGACGCTGGTAATCCCCGGCAGCTTGTAGTCTCCACGAATTTTGATTGTCTCTGAAGTAGCTCTCGAGAATTGCGATCATTCGTTTTCGATTGGGGAGATCCGCGATCGGGACCATCAATTCAATTCTCCGATCCAGGTTGCGCGGCATCCAATCAGCGCTGCTGATAAATACCAAATCGTCTCCACCGTGATTGAAGTAGATGATCCGGGCGTGTTCCAAAAATCGATCTACGATACTCACTACCGTGATGTTCTCGCTCAATCCAGGCACGCCAGGTCGCAAGCAACAGATACCGCGAACGTTCAAGCGGATCGTAACTCCCGCTTGCGATGCGCGATACAGAGCCTCGATGATGGTGGGATCGACCAGCGCGTTGAGTTTGGCGATGATCAGCCCTCGTTGTCCTTGTTTTTTGCGTTGGGTCTCCGAGTCGATCAGCGCCAACAGTTTTTTGCGCAGGCCGATTGGTGCGGCATCAATATGATGATACGGTCGAGGTTGGCTGTATCCGGTCACCGCATTAAAGAAAGCGCTAGCATCGGCGCCCAGTTCATCGTTACATGTCAAGTAACTGATATCGCTGTAAACTCGTGCAGTGGTTTCGTTGTAGTTGCCAGTTCCAAAATGCATGTAGCGGACGATACCATGTGGTTCACGTCTAACGATGATGCACAACTTGGCATGAGTCTTGTATCCCTTAACACCATAGATGACTTGAACCTGAGCTTCCTCTAGTTCGCGAGCCCATTCGATATTGCGAGCTTCGTCGAATCTGGCTTTCAGCTCGACGATTGCGGTGACGTATTTTCCGCGTTCTGCTGCGCGTCGCAGCGCGGCCACAATGGGGCTCTTGCGGCTGGTCCGATACAGAGTTTGCTTGATGGCCAAAACATCTGGATCATCGGCGGCTTCTTCGATCAACCTCACTACTGGTTCAAAACTCTCGTACGGATGACATAGCAGCAAATCATGTTGCGCCAACGTGGCAAACATGCTCTGCGTCGGATCGACGGCCGGACAACGTTGAGGATTCCAAATCGGATCGCGCAGTTGATCGTAGCCTTCCAACGCGTGCAGGGGGACGAACGACGACAAATCCACAGGCCCCGGAGCGAGGATGACATCGGGCTGGTCCAGCTCCAGCGAATGTTGCAGGAACTCGACCATCTCTTGGGGCGCGCCAGCATCGATTTCCAAACGGACGCAATCTGCAGTTCGCCGCTGATGCAGGATTTCTTTCATGTCGCTCATCAGATCGGCGGCAGAATCCTCGCGCAAGCTGACGTCCGCGTTGCGTGTAATTCGAAAGGCTGCGGCCGCCAAGACTCGCTCGCGTGGAAAAAAACGATCGGCCATCGAGCAGACGACATCTTCCAGCAGCGTATAGGAAAACCCACGATCCGCAGGCAGCGTGATGATTCTCGACAGAACTCGGCCCAGTGGGATGACTGCGAATCGGCGCGGCGGGTCCGCTTGAGACGCTTGTAGTTCGACACACACGTGCAAGGTTTGATTGACCAGCAACGGAAAACTATCGGCGTCTTCCACAGCCATAGGGGACAGCACCGAGTAAATTTCTTCTTCAAAAATACGCTGAGCTGCTTCGCGGTGTCGTAGGCTGGCGTCCGCCATTCTGACGCGGGCAATTCCAGCTCCCGCTAGGCCAGGTTCGATCTCTGCCAGAAAGCACCGATACTGTTCATTGACCATCTGACCAGTGCGCACTCGAATGGCTTCAAGTTGCTCCGACACAGTCATACCTGCTGGGTCGGTCGACGCAGCGCCACTCAACAATTGCAGCTTGAGACCGCCAACGCGCACCATGAAGAACTCGTCGAGATT
>SYJV01000415.1 GCA_005798335.1 Planctomycetaceae bacterium | reverse complement strand
CTTCGGGCTTGTATTGGTAAATTCCCATCTGCCGCTCGCCTTACTCTACTAGTAGCGAAAGTTCATGTCCTTGCTCAGACCGCCAGCGGCGGGGACGTAGGCTTCGGTGGTGTAGTCCATGACCATGCGGTGTGAACTGAACCGCCACGCGCAAGTGCTGATGCTGTTCATCATCAGCTTGATCCACTTGCGCGGCAATCCATCGCGATCGCGATCGTAATATGCAGGAACGATTTGCTCTTCCAGCACTTCGTACAAGGATTCGGCATCGCGCTGATCGGTGATGCGATCATCAACGTGGCTGGTTCCATGCCCGATCGCGAATCCGTTTGAGCCGTTGTAGGCTTCCGCCCACCAACCATCGAGAATCGAACAATTCAAGCCGCCGTTGAGCACCGCTTTCTGACCGCTGGTGCCTGAGGCCTCAAGCGGTCGACGCGGATTATTCAGCCACACGTCCACACCTTGAATCAAATGTCGACAGACATTGATGTCGTAATCCTCGATAAACGCAATGCGACCTCGCAACATCGGATCGTGACGCAGATTGGCGATCTGCTGTATAAATCGTTTGCCTGGCTCGTCCTTGGGATGTGCCTTGCCAGCGTAGATGACCTGTACGGGACGATCGGAATTGTGCAGGATCGAGATGATGCGATCAAAGTCGGTGAACAGCAAATTGGCGCGCTTGTAGGTCGCGAATCGCCTGCCAAAACCGATGGTGAGAAAGTTGGGATCCATTAGATTGCGAGCTGCTTCGATGATCTCGTCGCTCTCCCCGCGGCGCCGGCATTGGCGGCTGACGCGCCGACGCACGAATGCTAATAACTCGTTCTTGAGCGCATTATGGGTCTCCCACAATTCGCCCGGGTCAACGTTGTGAATGTACTGCCAAACATCTGGCTCACCGATCTTTGGAACCCATCCGGCTGGAAAATGTCGATCGTACAATTGCCCCATCTGCCACGCCAACCAGCTTGGCACATGGACGCCGTTGGTTATGTGGCCAATTGGTACTTCTTCTTCCGCGCGATCGGGCCACATCGTTGACCACATGCGCCGCGAAATATGACCGTGCAGCGAACTGACCGCGTTTGCCTTCCGCGACAGTTTCAGACCGAGGACCGTCATGCAGAATGGCTCCGCAGCATCATGTACATTCACGCGTCCAAGAGACATGAGATGCTCGTAGCTAATACCCAGTTGGTCTCTCAGCGGTCCCAAGTGCTCTTCGACTAATCGTCCGTCGAATCGATCGTGGCCAGCCGGAACAGGTGTATGCGTCGTGAACACAGTCTTGCGAGCGATTTCGCGCAGCGCATTGTCGAACGTCATTCCGTCGTCTTTCATCGCCTGACGAACTGCCTCAAGCGGTCCGAATGCACTGTGCCCTTCGTTCAAATGGAGCACTCCGGGGTGCACGCCCAGGGCTCGCAGCGCCTTGACGCCGCCGACTCCTAGCACCAACTCTTGACGAATTCGAGTGCGTTCGTCACCGCCGTACAATCGACTCGTCAATTCGCGATCCTCGGGGCGATTGCCTTCGACATTGCAGTCCAACAAGTATAGTTTGACTCGGCCAACCAGCATCAACCAGACTTTGGCCAGCAGGCGGCCGTCGCGAGTCTCAATGGACACGGTAATCGGCGACCCATCTTTTCCTACAGCCGGTTCGATCGGCAAATTTTCAACCTTGGTCTCCAGATATTCTTCGCGCTGATATCCATCTGCATCGAGATGCTGTTTGAAATATCCTTGAGAATAGTACAAACCGATGCCAATCAATGGCACTCCCAAGCCACTTGCACTCTTAATATGGTCGCCTGAAAGAACCCCTAAGCCACCAGAGTAAATCGGCAACGACTCATGAATCCCGAATTCTGCTGAAAAATAGGCTACAGGCTTGCCTCCGAGAACGCCCGCATTAGTCGCTGCCCAGGTGTTCGTCTTGTTAAGATATTCCTGCAACCGACGGTAGGCGTAGTTGACTCGGCTGTGCAGGACCATTTCGCTAGCGCGAATGGCGAGCCGTTCGGGTGTAAATTCGCCCAGCAATGAAATCGGGTTGTGATCCAATTGACGCCAACGGATGGGATCAATATCGCGGAAAAGATTGGTTACCTCCGGGTGCCAACTCCACCATAAGTTGTGCGCTAAGGCCATACATTTATCATACAAAGCGTTGGCACCCATCTCGCTCGGAACTGGTGATGCCACTGTATCTGACAACGTCGCAACATCCGTTTGACTCATGGTATACCTTGAAAATAGTCCTTTCGACCAAAGTTCGTGGTTTGCATGGGCGGCAAGGTTCGCATTGTACCTAGCACTCGAAAAATGCCGGCGATTGCGATGCCGTAAATCCGTCCAGATCCAAACCACTGCAGCGAGTCGAATGTTATACTCAATTGTCCCCAGTTAACGAAAGCCTGCCTACGCGAAAGTTTGCGCGCCGTCGGAACAACCTTGTTCGGTGGCCGAATCTCTGCGCTTCGATGGACCAGGGTACAAACTGCGCGGTTTGCGCCTCTCGCCTGTCTCGCCCGGCTTGGCAGAATTGGCACAATAGGAGTATGGTCGTGATTGACGAGCTTTATCGGCAACTTCGTCAGCGCTCGAACGAACTGGACATTGAGCGCCGCTGGCCGGCGCAGCAATTGAAATTGTGCGCAGAGTTTGGAGTTTTTCGCTGGTTCGTTCCGAAGGTTTTTGGCGGATTGGAATGGAACGAGCGTCAGCAACTGGAGAGCTATTTGGCGATCAGCCAAGCGTGTATGACCACGGCTTTTGTGTTGACTCAATGGAATGCCGCTTGCAAACGCATTGTGGCAAGTACCAATGAAGCGTTGCGAAATCGACTGCTGCCGGGAATGGCCAGCGGCGAAGTTTTCACCACCGTAGGTATCAGCCATTTAACGACCAGTCGCCAGCATTTGGCGCAACCAGCCATTCAAGCCTCGTTGCGCGGGGAGGGCGGATACGTTTTGAGCGGCGTGACGCCCTGGGTGACTGGTGCAAGATTTTCACAATCGATCGTGCTTGGCGCTACGCTCCCCGATGGACGACAAATACTTTGTGCTCTGCCAACCCATCGGGCTGGTGTCGACTGCGGACCCGGGGTTCCCTTGGTAGCATTAACCTCCAGTTGTACCGACGAAGTGCATTTGGAGCACGTTGAAGTCGAGGCTGATGAAATTCTATTTGGTCCTACTCATCACGTTATGCAGCTAGGCAGCGGTGGCGCCAGCGGCGGTTTGCAAACTTCGGCGCTAGCGATCGGATTAGCAAAGGCGGCGATCGGCTATTTGGGCGAAGAAGCGAAACGACGCTCCGAGTTGATTGCGGTCGCTCATAAACTCGAACATGATGTTCAACTGCTGCAGCAGCAATTGCTGTCGCTGGCCGATGGTGAATCTCCGGTTCAGCCTATTGAATTGCGGCAGCAAGCCAATTCACTGGTCCTGCGCGCTACACAGGCTGCACTCGCGGCCGCCAAGGGTACTGGGTACAAACAGGGGCATGACGCAGGAAGATGGTGCCGCGAAGCGCTCTTTTTCCTCGTGTGGAGTTGCCCTCAACCTGTGTTGAACGCTAGCTTGTGTGAGTTGGCTCACTTAGCCCCTTAGAAATTTCTTCGCGAATCTTAAGTTACGTGAGGTCAAAGCGATGAACAATTATTCCCTTAACAATTCGTGCAATTGTAAAGCGGCTAGATTGGCTGGACTGCTCGTCGTCTACCTGGCATTGGCAAGCGACGCGAAATGGGCGAGAGCTGTGGAACCTACTGGCCAAGCTTCGCGCCAATATCAAAACACGCTGCGGAAACTGGATAATCCACCGCCTCTACTGAACGATTTTCCAGAATTTGTGCAGCCCATCGCAGAACTGACCAGATACGAAGCACCGGTCTTGGTCGACGACCAAGACGCCGATCTGTCGGTTCGGGCGTGGAGATTCTCCTACAACGCTCGCGGTATTATTGAAATGCCCAATCGCTTGCGCTGCAAAAACACTGCCGTGATTATGGTGCACCCATGGGGCATCGATGACGGTCAAGGTTGGAATACGCCACAGCCAGCCGGAGTGGCCGACTTTTGTACTCCGGAGAAAAACCACTTGGCCGGCAAGCACACTCGTACCGTCATCGACCCACTTCTCAAGCGACTTCGTCCTCACGTCGCGCTGGTCATGTACAGCTTGCGAGCCGGCGAACACGAGATCCACAAGAAAGTCTACCGCTCCATACGTCACAATCCCAGCGCCGACGTGCGCGCTGCAGGTCGCAAGGAACATGCGCAGATTCTGAGTTCGTTCAAATACAGTGGTCAGCCATTGCCCGCGACGATATCGCTGTCTCGCGACAATACCGTACGAGATTACTTCAAGAGTTTTCCCGGCTTAGACGCTTCGGCCAAATACAACAATGCTGGCTTTTGGGATTTGCCGATTCCCGTTTGTGCCGACGTCTCTATGCATGACGACGATTACGTCTATTACGACCAAGATGGCTACCCCGCGCTGCGAGATTTCCTCAAGAAGCAGTCGATCAAGCACATAATCTTGACCGGCTACGCAACCGATATGTGTTTCTGCAAAACGACCGCTGGCTACGAAAACCTTTCGCAAGACTTCAATGTGTTCTTGGTGGGCGATGCAACGCTGGCCACATTTCCTGCCAACAGCAGTCCGCGCTACGCGACCAATGCGCACATTTCATTCGCCTCACTCAATCAGCTGGTAACGCAATCCTCTTGGATCAAGCTCGAATAAATCCGTGGAAAAGCGACGGCGACTCAAGTTAGGATTCCAAGTTATGAAACTCTTGCCAAGTCTCCCCAATCGACGAACATTTATGGCTTCTTCTGCGGCGGTATTGGGTGGTGCGGCAAGCTGCGCGAGCGCCCAGGCGGATCGCCAAGTTGCTCAGATTGCGATTACGCTGGACCTCGAAATGAGTCGCAATTTTCCGACTTGGGAACAAACGCATTGGGACTATGAAAAAGGTAACCTCAACGCCGCTGCGAAACAATACACTTTGGACGCATGCCAGCGCGTGAAGCAACGCGGTGGCAGGATTCATACCTTTGTGGTTGGACAAGTGCTTGAACACGAAAGCGTTGATTGGTTGGCAACGATCGCGCGCGAAGGGCATGCGATCGGAAATCACACCTACGATCACGTTTACATGCTGGCGCGCACCAATGACGAAATTCAATTTCGATTCAAGCGATCACCCTGGCTGATTGCAGGCCGCAGCGTGCCGGATGTCTTGCGAGAAAATGTGCGTTTAACGAGCATTGCACTCCATAAGCGCATCGGCATCGAGGCTAATGGCTTTCGCACGCCCGGCGGATTCGCAAGTGGACTGGACGGTCGCGAGGATGTGCAGCAGATGCTGATCGAACTAGGATTTCGTTGGATCAGTTGCAAATATCCCGCGCACGCTGGCATCGAGAGCCTGTTCGGTACCGATCGAGCCCCATCGAACCTTGCGATCGATAACATCGTTGCCGCCCAAGCTGCCGCGCAGCCCTACCGTTATCCGACGGGACTACTGGAAATACCCATGAGTCCCATCAGCGACATTGGAGCGTTTCGAACAGGGCGCTGGCAATTGAATCACTTTCTCGATGCAATTCGTTTGGCAGTTCAGTGGTGCATTGATCATGGTGCCACATTCGATTTCTTGGCGCATCCGTCGTGCTTGGGTGTCGTCGATCCTCAGTTCAGAACGATTGATTTGATTTGCGACTTAGTGGAACGATCTGCCGGGAAATCACAGCTCGTAACTTTGGATAAGATTGCCAACCGATACCTGTGATCGGCGAATCCGCACAGTTATTTCCTATTTCCGCTCGACGAATTTCAGGAGTTCGTTCGCATGCGCAGCCCGTTGACATGCTTAGCTACGATTCTCTGCGTTGCATTGTTGATCGGGCTGGTTTCGGCTCCCTCAGCCATGTCGCAAGGTTTTGCGCCCGCGAAAGCAACTGAGAATATGTGGGCTGCCGACGGAATGCGGATCACCATGTTCGCACACGAACCGGAGATTCGCCAGCCAATTTTCGTCCAATGTGACGATCGCGGCAGATTATGGACGATTCAATATTTGCAATATCCCAATCCCGCTGGATTGCAGAGAGTAACAGTCGATCGCTGGTCGCGCACCCTTTACGATCGTACACCCGAGCCGCCTCCGCGTGGGCCGCGCGGCGCCGACCGAATCACGATCATGGAAGATACCAATGGAGATGGTCGAGCCGATCGGTTCAAGGATTTCGTCACTGGATTGAATTTGACCACGGGTGTTGCGTTCGGTCATGGCGGCGTCTTCGTGCTCAATGTTCCTTATTTGCTGTTCTACCCTGATCGAAACCGCGACGATGTCCCCGATGCCGACCCGCAGGTGTTGCTGGAGGGGTTTGGCATGGAGGATGCTCAATCGTTTTCCAATCATCTCACCTGGGGACCGGATGGTTGGTTGTATGGGGTCAACGGTAGCACCACGACTTGTCGCATTCGCGGCCTAGAGTTTCAGCAAGGTGTTTGGCGATACCATTTTTTGCGAAACGAATTCGAGCTGTTCTGTGAAGGTGGCGCGAATTGCTATGGGCTGACCTTCGACGAGCTGGGTAATTTGTTTTATTCAACCAACGGCGGCCCGTTTGTGCATGCGTTGCAGGGAGGCTATTTTTACAAGAGTTTTGGCAAGCACGGTCCGCTGCACGAACCGCACGCGTATCATTTTTTCGGACCGCTCGATTGCGATCAAGCTCCTGGCGGCCCGCCGACCGGTGGCACGGTCTATCGCCACGAAATGTTGCAGAACAAGCTTGGTGGTCAATTTATTGCAGGAAATTTTTTGGGGCATACGGCGTCTGCATGGAAGCTCGCTCCCCAGGGCAGTACGTTTCGAGCTCGCTTCCAAGGCCCGTTTTTCGATGCTCGCGACAGTTGGTCAGGCCCGACCGACTTGTGCGTTGGTCCGGCCGGTGAAATTTATATTGCGGATTTCTACGATCAGCGCACAGCGCACCCCGATCCGGATGCGACCTGGGACTCCTCGAATGGGCGCATCTATCGCATCGTTCAAGCGAATCCAATCAGCATGAGCAAGACTGCGCCACACGACGTTCGCGAAATGGAAACCAGTCAACTGGTCCAGCTCTTGTGTGAGCCGTCGAAAGAAGGAATACTCCGATCGAATGCTTGGCTACAAGATCGCGCGATTGTCGAATTAGCATCCCGCCGCGATCGCGGGGCGCTTGCTCAGCTTGATCAACTGCTAGAGAATTCTGGTCCTCAAAGACTGCGAGCCCTGTGGGCGCGCTATGTCGTCGGTGGCTTGCCTGACGAAACGGCTGAGCGACTGCTGGGCGATTCAGCGGAATACGTGCGCGCTTGGACGGTTCGGTTGATTGCCGACGATCGAACGGCATCGGATGCTTTTGTCGCCAAGCTGCAAGAGCTTGCCAAACGAGAACAATCGGCGGTCGTCCGTGCAGCTCTCGCAAGTAGTGCGAAACGACTACCTTCCCAACCGTGCCTGAACATTATTTCTGCACTGATTGAAAACGCCGATCGCTTACCCGACGAGCGTGTCGACTGGTCGATGTGGTGGGCTGTCGAGGATAAAGCGATATCGGGAAGATCTGCGGTCTTGGCGTGGGCGCGAAGCACTGCGAATCAGCCGGGGACCGCGATCAATCGCATCAAGAATTTGCTTGTTCGCCGAAATGCTGCCGAGGGGACAAGTGAATCCTACCGATCGAGCGCTGATATCCTGGCAACGATCCCTCAAGACCATCGGGGCGAATCGTTGGTATCGATGCGCGATGGACTCGTCGAACGCGCCCGGCAGCCTGAAGGAATCGGACAAGGCGGACTGTTCGAATTTGCCGCTGTACCGGTCGGAACTGAATCTGCGGTGAGCATTAAGCGATTTTCGCCAATCGATCAGCCATTGAAAGAAGTAATCGCACGACAGTTCCTTGAGAATCCAAACTCGTCAGTGGTAATCGAATTGGCATTGCTGGCAGAGCTACCCAATGCGTTTTCGAGTCTGAATCGATTCGTAACAACGACGCTTGCGGATTCGGTGGCCAGGAATTCTCTAACGACGGACATCGAGAACAATCTGCAACTGGTTATCAAGTACGGTGATGAAACGCTGGTACCCAAACTGCTCCAATGGTTGTCGGTAACCACGAATGAGTCGACGCGGAAATTCCTTTTGCAAGCTGTCGCGCGATTCGAGTCCACAACAATAGCGCACGAGTTGCTCGGGCTCTACAGAGTACAAACTAGCGCTACGCAAAAATTGGTGCTCGAAATTCTCACGTCTCGATCCGAGTGGTCCAAGTTGCTGCTGGCGGCGGTCGAACACGGAGCAATAGAATCGAGCGAAATAACGGTCGGCCAGATCGCGCGGATATCGCTCCATCGAGACATGCAACTTGACGAACGCGTAAAACAAATTTGGGGGAAAGTTGGCCCGGGAACTCCGGAAGAGAAACTGGCGACAATGCGACGATTTAATAACGACCTGCGCGCATTCAGCGGAGATGCCCGCCAAGGCAAAGATATCTACATGAAAGTCTGCGGTAATTGCCACAAATTGCATGGAAATGGAGGCGCAATCGGCCCCGACTTAACCAGCACATCGCGCAAGGACACAGCCGCCCTATTAGCCAACATCGTCGACCCCAGTTCCGTGATTCGTCGCGAGTCTATCAGTTACGTTGCCCGCACGGACTCTGGCAGTATCCACACGGGATTACTCGCCGATCAAGATGGTGCCTCGATAACCATTCTCGACGCAGAAAATCGCCGTACGAGAATCTCGCGCGACGCGCTGGAAGAATTGCGAGAATCGTCGGTCTCACTGATGCCCGAACGGCTGCTCGAACCGCTCACTCCCCAGCAATTGCGCGATTTGTTTGCGTTTTTACAGATGTAGCGATCTACAGCAATTCCCTGACGATGTTGCCGTGGACGTCAGTAAGTCGAAAATCGCGACCGGCGTGGCGATAGGTTAGGCGAGTATGGTCGATGCCGAGCAAGTGCAGGATCGTCGCGTGAAAATCGTGAACATGCACGCGATTCTCGGCGACCACGGCGCCTATCTCGTCGGTGCTGCCGTGTACGTAGCCGCCATTTACTCCAGCACCGGCCATCCAAGAACTAAAGCACGCGCTGTGGTGACCGCGCCCCTTCTCTCCATCGACTCCCGGTGTGCGTCCAAATTCTGTAGTCCAAACCAGCAACGTGTCGTCAAGCAATCCGGTCCGTTTCAAATCCTGGAGCAGGCCCGCAATGGGTTGGTCGATCGCTTTGGCATGCTGAGCGTGCTCGGCCATGTTGCCATGCTGATCCCAATTGTTGCTCGAGCTGCCATCGATTAGCTCAATGAAGCGAACTCCTCGCTCGGCCAAGCGCCGCGCGACCAAGCATTTCCATCCGAACCCGTTTGTCTGGCCAGGCTTGAGACCGTACAAGTCCAATGTCTCCTGAGTTTCTCCAGTCAAATCAAATGCCTCGGTAGCCTCTGTCTGCATATGAAATGCCGTCTCGAAAGTGCGTATGCGTGCGGCAAGATCTCCGTCGTGGCCTCGACTAGCCAAATGCCGCTGGTTGAATGACTCTGCCAAGCCAAGTTCCAATTGCTGAATGCGCTGGTCAGCGGTTCTTCGATCCAAGTTTTCGATCGGCGACTTTCCTGGAACGACGCGAACACCCTGATGATACGCTGGTAGAAAGTCGTTGGCGAAGACTTGAGTTCCCGCATAAGGTAATTCTTGCGCGAGCACGATGAAAGACGGCAAGTTTCCGTTGACCGTTCCTAAACCATAACTGACCCACGAACCGATGCTTGGGCGCGAAAAGAAAAATGAGCCAGTATGGATCGCCAAAGTTGCTTGATAATGTTCGTTATCGTCGGACTTCATCGAACGAATCAGAGCGATATCGTCCATCAACTTTCGCAAATGAGGAAAAAGGTCGCTGACCATGGTGCCACATTGCCCGCCAGGCCTAAACATCCAGAAGGGCCGCAGCAAGACTCGTTGTTGGTTGGATAGGCCGCCGCCAACTCCCGTCTTTTTTCCGTCTGCTTTGAATAACTCGGGCTTGTAATCGAACGTATCCATGTGCGATACGCCACCATTGGAAAAGATGAAAATCACTCGCTTTGCCCGCGCGGGCGAGTGCGGCACTTTGGGCGCGAGAGGATCTTCGGTGCTACGCGACGCAGGGTTATCTTCGGCCAGAAGCTGAACCAACAACCCGGGCCCAAGCAACGAACCCGCAACTAAACTCCTGACGATCGTTCGGCGTTTCATATTGTGTTCGATCATTCTTTGATTCCAATTCAAGCGCTCGGGGCGAACGTCAATCCAAGTACACGAACTCGTTTAGCCGAAAAACCACGCGCACCAGCGCTTGCCACGCACTCAGCCCAGACGAGCTATCGCGAACTTCGCCGCTACTGTCGATCTGTGCTACCGACCGCAAGAAATTCAGGGACGATTCTCTCTCCGATTCCGTGGGTAGCCGACCGAGCGACATTTCATACAAGTTCTCAAGTCTCGTTGGATCATCACTAAAGTCGGACCTCAGACGTTGTGCGAGGCCATCAGCTTGTGCGTGCACCATCGGATCATTCAGTAAGAACAGGGCTTGCAGTGGTGTCGTACTGGTCGCGCGCAGCGGCGTGCTGACCGCAGGATCGGGACCATCAAAGATCGCCAAATAAGGATGCCGCTGGATGCGCTGCGTCATCAGATAAACGCTGCGCCGATTTGAAGGGTAAACCGCTTTGAATGGTCGGTGCTGTGTGAATTTCCATTCCGATTGAGGCGGAAATGGATGTGCACCACCTGGCGTTGGATCAAGACTTCCGCCCAGCATCAACAGTGTGTCGCGAATCGCTTCGGCATCCAAACGCCGGCGAGGAAACGCCGAAAGCAATTCGTTGTTCGGATCGACACTCGTCGCCTGCCCATCGCGTACACTCGCCATTTGATACGCGCGCGATGACATGATCGTCCGATGTAAACTCTTGATGGACCAGCCAGATTCGATCAAGCGGTTTGCCAGCCAATCCAACAGTTCGGGATGCGTGGGTGATTTTCCTTGACGGCCAAAATCGTTAGGAGTCTGCACCAAGCCTCTCCCAAAATGATGCAACCAGACGCGATTCACAATCACTCGCGCAGTTAGCGGATTTTCGGGTGCAACGATCCAGCTCGCCAGCTCCTGGCGACCGCTGCCTGCACGTTCGTCGCGCAGCGGCTGACCCTTGAGAATCCTGAGAAAACGCCGTGGAACGACCTCACCCAACTTGTTAGGATCGCCCTTGATTTGCAAGGCCACGTTTTCGATGCGCTTTGAATCCACGACCGAGTATGCATGTTCCAGCGGCAGCAGCGAGCTGGCGAATTCGTCCGCCGCTGATTTGGCCTTCTTAACGTCGTCCGCCAACTTGGCTTTCTGATCGGTGGCTGCCGCGTCGCGCAAGCCTTCCAGTCGCTTGACTTCGGACATCAGTTCCTCATGACGTGCCTTCTTGGATTGTTTCGCGGTCTCGATGATTGGTGCGCTGGCCAGCGGCACCAGATCTCTCTGACGCTGTTCCAGTTCGATGCCAGGCCAAGGATATTGTGTGCTGTGAAAAATCCCGTAAAGCGCGTAATAATCGTCGGCCCCGATTGGATCAAACTTGTGATCGTGACATCGCGCGCAGTTAAGTGTCATCGCCAAGAAAGCTCGGCCAAGATTGTCGAGCGTATCCTCGATGGTCAAGTGCTGGGGATAGTCGCTGACCCGAGAACCAAATCGCCGTGCACCAGCAATGTACCCGGTCGCGACGACTTGGCGATAATGTTGCTCGGGCGTTTCACTTGCAAGCAGGTCACCGGCAAGTTGTTCGGTAACGAATCGATCGTAGGGCATATCCTCATTGAGCGCATCGATCACCCAGTTCCGATACTTGTACATTTGCGGAATCGGAAAGTCGGAATTATCGCCGGCTGAGTCGGAGTATCGAACAACATCCAACCAATATCTGCCCCAGCGCTCGCCATACTGACGTGACATCAGCAGTCGATCGACCACTCGCGCGAACGCATCGTGGCTGGTGTCGGTTTCGAAATCGCGAATCTCGCTCGGCGTTGGAGGAAGCCCGATCAAGTCAAATGTGGCGCGCCGAACGAGTGCTCGTCGATCAGCATCGTCCGCTGGCTTGAGTCCTTGGGCATTCAACTTGGCTAACAAGAATCGGTCGATCTCATTGTTGGCCCAATTCGAATCGGTAATGCCTTGTGCGAGATTCCTTCGGATAGGTCTAAGCGACCAAAAGTCCCCGGCCTTGTCCCAGTCAATCGAGCTCTTGCTCTGTCGCGAGCGCAATGTGTCACTCAATCTCGGGTCAGGTGCACCCATTTCAATCCACTTTGCCAAATCTGAAACTTCTTCAGTGGTCAAGCGCTGGTCAGGCGGCATTTGCACGTTGGGATCGCGATGGGCAACGGCCCGCCACAATAGGCTCGATTCTGGTTCGCCGGGAAATATCGGCGGTTCGGTATCGCCGCCTCGCTCGATCGCTTGGCGCGAATCGAGCAACAGTCCACCGCCGAGTTCTTTCGACTCGGCACTATGACACTCGTAACAACGGTTGACCAACAGGGGGCGAATCTTGTTCTCAAAAAAAGCTAGTTGTTCCGGCGCCGGATTAATCACGAACCCGGAAAAGTTTGGCTTGGGTACTGCGCCGCTGCCCTGCCAGATTTCGATCCCCGAGAGGTTCGCGTGGCCACCGGAAGCGCTGACGGATATAGAACCATCGGTGACAGGAATCTTCCATGGTCCCAAGCGGTTCCATTGGCCAGCGTGTCCGCTATCAAATCTCTCAATTACGGGCGATCCGTTGAGCCGCAATTCGTATCGTTCAGAATCGGTGTCTTCCCAAACGTAAAGAAAAACTTGGTACGTGCCTGTTGGAACGTTGGTAACACCCAGCGATATCGATTGTCCCCAACGACTGCTGCGAATCATCTGCGAACGAGTGCGATCCGTCCGTGGCTTCAGCGACACAGCTTGATTTTCCATCGCACGTCCGTCGCAAAAAAAGTCTCGTGCGTCTTTTCCTTCCCACTGATTGCCATCCAGTTCCAAAGCCGGACCGTTCAGATTGATTGCACGGTAAAAGGTAACCGGCTCAGCTGCGACGGACGAATCTGAGAGGAAAAACAACATGCCCGGCAACCACATTGCCAATCGCAAGTAACAGCCGACAGACTTGCTAGTCGAATTTCGCATCGTTCGTATAACTCCGTCTGGTTGGACCGTGGTCCAAACGCAGGCAATACTTTTCGCTGTTCCAAACCAATATTCTAATTGGACAGCGCCATTTTGTGTGCAAGGCATGGCTTTTCGCCCTAGCCATTTCGTCGTTTAACCCCAATACCGTTCAACGAACGTGGGATAAGCTTCCAGCTTGTCAACCTGTAGCGGAGTTTCACGATTGCTTGCACAAGATATTGACAAGCTGGAAGCTTATCCCACG
>SYJV01000043.1 GCA_005798335.1 Planctomycetaceae bacterium | reverse complement strand
TACAGACGTTGGGAATTGAAAAGACTGCACAATGGCAGATGGCAGAATGCAATGATTCGTCACGGTTGACAAAAGAATGCGGATGGCAGCGAAGAGGGTGGAGGGCAGATAGCAGATGGCAAATAGCAGATTGACGAACAAAGATGGCTGGATGACAAATGTGGTTGATGAATGCATATGCATTCTACTGCCTAGCACTCTTTTGCGTGCTTTTTCAGCGAGCTACAGTCCTTGCAGGTCAGGTTGTACTGTCAAAAACTTCCGGCATTATCCACAAAGTGGTCTTTATAGAGTCTAAATTCGTTAGATTCTTGAGTAAGTTAGCATTGTCCGTGTATTGGGCTTACGATCTTATAAAAAACCAAAGATCCAATGGCAACGGCGAGCAAGAAGATTGCTCTCCTTGGAATCCGCCTATTCGTCAATAACTGCGCATCATGCACGATCATCAAATTCTCCAAACCGGCATCGACCTCTATCGGGCGAAGGAGATCCGACAGGCCGAAGAGGTATTCCGGAACTTGATTGCATCGAGCCCGCACTATGCCGAGCCGTATCATCTGCTCGGCGTGATCCTCCATGATCAAAAGAAAATTGACGATGCAATTTCCGCGATGGAGAGAGCCGTCAACCTTGGCTTGAAAGACGCTCGCTGTTTCCTAAATTTGAGCGTAATGCTGAAAGACAAGGGAGATTTGCAGCGTGCCGAGAGCATGTGCCGCCAGTCTTTGGAAATCACGCCGGAAGACCCCGCCACTCATTTTCATCTAGCAACCATTCAGCGCGGCCTAAATCTGAAGAAAGCTGCGTTGGATAGTTTTCGCAAAGTATTGGAACTCAATCCCGAACATCCTGATACTCACCTGGCGCTTGGCAATCTGTATTATGCGATGGAGGATTGGGAACAAGCCGAAGCAGAGTATCGGCTAGAGTTGACGGGGCGTCCTGAAAACGAAGCTGCGCGGATCAATTTTGCGAGCATGGAAGTGGCCCGGAAGCACATTGCTCAGGCTCGCGAATTGTATAGCGCGATCCCGCAAGCCAACATGCATTACAGCCGCGCGCAGACAGCGCTGGCCGAGTTGGAACGGACCGATGGGAATCTGCAGCAGGCCATTGTCCATCACGAGATGGCGATGTCGAGCACCAAGACTGTCGCTGCCGATAAGATCAGTTACGCAACGACGCTCCATCAAATGCAACGGCTGCAAGAGTCGCTGGACATGCTGGCGTCGGTCGAGCGAGAATACGCACAGGATGCTGATACGATGTCGAGCGTTTGCGTAAACTATTTCAAGATGGACCAACTTCAACATGCGGTTCGTGTTCTGGAGGACATTGTCAAGCTGCCCAATTTGACACCTCTGGTACGCACGAATGCGGGAATCATCTATTTGACGTTGGGAGATTATCGTCAAGGCTGGCCCCTATTTGCGTCGCGAATTGAATTGATCGACAAATACGCCAACTTTCCGCTCGACAAAAGTCGTCGTTGGTCGGGCGAGAGTTTGGATGGCAAAGTCTTGATTCTGGTAGAAGAGCAGGGGTTGGGTGATACGATTCAGTTTGTGCGATTCGCCGCAGCCGTGAAACAGCGCTATCGCTGTCAGATATGGTTCAGCGGCACGACCAAGTTAATGGGCTTTATGCGATCGATTGAAGGCGTTGATCGCTGGTTGGCGCAGGTCGATCAACATGCAGCGTACGATCATTGGTGTCCGTTGCCCGATCTGCCTTGGTTGCTGGGAATGAATGTCGAAGCGGACTTTAAGAGTCCTGCTTGGTACATGCGGGCAGAAACCGAACGAGCCGACTATTGGAAAAAACGACAGGACGAATTAGCAGGCAACGACACCGATTTGCGAATTGGCATTGGTTGGCAAGGAAGCAAAAAGTATAAAGGCGACCACACGCGCAGCTATCCACTTCAATCGATGAAACCGCTATTTTCCATCCCTGCTGTTAAGTGGTTTAGTTTGCAAAAAGGGGAAGGCGAAGAGCAGCTAGCAGAATTTGCGGATTTTCCATTAATCGACTTGGGGCGCGAAATAGATCGCGATGGAAATGCATTCGTCGACACTTCTGCGGTCGTCGAACAATTGGATTTGGTGATTGGCTGCGATTCGTCTCTGGCGCATTTGGCTGGCGCGCATGGGGCGCCCGTATGGTTGGCGTTGGGGCAGGAGCCCGATTGGCGCTGGGGGCTGGCTGGCGATAGTACTTGCTGGTATCCGGCCACTCGACTATTTCGGCGCTCCAGGACAGAGAGCTGGCCAGAGTTCTTTGAAAGGATGGCGGGGGTTTTGGCGAGCCAGCGGCCCAAAATGGTTCGTCGCGTGCCATTCAACAAGCCGCGCAACGATCAATCCATCGAGGCTGTACGTGCACAAGCGATCAAATCCCATACGGAAGGTCGATTGGAATTAGCGGAGGCTGGTTATCGTGAAGTCCTGTGCCGACAAGGGCGCGAGGTGATCGCGACTAAGCAGTTGGCGATGATATATGCTCAAAGTAACCGCTCACCAGATGCCGAACGGTTGTTGCGAGCAGCTTTGGAAACCAATCCTAACGACGCTTCACTCCATTTCTATCTTGGCCAAATCTTGCGACTGTTGCAGCGAGACGCCGATGCGCTGCTGTCGCTCGACCGCGCCTCCGAGCTTGATCCAAAACTCCCGCTGGTATGGACCGAATTGGCCAAGTTGCATCAGCAGATGCACAATACGGAAGGAGTCGAAAGCAGTTTGCAGCGAGCCGTAGAGTTTGCACCTGACGATGTGAAATTGCGATTGATGCTTGGCGAGCAATATTGGCGAATGGGGCGAAACGAGGAGGCTGCCGCGCAATACACGCGGGCGCACCAATTGGAGCCGTCCGTCGCAGGGCATGTTGCGGCATTGGCGGTTTGCAGGATTGCGACGGGCCAAGTCGACGAAGCCATAAGGGCGTTTCGTGACTCGCTGAAACTGGATCCTCGCAATACCATTGCTTTGGCAAATCTCGGTGCAACACTCTACAATCGCGGTGAATTGCAGGAAGCAAAATCGCTGGCCCAGCGTGCGCTGACTGTCGAGCCGAGGCAGGCGACCGCACTCGCAACGTTGGGGTTGATCGCAAAGCAGCAGGATCAGCACGACGAAGCTTGTGAGTATTTTGTCAGGGCATATCAGGCAGATCCTCAGCGGGCCGAGACGAAGCTGATGTATGCTTGGACGATGCACATTCAAGGTGATGCGGTACAAGCGCAGCGATTGCACGAAGAAATTGAACGAGCGCCAGTTCTTGATACAACCACGCTAAATGCACTGGGTAATTACTATCGGCAGCTAGGCAACTACGATCGAGCTTTGCAATTCTATCAGCGCGCTGTGACAAGCAGTCCGTCGGCGGCAACGTTTGCCGGGGCGGTCGAGCAGGGCTTGAGGGAACCTACCGCCAAATTATTTCCCTCGGTGGATCAACGGCCTGCCAATTCAGTTCATTTCGATTCGCTATTGAACATGGGATTAGTATTCTTAGCAAAGGGAGATTTTCATCGAGGCTGGCCCTACTATTGCCAGCGTGAAGGCATTCTGCCGTTCTTTCAAAATCACTTTCCCAAGCAACGGTGGTTGGGTGAAAACTTGGATGGCAAAACAATCCTTGTTGTTGCGGAACAAGGATTGGGTGATACGATCCAATTCGTTCGGTTTGCCAAGACGCTCAAGCAGCGTTTTCGATGTCGCATCGTATTATTTGCTCAGAAGCCCATAATTGCATTGTTGTCTCAGGTTTCCGAAGTGGATGCCTGGGTCAGCGAGCTGCCCGCGCAGGAATCACTCGATTGCTGGGCGTACATGATGTCTCTGCCTTATCTACTTGATTTGTTTGACGAGCGTGACTTTTCTGCGCCCGTTCCCTACCTATTTGCTGATCCGGTGCGCAAACAACATTGGGAAGAACGCCTGGCAGACATGCCAGGTTTACGAGTTGGATTGGCTTGGAAAGGGAGTAAGGCATACGTACTCGACAAACTGCGAAGCCTGCCTCTGGCGGCTTTGAATGAACTGGCGGGGTTGCCTGGGGTTTCGTTTGTAAGTCTGCTGAAACTTGGCTCGACAGACGAGAACGAAGTGGCTGAGGCCACGTTGAAGATGCAGATGTTAGACGTAGAACTTGACGCTAGCGGCGCATTCTTGGATACCGCAGCGGTAATTGCGAATCTCGATTTGGTAATTACTTGCGACACATCAATCGCACATTTGGCCGGAGCGCTGGGCAAGGAAGTTTGGATTGCACTTTCAGTAGCGAGCGATTGGCGGTGGCGGCTTGGACGTACGTCGACAACCTGGTACCCATCTGCCAAGTTGTTTCGGCAACAACGGGCAAGGGACTGGCAAGGGGTCATCGCAGAGATGGCAACGACTTTGCGGAATCGGATCAGCAAGTCAGTCGCGGAGAATATTGAAACACCAGTGGCGACTGTGGTCATTCCCTGTTTCAATGGCGAGGATTTTATCGAGGGAGCAATCCATAGCGCCTTGCGACAAAAAGTTCCGACGGAAGTCATTGTAGTAGATGACGGCTCCACCGATGATTCGGTGACAGTGGTCAATCGGCTGATCCGAAACGTACCAGGCAACGTTTCCTTACTATGTCATAAAAATCGTGGTGCTGCAGCGGCTCGCAATGCTGGACTACGGTTGGTGAAGACCAAGTATGTAGCCTTTCTGGATGCCGACGACGAACTGGGCGATGAATTCATGTCGCTGGGAGTCAAATTCCTGGATGACAATCCGACGATAGCTACGGTTAGTTTTCAAGTAGAATTGCTGGACGCGTATCGGCCCATCAACGCCTGGCAAAAGAGCTGCATTGAAGGAAGCTTGCCTGGCAACTTACTATTGCGAACGGAGTGTGCGACTCGCATCGGAGGCTTTCCGGAAGAAGTAGCGTTTCGGGGCCGAGCTGCGGGCGAGGACGTGGTCTTTCGGCGGCAACTACGGATTTTTGGTCCTCTGCCAAAGATTGGCGAACCGCAATACAAATATCGAGTTCGTCAGGGAAGCCACTTGGATTTCTTCCTAGACCGAGCATATCTGCATGATGGCAAAACACATGTGCGCTATTACACTCCTGAAGAACAGTCTGGCGAATTTGAACGCGCTGAACATCATTACCAAAGTCGCGTTGCCGACCGGATTTCTCAAGAGACTCGGGATCAATTCGCGAGAGTGATTTCTGTACTCAATGACTACCAGCGTCTGGATACCAACCCGTCGGAAAATTCACAGCATACGGACTGGAGCTTGGAAGGATATTTACTCTATTGGCTGGCTCAACATTGGCCTCTGGACGGAGCGATAATTGAGTTCGGTTCGATTCCCTCACAATTGTCGCGTTCTTTATGGCAGGGAAACTCCAAGAGTAAACGGGGAAATGTTTGGCGAGTTCGGGCCATTAATGACCGCGCGACTTTGATTAAGGAGTGTCCAGACGCTGAGCTAATTCGAGAAACAACGTTGGCAGCCTGGAGCGAACAAGAGGATAGATCCGTCAGAATGCTGGTGGCTAACGGCGACCAATTCGGATCACAAGGTTTGATGGACATGGTCGGCGATTGGAAAACACAGCTTGCCGAGCGCGGTTTAATAGCGATTTGCGTTAATGCTCCGCAACTCGCAGCCTTTCAGCAAGCCACTTGGGCTCAGGGGCACCAGATTATTTGCTTCCTTGAATCATCGACTTTGTTGCTGGTCGAACTCAGCAAATGTTCGCAGTAGGTGAAAGAAGGAAATGAGGCCTATGAAAATACCGGCATTGCGGAAAGCCACGGTCATTCATCCGAAGGAAAGTCGGCAGTATTCGGTCGAGGTCATTGGCTCCTGGGAGATTTGCGAATTTATTAATCGATCGCTGCCACATTTCGCGACGCGGTTTGTCGTCAATATCGGCGCGTTTGACGGCAAATCGTACGATGACCCATGCTTTCCGCTGTTCGAACTGGGATACGGCGGAGTCGCATTCGAGGGAAATGAGAATCCGGACCTAGTCAGGAACTTGCCTTCCCCGAAAATTAAGAAAGTCACTGGTGTGTTTGTGACTCCTTCAAACGTCGCAAGTTTGCTGACGGACGCTGAAACTCCGAAACACTTCGATTTCCTAAAGATAGACGTAGACGGTTACGACGGCTTGATTTTGAATGCGATTCTAAATGCAGGCTACTGTCCCAAGTTTATTCAATTGGAAATCAATCCAGAGATCCCGCCACCGTTTGAATTCAGCGTCATGTATCATCCGAATTATTGTCCGCAGGACTCCTCAGGGAGATTTACTGGATTCTATGGTATGTCTATAGGATTTGCATCGCGAATTGCCCGGCAATATGGTTATCACATCGTTCATATGGACAATATTACGCCGGCTACACACGATATCGTATTGGCCAAAGACGATCTCGCATCGGTATTGCAAAGCGATACGAACATGGATTCTGCAAAGATTCGCCAACGATTTCTAGCTCATCCGCCACCAAGCTGGTTTCATTTCGGTGAATGCGGTTTCGATCCACTAAATTGGCGTTACCGAACAGAGTATGCAGAACTGGGAGCCGAGATCTTTAATGCTTGCCTAGTGTGCTGCGCATCGAAGCACCAGGGCAAAGTGATTCCCTTCTATTTTGGACTTGCGCTGGATTGAGTTGCCAAGACGCTAGCGAGAACAACGTTCATCGAACCTTCAATTACTGCATCCGTTGGACAATAGCGATACTTAGAATTTGTCCCACTTGACGCCAAACATCATTAGGCGCCGTCAGCTCTTGAAAGAACTTGGTCACACCGGGCCAAACGTTTATGTCGTGAAATAAGACGAGTCCGCTCGGTACAACAAACTCCGACCAAGCATCGAAGTCTTTTTTGCTTTCTTCATACGAGTGATCACCGTCGATAAATATCATGCGGATTGGTTTGTCCCATCCCCGCACAGCGTCCATCGATTTACCGACTCGGATTTCGACTTCATTGAGCAATTCGTTGCGCGTTAGATTTTCTTTGAAGGCCGGGAGAGTTGAACCCAGTCGAACTATATCCTCGTCCTGAAATTCCTTGCCGATTTGATGTTCGGGGCTTCCCGCGAAATGATCAACAGCGTGGACCTTGCCCCTATTTCCGGCCTTACATCCGGCAGCGAACCAACTTGTTGAACGTCCTTTGAAACTCCCAACCTCTAAGTTAGCGCCATGAACTGGCCAGTTTTTTCCTAACCAGTACAGGCAGAAGCCTTCCATTGGCTGAAGATATCCAGGCACTTTGCTGAATTTTGCTTCGAGTGTTTGGTAAGCATAAGCGGCATCGCAAGCGATCTGCAGAGCTTGTAGCGCATCCATCAGAGTTTTCCGAAGAATCGGAGGTATTCGGACAAATTACCTTGGCCGCAGGAAGTATCGACTACTGTGCATCAAAGGTCCAAGGTTATTAGAATTTTGCTTCGCTTTCCGGGCTCGCTCAGTAGCTTCTTCGTCGACCGTGATTCAGCGAATGGACTATAGGCTCAATTATAAATTCGTCTTTTCTGTTCGTTACGGCTGAGTAAAGATGGAAAAATTTATCGATCGCACGGAGTTTTCTGCTTCAAGCTAGAGAGCTTTGCATTAAGAGGAGCACATGCTGAGACACAGAGAGACAATGCGGTTAGAAGATGCGCAGTGCAGGTGAGGACGTTAGGCAAAAGCATGGTTGACAAAAGAATGTGGAAAGCGGAGAAGAGATGGAGGGCGGAGATGGCCGATCGCAAATGGCAAATGGAAGGGGATATGCCGAAGAAAAGAATGCTGGCGGAGGGTTCGTTGAGCGTCGTTGTTGCGTCTGATGTCAGATTTGTTCGCCACCAGACGGTGATTCGACGAAAACAATGAACAGCACCGAAACAAACGACGACGCCTTCGCACTAAAGGCTAATGGTCGAACAGTTGTTGGAGGTGTCGGACCATGCTGAATGGGATCCAGGTTCAAGCACGGCGGGCGGAAGGCAGGGCAGATAGCAGGATGTGGTTGATGCATCTTGAGTGTCCGTCTCAACGCTGATCGCGTCGACGACTTCGAGTTCGACAAGCTGATCGGCAAGGAGGCTCAAAGACCAACGCCCGTATCCTGCGGGCGGCGTTCCCAAGCGCATCGCAATCAATTTGGCTTCCATCGCCCATCCAGAACTGCTGGCGTCGGCGAAGTCGATCGCTACCGACTGACCAACGCAGCCTCAAAACCGCTTTGCACCAAATCTCTGCGAACATTCTCCACCGTCTGTCGTCGACAGCCAGCACAATAGCAGATAGCCAGCACAGATAGTTGCTGTGGCCACAGAAGTACACCGAATGAACACGGAATTACAGACGTTGGGACTTGAAAAGACAGCACAATAGCAAATGGCAATAGATATGGCGGATGTTGACAAAAAAAGGATAGACAAAAAGATGGCTAGCGCAGAGTCTGTCACCATGCAATCTCGACCTTCCGTGTGGCGTCCGTGTTCTTTCAGTGGCCGAGGGTTGTCGATTGGCATGTAGGCGTCGATCATAACTTGGTCACTGGCACCGGGAGGGCGAGGCTCCCGCCGAGCCAGTTTGGCTTTTTTGGGAGACAAAACCAATGGGAATTGGCTCGGCGGGAGCCTC
>SYJV01000414.1 GCA_005798335.1 Planctomycetaceae bacterium | reverse complement strand
GAGTTGTTCGGCCAACGGTCGGATGCCACGTACCCTGAGTTTCACGACGACGCAGCAATTGCTAGTCAACAACTGGCTGCTGGCAAGCGTGATGTTGACTGCTGAGTTGGTCGAGCTGGGTCAGCAAACCAGCTCCAGCGAATTCGTTGGCCACCGACCCGATCGAGTAGAACCGAGAGCCAATAAACGCAGGCCTAAACTGCTCGCCTTATTGACCAAGCCAAGCGCGCAAGCGAAGCTGGAACTAATGACGGCCGCTTGAAGTAAGTCCTTTCATACTAACCGGCAGTGCCATTCGTACCTGACACTTATTTCTCGAGCGATACTAAAAATATGCAAAACGTACTGAATCGAATTACTCACCCGTGTTTCTTGCGGACGCACTCCGGCGATTATTCGGTCGAGGCAACCTGTGTTTCGCCTCCGTCGCGGCTGGCAGTCGACTTGTAGATCACTAGATCGATTGCCGCAGTTACAAAGCGTACAGAACCATCTCCCATGACGAATTGGGCACCGCCGGTGTGCTGGCTACTGAAGCTGATATCGTTGTAGATTCCATTGTACGGGGTATTAATCGCATTTTGGACGTTGCGACATGAGGCCATACCGTTGCCGGTTCCGCCGACACCCATGCCTCGCACCCAATCGGCTCCGTCACTTTCTAATATCGCGGCGTTCCAACGCGCTGAGACTTCGCCAATAACCAGCGTGTTGGAAGTGCCATCGGTGACATCACCAATGCGCACTGTGGAGTCTCTGCCGAGCACGCCCTGCGTGGCAAAGCCACCTTGGCCTGCCGGAGTGGCCAAGAACCCGTACGCGGCGCCACCTGGGTTCGTCCCTTTGGGACCAGCAACACCGTGGTAGTCCGATGTAAAAGTTTTACGTCCGTCAACCAATGTGCTGGATCCATTCGACGCGAGTATGTTAGGAACACTCGGGCAGTTAAAGCTGGGGATACGATTAAGGGCATGTACAAGTTTGTTCGGTCCTTCGCGGTTTGTCCCACCGTTCCAAATACCAGCCGCGAAGTTGAATCGTTGAAAGAGGTTATCTTGTTCGATGAATGGTAAAACTCGCACGCGCCATGAAAGGCTGTTAATGCTGTCGGCGCCTATTGGGAACCGGCGATTAACATCATGATAATTGTGCAGCGCCAACCCCAGTTGTTTCAAGTTGTTCTGGCAGCTCATGCGTCGCGCTGCCTCTCGGGCCGCTTGTACCGCTGGCAGCAGCAATCCTACCAGTACGCCAATGATGGCGATTACCACCAACAATTCAACCAGCGTGAAACCAAGTGCGCGCGAACTCCGGCTCGGACGCAACCAGCCCCGATACTCGGCTTGCGGATTAGCGATCATCGAATCATCTCCCAAAAAGAAACTTAATGAAATAAGACAGATTGAATGTGGTAGCGGAGATTGAGTTTCCAATCAAGGCTCTCTGTGCAATGTCTCACGCATTCTTCAAATATGCCGCGTAGAAGACGGGATTTCAGTTGAATGGTGGGGAGGATTCTAGCGTAGCGTCTCTGTATCGCACTTGCAAAGTTATTTGCAGGTGTGTCAGGCATTTCCAAATCCACTCACTGTGACGATGGAAGAAAGGTATGCCGAGTGAATTAGTTCGCCAAAAGGGGGCTTTCGTGCGTAAGTTCAAACCGATAACGTCACCGTGCATCAACGCGAGTGGTCAGTAGTATCGATACGGGAGCTTGGCTAGCGCCATCGGTTCACTTTTAATCACAATACCGTTCAACGAACGTGGGATAAGCTTCCAGCTTGTCAACCTGTAGCGGAGTTTCACCATTGCTTGCACAAGATATTGACAAGCTGGAAGCTTATCCCACGTTCGTTGAACGGTATTGCTTTTAATCAGCCCAGCGCAGGTCTGCTGGACTGCGCCTTCGTACAACTGTTGCCAGGGCTAGACTGAGGCAGATGATCGCTATTTCTTCGCGGTCTGGTCAGAGGCGCTGACGGCGGTTTCTAAGTCTGAGACTGAGATCGTTTGGCGCACGACGATTGGCTCGGCTCCGGTTTCGATTTCGCATGTTAGCGCATATTCACCGGGCGGAAGTGAATTGGGCATGGGGAATCGTAGTTCGCTGCGTTCGCTGGGCATCAACCATTTGCCAAAGCCTGCCTCGACCGCCATGCGTTGTCCCTTGGTGTCTTCGATCTTGAGAACCGCATTTAGAGGAAAATGGATTTCGCTTTGGTTCGCAATCGTAGTCACAAACGCGGGAACTCGGCCAAGAGAATTGAAGTGCAGCTCGGCGACGTTGAGATTGGCTTGTTGTCCATCGCGAGCTACTAGGGCGATAGGTAACTTGCTCGATTTGACGACATCGGTTTTTGCTCCAGTGGCGGCCACTGCGAGATATCCGTAACGGTTGCTTTCGGCGGTCGCATTACCGCTGAGCGTGACGATGACTTTGCGCGTTGCATTGGGCGCCAACTGGAAATTGTTGGGACGCAAACTCAATTCGGGCAACGTGGGCGAGCTGAGGCCGAGCAACTTTAACTCAACGGATTGATTGACGGGACTGCTGTTCTTGACGACAAATGTCAACATGCGACTGCCACCGCGTACGCGCGACAGTTCGATTTGCGCTGGCGAAGCTACCACGCCACCGCCAATGTTGGCGTTGACTACATTCTGGGCTGGGAAGTCGTCAGCGCTCACTTCGGTTTCGAATTTGCGCGATTGGACTTTGCGACCTTCGTCGAGCAAATCGATTTCCAGGGTCAGCGCGCCGTCGACGAAGGCTTCGGGGATGAACTCTTCCATGCGAATCCGACTTTTCGGCAGGATTCTGGCGATAAATCTTTCGTCCGTCTGCGTTGAGAATCGAATCGGCATTGCCAGTCGAAAGGGCTTGGACCGCATCGAGACAGTTCCACCACTCACCTTAGCAGATGCTTCGAACTGAAATGGCGTATCGGTTGGATTCTCGATAATGGCTTGTACCATGGGGCGGCCGGTGTGCGTGATTACGCTGGCTTGCTTGATGATAAGTTGGTCGATCTTTTCTCCGCGCGCACCGTCGACGGTCATGTCTACGCGGAGCAAGTACTGCGTGACAAAGCGCACGCCAGCTTGTGTCTTGGCCTTGGCCTCTGTATCGAATTTGGGAGCAGCAGTGGCTTTCGATCCCAGATCGCGCACAAGAATTCCAAACGAATGGAAATTGGATTCGCCGCGTGGAACGTGGGCAACACCCACAATAGACCGCGGCTGGTCCCTGGGAAGATCGACATTTGATGGCGACGCCAATTCGACTTGTTGGTCAGGTTGGCTCGCTTCGTCGTGAACAATCATCCCCGTCAATTCTTGACGCAGAGCTACGGGTTTGACTTCCACCACAGCATCGCGATTGTTCGATTCCATCAGAAAATTGATGGGAACTGATTCGCCTCGTCGACCATGCACCTTTTGAACGATAGGTTCGATCTTGAATGCAGGCTCGACGATTTGCTGGACGGTGACGCGTTTACCTTTTTGTTTCGGATTTGGTTTTTGAGCGAGTGCTGCGACTCCAGAAACTGCGAGGCTCAGGGTGCTGACAAGCACAATAATTGGCAGCCGGTTCATTTTAGGTTCTCGTGCGTTTGAGGGGAAATCATGATGCTGTTGTCAATGGGCGAGTCAGCGCACGGTTTGACGATTCTCGGCGAGATGAATATTGCGATCTCCACATCCTGCTCTTGGGTCTCCATAGTTTGGAATAGTTTGCCTACCATCGGGATGTCGCCCAGCACCGGTATCTTGCTAACACGGTCAACCGTCTGACGCTGAACTAACCCGCCGATGGCAATCGTATGTCCATCTCGCACATGAGCGGTCGTAGTAACCGTTCGCCTGTTAATAATAGGATACGGATTCGAAGAGAGCTGGGCCGTACTGGTACGAATGTCTTCGCTCACCTCGGCTTTTTCGACTAAAACCGATACATTCTCACCACGTACGTGAGGAATGATGGTAAGGGTGATACCGGCAATGACTTTTTGCACATCTGGGCGGAACAGCAGGCTGGATGTATTGGTGGGTTGCAAACTAAAAAAGGTCTCACGCCCAATGATAATCTCCGCCTTCTCTCCATCTTTAGCGAACACGCGTGGAGTGGCGCGGATCGTGATGTAGCCCTGATCCGCCAGCGCTTGAACGAAAGCGGATGTAACCGCAAAATCTTCAAACGCGTTCTTGATCCCTGCTTGAGTTGCCATGCCCGTGAACGACAGGTTCTTTACTCCGACGTCCAGGCTCTTGGTGGAATCTTGCGTCAACGCGTGGTTCCAATCGACACCAAATCGAAATCCAGAGTCCGGAGCGACAACACAAATAATCGCTTCCAATAATACCTGCGGAACTGGCTGATCTAAGTCGCGCAGCCGATTAACAATTTCTTGCCCAATCGACTCGGGGCCATCAACTACCACGATGTTCCAGTTCTCTCCTACATGAATGTATTGCCGCAGCCTTTCTGGCAGCAATTCGATAAGCGCCTTGGAGGCACGATGCTGCGGTTCGTATCGGTAGGTCACCGACAAGTACGGAAATAAGGACGACGATGGGTCCGACGTGCCGATTAGATACTGGCCACGGTGCTGGGCAAATACCAACCCCAAGGGGAGCGTAATTTTGCGTAGAGCGTTTTCAAAAGTCTCATTCTCGATCGTGGCACTGGTATAACCGCCCACGTTATCGTCGATGACGACGGATTGGTTTGCCAACTGCCCCAGTACACGGATCGCTTCGCGTATATCGGTTTCCTCGAATACTTCGCTGACTCGAGGAATTGTGTCAGCAGCGTCTGTGGGCTCATGTGGCGGAGCGCTTGGGATCGAGTTCGACTGATCGGATAAACTGAAAGACGCCGAACGAATTGCTGAGCCACTCTTGGTCGCATGATCAACGATTCCAGTCATTTTTGTTCCCGCCACAATAGGCTGGAGTGGTTTGTGCTGCGGTCGTGTTATCGCTTTGGCGCCAATAGGAACAGGCAATTGTGGCAGACTTACTGGGCGCTCCAGCAATTTCGCCTCCTCGCGTAATTTTGTTGATTGCAGCGAGTTGTCGGCAGTGTTTGCGCGGGCGGTCGTCGCTGGTACTGGTGATGACGAAGCCTTTGCCGTTTTGCCGTCGTTGGGAGTGCCTTGTATTTTCTCCTCGTTCGACGCGCTGTTCGTGGGCGCTGATTCGGGCGCGGTCATCTGGATGCCGGAAATCGTCGCCGTTGGTACGGCTGGATCAAACGATGCAGGCTGGGCACTGCGCGCGGACGCTCGTTGCGCATCGAGGTACAAATCCTCGATGGACTTTCGAGGTGGCCGCTGATGGGCGCTGATGGGCCGTACAACCGCAAATCGCCACAGCGCTGATCGTGATCAAGCTGGCGACCGCTCGAAAAATGGGATTTAGGTTCTGGTTGAAGATAGCTGAGGGGGCTTTTCTTGAACTAGGTGCTTCAAAGGATCAGACCAATACAACGATATGCGTTATCTCCCGTCAGAGGCTGATGGACGTCGCCGCAAGGTTGGCTGAGTACGTTCCACTCTCCAGGAATTCTCCCTGGTCGTTCATCAAAGAAATGGTCACTATAAACTCCGATGGCAGCGCTCGTTCGGAGCTGGCTATCACATTGGCAGTTGTGACGCCGTGTTTGTGGTCGGTTTGCGCAGTTGAGCGAACAATCGACCAAGCTCCGTTGGCTTGCTCGGACGCATGCGTTAGTTCAATTCGAACGTCGCATTTCGACACTGTGCCATCGGCATGGACGGTTTCGAGCGATGATGCATCCCAGGACAATACAACCGGTTTGTTTGTCCAAGCGCCCGCGAAAAACCAACGACTTCCCTGGCATTGAACCACACCCCTTTCTAAATCGGCTGGCGTGATCGGAACTGACCAGCTCTTGGTCATGCGTATCAAACTGGATTCAGGTAGCGCGGTGGATTGAGCGACACCTTTCGCGGAGCTGAATAGCCAAACCGAGGCCAGAGTCAAGGCGCAGAGCAATAGTGTAGGGATCGTAGCTCGCGTCGGTATTTGAATTGCTTGAAGGAATTTCATGATCGAAATCAAAGCGATTAAGTTGATTCAGTAGTTGATTGTCTGGTCCACAAGTCTTCGGAAATCGATGTGGACGAGTTCGAGCTTGAGAGTTATTAGCTGCTAGACACGCAATGGTATTGGGGCCACTGCGTGTCTGGCGCTGTATCACTTACGGATCAACTTACGGATCAACTTACCAGTCGGTAGGTTGGCCCGAGAGATTGACTGAAGCAATCACCCCTACGTGTCGGGGCAGATCGCTTTTACAACATAGACCTTGAGCGATCAAGGTGGATTGATAGAAGTCTATCTGGCGGTAATAGTGCCTGTGACTGTGGTTACGTAATCACCTGCGGCAAACAAGCCGAATTCTTCGGTGATAAACGACACTCCCAGATTAAAGCTAGCACGACCAACTCCATTGGAATTCGCTTCCACAGTCGCAATTCCATCCGCGGTAGCATAGTCCGTTTGGTCAGTGGCTTTGGTAATAGTCCATATGGCTGGTCCAGCCGTGGTACCAAGCCCCAAATCGAGCTTAGCATTTCTCTGGAAAGTATTGTCTTGCGTGTGCACGAAGGCGCTGCCGGTCGCAAATGAGACCAGCACTCCGTTCCTGATATTTCCTTTTACCACCCAGGGTTGATTAGCGAAACTCTGATTGTTATCGGTTTCGTCATGCAGCAAGGATACCGCGGCGGGCGCGGAAATGCTGATATTCTGGGGAACGGTTACGGTAAAAGTCTGTGTCGCAGTTCGAGGTACCGGTGCCTGCGCATGCAGAACCGACCCACTGAAACAAAGCACACCAAGGCACGCAACGGTCACGAGGGTACAGATTTTCTTCGTCATGTTGTAAACTCTTTGATGAGGGGCTTCTGGATTTTTCGGCCATGGCGAATCGTCAGTGGCGATTCAGACTCGTCGTGGACAAAACTTAGGACCTAGTGTTACCACCAAGTCCCGTGGATAGGAAAGACTACGTTTCCGTTAGCGCCTGTCAAACAAAAATCTTTAGAAATCTCTTGTACCGCTCTGCTCTCGAATTCTTAACGCAATACCGTTCAACGAACGTGGGATAAGCTTCCAGCTTGTCAATATCTTGTGCAAGCAATGGCGAAACTCCGCTACAGGTTGACAAGCTGGAAGCTTATCCCACGTTCGTTGAACGGTATTGATTCTTAACGCGCCGCAGTATTTGGATAGTGAGGCGCAAGGGCGTAGGGCAGAAATCTACCTGCGAAAAGCTCTGCGGATGGCCACATGGAATGCGATGGATGCCTTAACAAATTCGAGACAGCGGCTCGCCTTACCGGTTCTTATTCGTTGGGCTGTGTTTTATGCCAATGATGTGAACATCATCCCACATCCCCATGTCATCGAACGATCCCAAACCAATCTGGCCCCAGGCGAATCGTTTATCGTGAGCAATCATTGCCGGCTTGGCGAGGTCGTCAAAATAGATCTCGATTGTGCCTTCGCTAACTCGACGAACAATTTTTACCGTATGCCAAGTGGCGTCTTTCCACGGCGTCCCGGTTGTAGTTTTCTCGCTAATCTTAATGCGCGGAGCATCGTCGACCACAAAAATTTGGTTCGCATGATCGTCCGTCGCTTGGCCAAGATGTACGTAGTAGAAATTCGCTGGATCTTGGTAGCCAAAGATCACGCACATATCGCGATGTCCACGCGAACTTTGCAGGGTCTGAACCTTGGCCGTAAACTCGAAATCGCCTACCACAACATCCTTCAGCAATGAAATACTGTGAGGACTGCGATGCGGCGGCTGATATTTGCTGACGCCTAGCAGATGGTAGACCTGATTGCCGGAATCCAGCTTGTCGACTTTCCACTTGGTTTCGTCTGTGGGTGACCACCGGCTCGCACCACTTTGGAAATCCTCATGGATGACCACTTTGGCTGGTTCATCTCCCACTGCACGTTGAAACAGACTTGGCATCGCGCCCCACAAAGCTAGTATCGCGGCCGCAAATGCTCCTCGAAGTAGCAGGCGAAAAACGAATCGATTTGACAGGCAGGATGTGGCATTCATTTGAAGAAACTCCGTGGCTTTTGGTTGGATTATTGAGAACACGTCTGGGTTAACAACATCTTGGCTCAGTCCCTCAATGCGGACTTGTATTTGGCAAAACTCGTATGGCGTCATCAACGATAGTCAATTCCATCGTGGGGCGATAACGATGAACTAACTGCTCAATTTGATGAAAACTAGGGTATTCCGGATGGACGCCGAAATAGCGCGCATCGTCGATGATCAAGCACACGTCCGGCAATTGCGACACCATTATTTGCTCAACCTCACTGAGAACTGGAGTATCGGTCTGGCCACGGGCAGTTTCATTGCCGGAATAATGACCATCCAACCAGAACAAAGTCGGCAATTTCAGTTCAGGCAAGATCTGGTTCAGAATGCTACCACTGTCACCGTGGAAAATGCGAATATGTTTTTCCAACTGGAATCGTTCCGCTGCCGCTTGGTACAGTTCATCGCTTAACTCGATCGAGTAGATCTCGGCGAAATTGGCCTTCATAGCCTGCACCATATCGCCTCGAAAAGTACCGGTCTCGACCAGAATTTTCAGGCCGAATGTTTCGGCAATCTGTCGCAAATTACTTTGCTTGACAGAATGAGGTGCTGGGCCCTGTCGCCCTTGGCGCTCCCATTGAAGTACTTTTCGATTTTCCTTGGCCGCATCGCTGCCACCGCCGAGCGACAGTGCGATCCGCGCTTTGTGAACAAGTTCTTTGAGTGCTCGCATACTCTTGCTTCCCAATTGCTTCCAGGCAGAAACTCAACCGCCTAAAAGTAGCTAAAAATGTAGCAACATAATAGAACAGATTTTCGGCGTCGATCATAACTTGGTCACCGGCACCGGGAGGGCGAGGCTCCCGCCGAGCCAAT
>SYJV01000413.1 GCA_005798335.1 Planctomycetaceae bacterium | reverse complement strand
ACAGCGAAATGTGGTCGGGAACTTTTGCGGGCCAGCCTACCGCCCCAAAAAAGATCGCGCAATGGCCGCCTATTTGATCGCGCCAATCAGGCGGTAACATCTCGCCGTGTTTGAGATAGTAGTCGCAATTAGCAAATTCGAAATGATCGAAGGACATCTGGATACCAAAACGCCGAGTGATCGCGTCCAAAGCGCGCAAGCCTTCGGGAACGACCTCCTTGCCGATTCCGTCGCCAGCAATAACCGCAATTCGGTGTTTGTTCATAGTTTCCTGATTCGCAGAAGAGCAATGTGACACAAGGATTTTGCAGTATACAATTTTACACTTCGCCGATATCCGTCGGAGGTGGCATCCAAGGTGCTTATTGAACGAGCTGTTGAATTTAGAAAGTGAGGTGCAAAGTGCTGGCATCAGCGATTTTTTCGAGCCTGTCGAGGATACTCGTTTGTCCAAGGCGCAAACTCCCGAGACGAATAACCGAGAAATCCGGCGGGGCTTTGTGCAGCATCCTTCTTGCAGTGACGGCTATCGGCAATGGCGGGCAAGCCGCTTTGGGCGCACACCCCTTTGATACTTCGCGAAGAATACCTTGGACCAGCGGTAATTTGCAAGGCAGTCCCGATGCGGCCGATCCTTATGTTACCGAACGCGCTTTTGCCAAACTCGATTTGTTTGAACCATTGTCGGTGGGCTTGGTGCCCGGTTCCAACCGCTTTGGCGTTGCAACTCGGCCAGGAAAGGTTTTTACCTTTGCTATCGATCCTGAGATTTCTCGTGCTGATTTACTGTTGGATATTAACAAGACGACCTACGGAGTCGTCTTTCATCCTCAGTTTGCCACCAACGGATATTTCTACGTCACCTATCTGCTCGATCCCGCCAAGGAAGATCCAGCCGGCAGCCGGCTGTCTCGATTTACGGCTTCGCGAGGACCGACTCCGGTCGCTGATCCAAGTACCGAACAAGTAATTTTCACGTGGCCTACAGGCGGGCACAACGGCGGCTGTATGCGGTTCGGTCCCGACGGTTATCTATACCTTGCCACCGGCGACAGCAGCGGTATCGCCGATGGACTGCTGACCGGTCAGGATATCAGCGATGTCAGCGGAGCAATTTTGCGCATCGATGTCGACCGGCAACCTAACGGACGATCGTATGCAATCCCAGCCGACAATCCATTTGCCACCACGCCTAACGCGCGCGGCGAGATATGGTCATTTGGCCATCGGCAGATTTGGAAGTTCAGTTTCGATGAACAACGCCGTTTGTGGGCCGGCGAAGTTGGACAAGATTTGTGGGAGATGGTGTACTTGATTCAAAAGGGAGGCAATTACGGCTGGAGCGTGCGAGAGGGGAATCACCCCTTTCGCCCCGAACGACCAAAAGGGCCTGGCGATTTTGTCGCGCCCATCGTCGAGCATCCTCACAGCGATTTTCGTTCGATAACTGGCGGATATATCAGCCACTCAAAACGCTTGCCGGAACTGGATGGAGCCTATGTCTACGGAGACTACGATACCGGCAAATTATGGTCGCTGAGGTACGACAATGGCAAAGTTACTAGCCATCGTCAACTGGCAGATACTCAGTTGCGCATTGTCGAGTTTGCTCAAGATCGATCCGGCGAGGTCTATGTCGTAGATTTTGCAGGCGGTGGTTTTCATCGACTCGTGCACGCTCCGCCGCAAGTCGCACCAACGAAACCGTTTCCGCGCAAATTGAGTGAGACCGGATTGTTCGCGTCGACTCGCGAGCATTTGCCGGCACCCGGCGTTATTCCCTATTCCGTCAATGCACCACTGTGGTCCGATGGCGCCGAGAAGGAGCGATTTATTGCCTTGCCCGGCGATTCGAAGATCGAAATGGATGACGTCATCTACCCGCATGGTGCGGATTATCCTGACGTCGGTTGGCGATTCCCCAATGGCACGGTGCTGGTCAAAACATTCTCATTGGCTCTCGATGCCAGCCGGCCGAACGATTTGCATCGCTTGGAAACTCGGTTGCTTAGGTACCGACAAATGCCTGGCAACGACGATGAATACGGTGCCCAGTATTGGGACGGCTACACGTACGTTTGGAACCAAGAGCAAACCGATGCGACTTTGTTAGATGCCTCCGGTGCGGATCGAGAGTTTACGATCCATGATCCCACCTCGCCCGGTGGAGTCCGCAAACAGCTTTGGCATTTTCCCAGCCGAGCGGAATGTGCGCTGTGCCACACCATGGCATCGAAGTATGTGCTGGGTGCGACGACATTGCAAATGAACAAAGTGCATGACTACGGAGCTGGTCACCTCGAGAATCAGCTTGCCATGTTCGCCCGTTTAGGATTGTTCCAAAATGGTTTGGCAGGAGCCCATGGACCCGACGGACACAGCCAATTGCCGGCGCTGGTCGATTATCGAGATCGCAGCCAGCCAGTGCACTTGCGAGCTCGAGCGTACTTGCACGCGAACTGCGCTCATTGCCATCGCAAATGGGGTGGTGGCAACGCGGAGTTCGAGTTGCTTGCTTCGGTTCCTTTGACGATGACCATGGCCGTGGACACGCGCCCGGGACAAGGCGGATTCGGGTTGACGGACCCTCGCATCATCGCACCTGGTGAACCTGATCGATCGCTGATCTTAAAACGCATGCAGCTAGAAGGTTTGGGACGCATGCCGCACATTGCTTCCAAGATCGTCGATCGTGAAGCAACGAGTCTGTTGCGCGAGTGGATTGCCCAGTTGCGATCTCCCACAGCGCTTGATCTGCCTGGTGCGGTCCGACCTCGTGTGCCCCAGAAAAAACCATAATAAGTGGCTCAGAATTGAACGCTAGACAATCTTTCGACTTGGCGATTGTCGGCGGCGGCGTGATGGGACTTGCCTGCGCCTATGCCGCCGCCAAACGCAAGCAACGAGTATTGGTACTTGAACGAGATGCGTTCGCACAGGGCGCATCTATTCGCAATTTCGGGATGATATGGCCGATCGGTCAACCAGCCGGAAAACTGCTGGATCTGGCACTGCACTCGCGCGACCTATGGTTGGATTTGGCCAAGCAGTATTCGCTGCCAATCCGCGAGTGTGGTTCGTTGCATGTGGCGCACTTCGACGACGAATGGAGTTTACTGCAGGAGTTTGCGTCCGATGCCCTTAACGCGGGTTACCAAGTTCGATTGCTAACTCGCGAAGAGGTTCTAGAAATCGCTCCAGCGGTCAATCCGGTGGAACTGCGCGGTGGAATGCACAGCCAGACCGAATGTGGCGTCGATCCTCCCCGATGCATCCAAGCGTTAACGAAACTGCTGCGCGAGCGGCTAGATGTTACGATTGACTCTGGAGCTTGCGTAACTCAAGTCGATCCGTTTATCGCTGCATCCGACGGACGTCGCTGGAAAGCTGAACGAGTCATCGTTGCGTCCGGGACCGATGTGCAAACGCTTTATCCGGCTGCATTTCAACAATCCGCTCTGAGGTTGTGCAAGCTGCAGATGCTGTCGACTCAACCTCAGTCGGCTGGCTACAGCATCGGTCCCCATCTGGCCAGCGGACTGACGCTGAGGCATTACACAACTTTTCGCCAATGCCCAAGTTTGTCTGCTGTCGTGCAGCGCGTGGCGAACTTATGGCCCGAGCTCGATCGCTGGGGAATTCATGTCATGCTGTCCCAGCCCGAAGATGGTCGCGTGATTTTGGGTGACTCGCATCAGTACGACGCCGATATCTCTCCGTTTCAACAAGAGGAAATCGACCGCTTGATGCTGACGCAGCTCCAGCGCGTATTTCGACTGCCCGATTGGACTATCGCTCGGCGCTGGGTTGGTTACTATTTGAAGAACTCAGCAGACGTGCTGTTCCTGAACTGCCCCAGTACCAATGTGCGTTTGGTGACGGGACTGGGTGGCAATGGCATGACTCTCTCCATGGCTGTCGGAGAGCGATTAATCGATACATTTGACAACCCTCGAATTGTTTAAGTGGCCTCATGGACATTATGCGACAGGGTGTGCAAGCGGTCATTCTCGATTGGGCGGGAACCGCGATCGATTACGGCTGCCAGGCACCTCCCAGAGTATTCCAGGAAGTGTTCGGGAGAATGGGTGTTCCGATCACGGATAAACAAGCTCGTGAACCGATGGGCCGAGCGAAACGAGACCACATAGCAGCAATTCTTGAAATGCCGCCAGTCAGTGCGCGCTGGCAAGCCAAATTTGGGGCAACTCCGTCCGATGTCGATGTTGATCGATTGTATCAGTTGTTTTTGCCGCTACAAAAGGATGTGCTCGCGCAACATTGTGACCTGATTCCCGGTGCAACTGATTTCGCAGCCTGTTGCGTAAAAAACCATGTGAGGATTGGCTCCAGTACCGGTTATACTCGCGAACTGATGGACGTCGTCACTCCATTGGCGGCTCAGCAAGGATATGCACCCGAATGCACGCTGTGCGCCGACGATGTTCCCAAGGGGCGTCCGGCTCCATGGATGATTTTCGCAGCGGCCCAGCGGATGGGGACCTATCCCATCAACACGCTGGTCGTGGTTGATGATACGCCCGTCGGTATCGAAGCGGGACACAACGCCGGTTGCTGGACCGTCGCAGTCATCAAATCCAGCAACGAACTTGGTCTGACTCTCCGCCAAGTTGAGGCGTTGCCCGAACACGAATTGCAAGCCAGACTCGAGCTCGTCCGTCAGAAATTCGTGCGCATGAAGACTCATTACGTCATCGACTCGGTCGCAGAACTCTGGCAAACCATCCAAGAAATTGACCGCCGTATTGCATTCGGTGAACGACCGTAGCCACACCAAAGCTGCT
The DNA here is from genome assembly GCA_005798335.1 of Planctomycetaceae bacterium. Lineage (GTDB taxonomy): Bacteria > Planctomycetota > Planctomycetia > Pirellulales > Pirellulaceae > Aureliella. The sequence goes on along the minus strand of SYJV01000413.1, from coordinate 579 downwards.
GAATTTCTTGCCAAGGGTCGAGGATCGCACCAAATTATTTGGGGAAATTGCGTCTGTAGTGAAATAGGTGACCGAAGGTGTCACTGCATCGACGATATTTCATGCAGCGAGCTGGATAGCCAACCAACCTCAGCTCGTACAATTTCCTTCGTATATGGAGCGATAGAGCCATGCAAGACATCATCCGCCGAGTCATGCACCAGTCTGACGACCTGGTTCTAGTGATGAATTATGCCGATGCTCAGGGAGTGCAAAGCAAACGCGTAGTTAGTCCAATTCGATTTCTATCGTCCAATCGATTTCTCGCTTTGTGCTTGTGTCGCGAAGAGCCGCGGCAGTTCTATCTTGAGCGATGCAGCAATGTCCAGGTCGCGGCCGCTGCGGATTTCGTCATGCCGGTGGCCATGTGAGGCGAACGGCAAATGGGTTCTTACCAAAACAAGCCCGATGCGCAAGATGTAACGATGAATAGCAAGAGCGTTGTGCGTCATGACGCGGAATTTTTTTTGAAATTTTTTTGTGGTTTGATTATGTTAACGTGAGTACGTAGGTGCCCGGCGCCGAATGGTCGGGTGAATT
>SYJV01000412.1 GCA_005798335.1 Planctomycetaceae bacterium | reverse complement strand
TTGATGCCTTCGATATTGATGCCAGCATCCAACGTGATGTCAATGTGTTCTTCAGTGATTTGACGAGCCACATCGCCGACATTTTTGTATCCGACGCCGGTGTAATAGGGCCCCTGTGGCCCCGGATAACCGTCGCCTGGAAAACCCAAGGGGCGACCATTTTCGACAAAGAAATACTCTTGTTCGAACCCGATCCACAAATCCGCATCATCTTCAACGGTTGCGCGGAAATTGGACGGATGAGGACTCATATCGGGCAGCAGCACTTCGGACATGACTAAGAAGCCATTCTTGCGAGTACTGTCGGGATAGAGTGCGACGGGTTTCAGCACGCAGTCCGAGCTCTTACCTTCAGCCTGTTGAGTGGAACTACCATCAAATCCCCATACAGGACAGTCGGCAGGCGACTTCGGGGCACTGTCTACAATCTTGGTCTTGCTACGCAAATTGGGCTCGGGCAGGTAACCATCGAGCCAAACATACTCCAGTTTGAATTTCGTATCTGATGACATTCGGCAGGTACTTCTGTATTGGAACAAGGAATCGAAATCGCGTGCACCTATCGATTTGCCCAACAGTATATTGCGGACACTCCTTCGGCCAATCTCCGTCACTACAGAGACCAACCAGTTAGTTCGTACAAATTCCTGCGTAGCTTTGGCAACAATTGCGCGAAATGGCTCGAAAAAACTCAGCAGAGCCCTACCTCCTTCTGCCGCAAACTTCGATGCCACCTACAAAGCGCGCAAACTATGCCAGGCACCGGAAATGCAGAACTCCTGGCGACGCTGGAGCAATAAGCTATCACGATCGTATGGTCCTAACAAGTTCCCGTAAGTCTCCATGTCGAATAAAACTGTGCGTTCACAATTCCTTGGAATTTGAACGCATGAACCGCAAGAATCGTTGAGAAATTCTAAAGCGATCGGCGGCCAACGGAAATGGCTTTTCGGCTGCCCTTGTACCATTACAATCGCTTATTAGACGCCGCTACGTTGTATAATCCTTGTGTCACGCAAATCGACGCAGATGGTTTGCGTAGCGATGCCACCACAGGTACTGAGCGAGTATGGAGTGGAGTATGCAATTTTTTGATTCGCTTACCCAGTGCAGTTGCGGGAGTCGTTCGACAGTGAATCGCAAGATCGATATTCTCACGGCCGCAGTGAACCGATTGCCGCGCGGCGGTCGTGACCTTTGGTATTGGTTCGCGATTGCGTTGTGGGTTGTGGCATTCGCACAGTCGGTCGCAGCTCAGGAAACTCCGGTACAAGAGAAACCCAACGTCATCGTGTTCTTCGTCGACAACTTTGGGAACGGGGATTTGGGATGCTTTGGCTCGACATTGCATCGAACTCCCAACGTCGATCGTTTGGCGCGCGAAGGGACCAAATTTACGAGCTTCTATGTCAGCAGCGGAGTCTGCACGCCCAGCCGCGCTAGCATCATGACGGGATGTTACGCTCAGCGAGTTAGCATGCACGTCAGTGATACTAATGGAGCGGTGTTGCAACCCGTCGCCACCAAAGGGCTCAATCCACGCGAGTTTACGATTGCAGAGATACTCAAGTCGGTTGGTTATGCGACGGGAATTTTTGGCAAGTGGCACCTCGGCGACCAGCCCGATTTCCTCCCCACGCGCCAAGGATTCGATGAGTTTTTTGGAATACCGTACAGCGACGATATGACCCGAGATAAACGCCCCGAGGTCTGGCCCGAATTGCCGCTGATGCGCGGCCAGCGCGTGATCGAAGCGCCAGCGGATCGCAATTTCTTAGTCAAGCGATGTACGGAGGAAGTCATCGATTTTATCGAGCGCCATCAAGCTCAACCATTTTTCGTGTACTTGCCACACACCATGCCGGGTTCGACAACTCATCCGTTCTCCAGCCCCAGTTTTCGTGGTAGGAGCCGAAACGGCGACTACGGTGACAGTGTCGAGGAACTCGATTGGAGCACCGGTGAAATCATGCGGACTGTCAAGCGAATGGGCTTGGATGAAAAGACTTTGGTTATTTGGACCAGCGACAATGGTGCGCCGCGACGCAATCCGCCCCAGGGAAGCTGTCTGCCTTATCGCGGATTTGGCTACGACACCAGCGAAGGTGCCATGCGCATGCCCTGCATTATGCGCTGGCCGGGCAAGATCCCCGCTGGTAGGGTGCAAGACGAAATCTGTTCTACCATGGATCTCCTGCCCACGCTAGCAAAACTAGCCGGTGCAAAATTGCCGCCAGAAAAAATTGACGGGCGTGACGCATCGGAAGTGATCTTCAGTAAGCTGGATGCCAAATCGCACTGGGATGAAAGTGGGTTCTATTATTATCGTATGGAACAATTGCAGGCCGTGCGTTCGGGTCCTTGGAAGCTGTACTTACCCTTGTCGAACAAATATGCAAATTTGGCTCGTAAAACTAGCGAGTCTCCCTTACAACTATTTGACGTTCGGCAGGATGTGCATGAAGATCACGAAGTGGCCGCAGCAAATCCCACGGTCGTAAGCAGGCTGATGGCACTCGCCGAACAAGCTCGTCGGGAACTCGGCGACGCGGGAATAGCAGGTGCCGGCCAGCGTGCCGCTGGATTCGTCGCCTCGCCTAAACCGCTGGTTATGAATTAGCATTGTTCGATGAATTGAGCGGGTTACCACACGAAGCCCGACGCGCAAGCGAGTGCGTGCCAGGCTTGACGCACTCGCTTGCGCTTCGGGCTTGTATTCGCTCGCCTTAGTGCAGAGACCCAATTCTGCTGGGGCCAACCACAGCGGGGCTGCCGATGTTATGATCCGTAGATCAACGTCGGTAGCAGCGAAGGAACTCGATCACCAATTTCCGAGGTCGGTAATGTTGCACTACAACGCATTGCGGTGGCTGGTTTGGAGCTGGTCCGTGGTAATGCTAGCGCTCAGCACTAGAGTTGTCGCGGACGATCAAACCTCGCTTAAGCAAGAAGAACCTGTTGTCGATTCTGCGAAGGCTAACACCGAGCCCTCGGTTGATCAGATCGTGGCGCAATTGGGGTCCGCGCGCTATCGAGAGCGACTCGATGCATTTCTCAAGCTGTGGGCAAAAGGGGAGAGCGCCCTGGCTGAAGTGCGACGCCATTTGGATTCTGACAACAAATTGATTTCAGAAGCCGCACAGAGCCTTGAGCTATTGCTGCGACTGCAGGTTTCACCGACGAAGGACGAGCGACTCGTTGAGCTCATCCAACTCGCTCAACGCTCCAACCATGCCGCGCTGTTCGAACTCTGCGAGCGGAACCACTGGAAGATCGCCACGGAACTGCTCGCCAGCAATCCCAAATTGGTGACTGCGTTGAAATCCTCCATCCTCTACGATCGCATGAATGTGTTGGTGGACGAAGCCGTCAAGCAGGGCGATCCGAGTTTGGCTTGGCCTGTGCTCCAACAACTCTTGCCTGCTGAGGAACAGTTGTGGTTATCGGTGCTACAAGGAGTTTCGCTTGATTCTAAGAAGTTGAGCGACGGAAACTTGTCGGCACTTGAGTTGCACTTCAAGGGTCAGTCTTTGCAAGCGCTAGCGCTGCAGAGCGTTCCGCTGAGAACGCGGCTACGAATTGCGCTGTCCAGTGCCCAGTGGGGTGAACTATTGAAACCCGAAGTAAGCGACGCGTTGCTCGGTTCGCAACATCAATCGCCAGGTCGACGCGCCTCACAAATCGTCATTCAGCACATCAATGGCAAGCCTTACCACGAGGAGCTGAAATCGCTGTACCATGATTTGCAATGGAATGGTTCTAACCGCCAGTCAGCTCCGCTGGCTAACGAAAATCAGGCGAAGCGGAAAGAGGACCAGGCGCCGATTGCCAGCCCACTGAGCAAACTATCGGGTAATCCGCCGGAATTCTCCAGGCTCATCAGCGCTCTGATCCTAGCTGGCCAGGGTGAAGACGTCGGAGGAATGCTCTTGGACTTGCGCGACGAAGGAGCATTTTCATATTTGCTGAGTCGATCGAATCATGACAAAGCGTTTCAGTCAGTGGGCTTGGCGGCAGACCTGAATAATTTTGACACTTGGACCAGTGGCTTGCCCGAGCGACTGGCGCTGGGTCTGCGAGCCAACGACACGCAAGACTTCGAAACTATGTCCCAATTGTGTGGCACCTTGTTTTCGCTCGGCTTTGAGGCTCAAGGTGAGAAACTCTTAGAGATGCTGGTTGAAGTTGGGCGGGACGGATCGCGCGTGCAAGCTTCTTCGATTCAAGCCATTTGCTGGAACAGAATCGCTGGTACGCTGGAGCGAGCGCAGGTGCGTTGGCGGCTGTTGACGCTGCTGGAACGCGAATACAGTTCGCTCAATCGCGATGCTCGTATGCAAGTGCTGGGACATTTATATCCGGAGTGGTCGGAAATCGCGCCCGCGCTGCTCGCCACAGCGCCGGTCAAAGAATTTGCCCAGGCCGGTCTTTCGAAGTGGGACTTGATGGAGCAACTATGGCGAATCGATCGCGACGCGTTTGGTCCGCAAGCCGCGAGTGTGCTCGAAGATTGGCTGAATCAAGCCGATGATAACGCGTCCAATGAAGAGGAATTTTCCGAATCGCACTTGAATCAGTTCATGAAGTTGGCCACTCAGCTTCGGTTGCCACAGTTGGCCTATGAACACGCGCTAGGAAAGAATCGTCGGGCGATCAACTGGTCGGCACTAGCGGAAATATCGATGCGCAAAGGTGATCTTCAGAACGCAGCAGAATATTGGGACCGAGCACGCACTCGCGATACGACTCGATTGGATTGGCTGGCGCAGGAAATTTCGGCACGAGCTTTGGCGGGCCAATCCGAACAGGCTGGCATATTGGAGGACTCACTTGCCTATCGACCTTTGTCAGCAGTTCGTGCAAGCGGCGAATCTGCGCATCGCAGCATTGCGATCCATCTGGTCGATCAAGAGCAATTCAGTTTGGCGCGGCGTCATGCACGTGCAGCGTTCTTGTTATCGCCAGCCCCCAGCACTGAGTTCTACTTTGCAGGTTTGAACCTGGCCGATGTGATCGACAAGCAGAAAGAACCTCTCGCCTCGGCCGAAGTGCGCCGAGCGGTGTGCCTAACGTTTCTCTCGCCGTCGCTCCCCAATCCTACGCGATTCTCCGTGCTCCTGAGCTATGCACAGCGGGAACAAGTGCTACGCGCAGCCGGATTGCTCGCACGCTCTGACATTGCCGGAGCGCAGCAGTGCATCGAAACCGCGGAACAACTTCAGCCACTGGGGATCGAATTAGTGGAAGAATGCTATCCAAAGCTCGTCGAGCTTCAACAACACGATGTAGCCAAGGCGATGTTCGAGCGCTTCGAGCGAAGAATGCTGCAACATCTTGATGCGTGGCCCAAGGACGCAACCAACCATAATAACTTGGCTTGGATGTACGCTCGTTGTAACCAGCAACTCGACAATGCACTCAAACACGCCAAAATCGCTACGGAACTGGCACCTCAGTCGGCGACGTTGTTAGATACTTTAGCTGAGGTACACTTTCGCTTGGGCCAGCAATCACAAGCTATCGAAGTCGCACAAAATTGTGTGCGTTTGGACCCACGCGAGCCGCATTATCAGCAGCAATTGGATCGCTTCCGGCGCGGTACCGAGAACACTGCCAAGCACTGAGCGATTGCAATTAGGCGAGCGGCAGATAGTTTCTTACCAATACGAGCCCGAAGCGCAAGCGAGTGTATGCCAGGATTGACGCACTCGCTTGCGCACAGGGCTTGTATTCGCTGAGGCCTTGGTAAATTCCCATCTGCCGCTCGCCTTACTGCACAACGCTTGCAGGACGCAAACACATGCTTTCGGCTCGTTAACCAACCACCACGTGCTTCGGTTGATGAGCAGCAGAGATCGAGTGCGCGCCGTCGTGGCGCTGCGAGCTGGTCGTCAGGGGCTGGACTATACCGAGATGGCCGCAGGCATTTGCATCCAGATCACCCACCACGATGGGATGTTGCCAACGCGTGGCCATCATTACCGAGTTGATTCCCGATCCGATCCCCAACAGTGCGATCGATTGACCCGCCTTTAGTTTTCCACAACGCAGACCCATTGCCAGGGCTGTGGGGAGCGCGACCGAACCAGTATTGCCGAGCCATTGAAAAGTTGAAAAGTCGTTGGCCAGTGGCAGGTCTAACGCATCGAGCATCAACTTGCGATGAGTGCCGCCGACTTGATGACAAACGGTCGCATCCGGCGCAGTTTGTCCTTGGCGTTTGAACGCTTCGAACGTCTCTACGCCCACCGCGACCACTGCATGTAGCAGTTGTTCGGAGTCGGTTTGCATCAACGGCTGCATCGCCGATCCGGCTTGATCTTGGTCGCTCTGGCAGAGCTGGTGATGGTGAGTTCTAGCGCGTGCGACCGCGTGCAGTAGTCGATTATCGGTTTGGCTGAGTCGACGATCGACCAACAAGATCGCGCAGCTCGCCGAACCGATTGTCAGCGACGCAAACGATGGTTTGATGGTTCGGCGCGTTAAGCTAGAGTCGGCGTTCAAAGCGTGCACCGTAGATTCGACCAAGTTTCTGGAACTCTCGGTCCCCACGACGATTCCCGCACAGATTTCCTGCATCTCGATCAAGGTGGCGATCTGGACCATGCCGCTGAGCAACCCCAGGCAGGCGTTGGAAAGGTCATGCACCCAACAGTCGGTCCCCAGCCCCAACTCTGCATGAACTCGACACGCCGTTGCGGGTTCCAAATAATCGCGGCAGACGCTGGCATGTATCAAGCATCCAATACGATCGGGCGCTATTCTGCTGGCCTCCAAAACGCGGCGCGCCGATTCCACACTGGGACCACTGACCGGAGTTCCACGCGGCCAAAATCGTCGCTCGGATATGCCGCTCATCAACTCCAAACGGCCCTCAGGCAACCCCAGCCGAGAATAGGTCGGTGCAAGTGAGTGTTCAATGTCGACGGACCGAATGACTTCCGTCGGCAAGGTAAAACCAATCGCTTCGATGGCCACACGTTCAAAATGCACGAATCAACTCTCAATCTTTAACTTTGGGCGTTAGGAAAATCTATCGCGAGTGGCTATTACTAGGCGGCGGTGGTTTTGCTAGCACATCATTTCGTACTAGCATTTCACAAGATCGCAAAATCTAGTAGGTGAACTTGGAATCGAAAAAACACTTGCTAGCCTGTGCTACATCGTTACGGTTCTCAGATGAGACCGTTGGGAGGAAAGATCTCGCCGAACAACCAACTGGGCATAAAAAGGGCCTAGTGCAACAATTCGCGGAGGAAAGATTATACCACTTGTCCGTCAGATTGCATGGCGTCCTGACAACTTCTCAGTTGCTTGGCGCGGGGCATTCCCAACGACGAACAAGTAGTAAACAGGGATGGTAACTGCAAGGACGTGAAGTATCTCGTCACGATCATCACCGTTTTGGCTTCGCAATATCAAGACTTTTTGATGTAACAGTTGAATGATTCGCTGGAACTTTCGTGTTTTCGTACTCGTGGGAACTGAGAATTATTCTTGGTTCAATCTGACAAGGACTCGCAGATGACTTTCAAGCCTCGGATTGGTGTTAACGCTGATTACAAGTCTGCTTCGCACAATCAACCCTCTTTTTCATTCTTGGCGGCAGGTTACTACGACTCAATTTCTGCTGCGGGTGGAATTCCAGTAATTCTCCCTCCAATTGCTGATGAAAACGCAATTGGACGAATCTTGCAGATGTTAGATGGATTCGTGTTGATTAGTGGCGCGGATTTGGACCCTCGCAATGACGGTTTCATGTTGCATCCGTCCGTCCGACCCATGGAATCACGGCGCGAACGATTCGATCGTAGATTGATGCACGAAATCGCCGATCGTCGCATTCCTGTATTTGGAATCGGCACTGGAATGCAGTTGTTGAACGTAGTTTGTGGTGGCAATCTACTGCTACATCTGCCGGAAGACATGCCTTCCGCGCTGCCTCATCGCGACTCGCAAGATCCCAATCATCGGCACTCGTTGGTCGTCGAACCAGATTCGCTGATGTGGCGAGTTTACGGTGAAGGCGAAATTCGCGTGACCAGTCGGCATCATATGGCGATCGACGAAGTAGCAGACGGTTTCCGCGTTACGGCACGCTGCCAGGACGGCGTGATCGAAGCGATCGAAAGCGAGATGATCGATTGGTTCGCTATTGGAACCCAGTTTCATCCTGAATCGACCTCAGCTAGCGCGCTGGATATTCGAATTTTCGAAGAGTTTATCGAAGCGATCCAGCATCGCACCGAAGTCGTACGCGTGGCCGCTTAGACGTACCCTCAGCAGGTTTAATACGCACGATTCCACGTTACGACACGGACGTCGAGATAGGATGTCGACAGTACCAGTAGGGACTCGCCGGTATTAACGTGGAATCGTGCTCCTTTTCAATAGCTCACGCGCCACTTTTTCCACAATTCGCTTACCCAGACCGCGAGGACCGCGAGTGGTTTCACTTTCTTGGCTGCCAAAACCACTTTTCCAGTGGTACAATCTGTGCCAGCATTGGTGCAGATTGTATCCATAGTCCTGGAAATCGGTGGCACACCAAATGAACCTCACACGATTGATCCGCAGAGAAATCGCACATCGTAAAATCAATTTTGCACTTTCCGTTCTATCCGTTGCGGCGGCAGCCCTATGCCTGATCGGTGCCGAAGCGATCTTGCGATCGGATTCGATCGCCACGCGAAAAATTCTCGCGGAAAAACAGACGCAGACCAACCAACTGATCGCCCAGAAACAGGCGGTCGTCGCCAAAGCTGGCGCCGAATTGGAAGACGCGACGCGCAAGCAGATGCTGGGGCTGGGGTTCAATATCTTGATCCTGCCTCAAGGCCAGGATTTAAGCGAACTGCATCTCAATGGCACGCCGTCGGCAACTATGCCCGCCGAGTATGTCGACCGACTCGCCAAATCGCCGATCGTTAGCATCAATCATTTGCTCCCATCGGTTTCGAAACGAATCCAATGGTCGGAACAGAACATGGAAGTCGTGCTTTTCGGCACCCGAGGTGAAGTACCGATCATGCACCAGGACATGAAGAAACCGTTGCTCGACGCCGTCGCACCTGGCCAAATGGTGATTGGATTTACCGTTCACCAAAAGTTGAAACTCAAAGTGGGTGATTCGGTCAAGTGTTTGGGTCGCGATTTTAAGATCTCCAAACTGCATCCCCAGCGCGGCTCAATGGACGATGTGACGGTGTGGATCGATTTAGCGACCGCACAAGAAATGTTGGGCTTGCAGAATCTTGTACATGCGATCCTTGCATTGGAGTGCGAATGCACCGGCGACCGGATTACCCAAATTCGCCAAGAAATCGCCGGGATATTGCCTGGCACACAAGTCATTGAACGCTATTCTCAAGCCGTCACGCGCGCCGAATCGAGGAACCACGCCAAGTTGGTTGCGCAGCAGGCTTTGGCCGCCGAAGAAAAAGTGGCAGCGGATCTACTGGCACGCGAAAGTGCGTCGCGTGAAAGTTTGGAAACTCAACATGCAACCATGGCAACGGCTTTGGTACCACTGTCGATCCTCGCCGCCATGCTTCTGGTTGGATTGTTGGCGTACAACAACGCGAATCATCGCCGCGAAGAAATCGGAATTCTGCGCGCCATCGGTCTGCGCGCCAGTCAAATCATGTTCATATTTTTGGGACGAGCCATGTTGTCGGGAGTTTTGGGAGGATGTGTGGGCCTGGCTATCGGCCTCGTCCTGGCCTGTAACTACAACGCTGGAGCCGATGTGCTAGTGTCCTTCAATGATATCTTGGCTTCGAGAGGTTTCGTCTGGCTGTTATTGGCCACGCCATTGGTGACCGTAGCGCTGGCGATGATTGCTAGTTGGATCGCGGCTATATTCGCAGTACGCCAAGATACTGCTGCGGTATTGCAATGTTAATCACGGACAAGATGTGGCAGCGACCTATCAAGAAACTCGCACGAGCTGGAGAGAAAATTGTTGCTGGAATTGGTGGATGTCTGGAAGAGCTTTGCGAGCCCCAGCGGTAAATCGGCACGTTCGGTCGAAGCCCTGCGCGGAGTCAATTTAAACCTGGCGCCAAACGATTTTGTTGCCGTCCATGGTCCCAGCGGCTGTGGAAAATCAACGTTATTGCTCACCGCGGGCGCGATGTTGCGGCCGGATCGTGGGCAAGTAATTATCGGTGCGGCAAAACCTTACGAACTATCTCCAGATGCTTGTGCGACGTTGCGAGCGGAGAATGTCGGCTTTGTGTTTCAGCAATTCCACTTAGTGCCGTATCTTAGCGTGCTCGACAATATTCTCGCTCCGTCGTTGGCAACGAAACTCTCTTCTGCTCACCAGCGCGCGAGTGCATTGATCAGTCAGTTCGGGTTGGAATCGCGCCGCGATCATGTCCCCGCTAAACTTAGTAGTGGCGAGCGGCAACGATGTGCGTTAGCGCGGGCGTTGTTGAATCAGCCCAAGCTGCTGATGGCGGATGAGCCCACCGGAAATCTGGACTCCGAGAACGCACAGATTGTTCTCGAATCTCTCGCGCAGTTTGCCAGCTCAGGAGGAGCTGTATTGCTGGTCACACATGACGAGCGTGCATCGCGATACGCGAAACGCAATTTCACAATGCAGGCCGGCGAGCTTGCCGAAAAATGAGATGGATCGTCAACGCGAAATGATAGTTCGAGGAGTCTCATGAAGGTCACGCTCAAATACACTTCGCAAGCAAAGCTGTTCGCGGGTAAAGCGTCGGAAGACATCGAGATTTTCGACGGAGCTAGCGTTGCGCAACTGATTCAGAATATCGCCGCGCGCGATAACCCGTCGCTGCGGAATCTGTTGATATCCGAAGATGGCACAGCGCGACAGTCGTATTTGGTATTCGTCGGCGACCGATGCCTACGAGGAAACGCTGACGACTTGCTCAGCCATAACGATGAAATCACGATCATGTCAATGATCTCCGGAGGCTAGGCGCGGCCTGAAGACACCGCCAAGCGGTGCGCCAATCGACGTGGGTTAAAAGACTCCGTTCTCCATCACACCTCTTCAGTCGGTCTTAATTGGTCAGCCAGATATGGGACAATGAGGTCGCCCTATCACACGCCCTTCACTCAGTCACCCACAAGGGCCCCAGTTTACCAATCATCACTTTAGGTTTAACTTTGGCTTCAGTTACAAGGCCAAGCGCTGCCAAACGCGACATGTCCAGTTATGTGCGAGGAACCACGAAAAAATGGATTGCTCTAGGATGTGCGTTGCGAGCTTGCTATTTTCTCTTCCGTATGAGAATCGGAACCAAGATAGCTGCAACCTGAGTGAAGCGTAGCTGTGACTAAGTATCGCTCGAGAAATAACTGTCAGGTACTTTTTGCGAGGAACTCGCCCTTAGAGTGCTGCGCACAAAAGGTACCTGACACTTATATCTCGGCGATTGCTAAGTTAGCCGACTTAATCTTGCATGTAACCAGCGTGGCAGGAATCGTATCCGGACTTGCGCTGGGCATTTTCGCGACCGAACAGGTGCCACCCACGCTGGCTGAATCAATCGTAGCAGCCAACCGAAACGACGCTGGTTTGAATGCAGTGTTTGTTCTTTCGCCCGATCGCGTGTGGGCGGTAGGCGACCGCGGTCAGATATTGGCGACCGACAATGGTGGTATTCAGTGGCAGCCACAATTGTCCGGAACGGCGATGAATTTGTATGCGATTTATTTTGTGGACGCACAGCGCGGTTGGTGCGTGGGAGGCTCGATTGACCCAGTGACACGCGAGAGCACAGGGATCGTCTTAACGACACAGGATGGCGGCAACAACTGGCGATCTCACGTTCCCGTCGGATTACCTAGATTGATAGGAATAGCTCGAAGTGATCAAGGTCGTTGGTTTGCGTGGGGAGATTATTCTCCACATTTGGGCGCGTGCAAGTTCGAGAGTGGCGATGGTGTGATTTGGCAGGCAATTGAGACGACGACTACTCAGCCGCAAGTTGTCGGATGGAACCGTGCCGGCGAATGCCTGACAGTGGATTGGCAAGGATTTGCCAACGTCCAATCGGTTCGAAGGGCAGGCCGCGCGGTCCGCATTGCAAAACCAACTGAGCCCATTCGAGCTGTGACTTACGATGGTGGAATATGGTATGCGGTTGGTAGCCAAGGAAGTGTTCTTTTGAGCACGGATGCGTCGTCGTGGCAGTCCGTAGAAGTGCCGTTGGCCGCTCCCGCTCGCCATGCTTGTCAATGGAATTGTCTAGCCACATACGGCGACAATATTTGGATTGCCGGTTACCCAGGCTCGATCACACTGCGCAGTACGGACCGCGGTCGAACCTGGCGCACTGAGCTGAATCGATATCCAGTTCCAAGAAACTGTGTGTCTTTTGCGGATGCCAATCGCGGATGGGCAGTTGCGCCCAATGGTGCCATACTTGCCACGCGCGATGGTGGTGTGAATTGGTTCATTCAACGACAAAGTTGGCAACAGCTTGCGGTATTGTCGGTCGTTGGGCGAGAAGAGGACGTTCCCTGGCCCGCGCTGATCGCCACGAGTTGGGAACATCGTCAGGCGAGTGCCAGCATTGCCGTACATGCGAATCCTGTTATGGAAGGAAGCGATTTCGCACCCACGAATACGACTGTGGTAAGTCAACTTGCGCCGCAGTTTGGAGTAGCTGTGCATACGACATGGACCAACTATCCACTTACAAGTCAGCACACGGCGAGCGCTGCAGAGCTTCATAATTGCTACCAAGACTCAGGTCAACCAAGTGCATTTGAGATCGATTTGGCAGTTGCTTGTCAAGCTTGGCAACCAAGCGTCCTACTGACAAATAGTTCGGCCTCGAGCAATTTCGCTGATCGTGCACTGGCCCAAGCCGTCCAGCGCGGTGTGCGACTGGCGGATCAGCACAGCTTTCCAGCGCTCGGTAGCATTTCTTCGGCTCTGGGGCTGCATCCGTGGCGGCCAGCGAAAATTGTTGAATTGACGGACGCAAATCACTCGAAATATTCGATCCTCGACACGCACATTCTTCGGGATTCTGGAATTTCAGTTTTAGACGTAATGCGGCCGCTGGTTTCGGTAGGCCACTGCCGGCCCAACGGAGCCCATATGCGAACCATCCCGGAAGAACATCTTAACTCAGCAGCGTATGACTCAATGTTTGGAGGCGTAGCACTGGGGGCTGAAAGCGGGCGGCGCGTGAATCTGGAGAGTGTCGGAAACTATCAATTGGTGGTGGCACGCTCCCAGCGTGAATTATCGATTCGGCGCCTGCTAGAGCAATCAGAGAATGCTGTGGGTTCGCATGAAAATTGGTGCGCACAATTAGAGTTCCTACTGAGTACGGTTCCAAAGCATGACCTGATCGCGATTCTAGTTTCGGTCGCGGATCAATGTATGCGACAGCGCCACTGGAAACGTGCTCGGTACGCGATGTCGCTGCTGGCTGATTCGACTGCGACGCACGAAGTGCATCGACGCGCCAATTTTCAAGCGGCCAAGCTGCTTGGAAGTGATGAAATATGTGCGTGGCTGAATGCGTTAGATTCGTCACACAGTTTTGACACCGAGAGCCACCGGTCCGAGAGTCAATTCGCGACGACTGCCGAGTGGAAAGAGACGCCTTTTGAGGGTGCCGTGGTGTCCGCCGCGGCAACTGTAGATTCCGCAGCGCAAACACCAGTACGGTTTTCGAATTTCGAAGCGAGAGTACCTGAGCTGAAGGCCATTGTAGCAAATCCACTCTCTGATTATGTCGTGGATCTAGCGACTTCGCTGGCGCGTTTGCGTCGGACCGATGTTCAGGACCCATCTCTCTGCAAACGTCCTGATAAACTGCTGTTGCAATACTCGCGAATGCGCCGAGTTGCTGAGTTCGCAGTTGAACCGACTGGTACTTCCGCTGAGAAAATGGAGATACTCGCGGGCCAATTAGCCTTGCACGGATATGCGCAAGCGGCTGAGCAGGAATTGCAACTAAGTAGCGGCCGGATTGGCCAGTTACGAACGTCGGTTAAGGCTGTGCGCGCCGTGGAAGCACCTCTGCTGGATGGCGAATTGAACGACCAGTTGTGGTCCCGAGCGCCGGTATTGGAATTGGGCCAGCATGCAGGTACCGAAGGACCGGCGACGCGAATTCGATTTGGTTACGACGATCGGTTTCTTTATATCGCCGTGCAATGTCCGAGACGACAGGCAGTGACCGGTGATCACAAATCACCAAAGCGCAGGTATGATACGGATCTTGTTGGAACAGACCATTTACATTTCATGATCGATACGGATCGCGACTATGTGACAACTCAGGAGTTGGGAATCAACGAATTCGGCGAAACATTTGACCGCTGCGGCGGCTTTGCAGAATGGAATCCCGCGTGGTACAGGGCGATGGGTAATCGCGAAGGTGAATGGTTGGCGGAAGCGGCCATTTCCTTGAAAGATTTGACGTTATTGGATGACATAGCGGGTAGAGCCTGGGCGATTTCGGTTTATCGGTTTGTACCTCAGTTTGGCATGGAGAGCTGGTCGAATGCGAGATTCTCCAACCCTGTTCCCCATGGCGGCGGTCTTCTGTTGATCGAACCTTAAGTATCGCTTGAGAAATAACTGTCAGGTACCTTTCGCGTGGAA
The DNA here is from genome assembly GCA_005798335.1 of Planctomycetaceae bacterium. Lineage (GTDB taxonomy): Bacteria > Planctomycetota > Planctomycetia > Pirellulales > Pirellulaceae > Aureliella. The sequence goes on along the minus strand of SYJV01000412.1, from coordinate 44,817 downwards.
CTCGCCCTGCGGATGCTGCGCACAATAGGTACCTGGCACTTATTTCTCGGCTATTTCTAAGATGCTCGCGCATGAAATCGGCCATACGTTTTAATTCTGTTCTTTGGAAACTGCTGGCGGTCTATTTTGTTCTGCAATTCGTTTTGGCAGCAATTGGTGTCCTGGTAGTCAGTCATCAAAATCAGACTCTGACACGCGAACGGTTGGAACATGAACTTTTTGCAGTTATCCACGGTCTGGTACCCACGCTGTATGCGCCGCTGTCCAGTCAACCCAGACGCACCGAGTCGATCGACGAACACATCGCTTATTTGCAACGTCAGACTGGTATCCGAATTACGGTCACAGATCCCCAGGGGGAGGTTTTGTCGGATAGCAGCAGCTCCCCATCTAGCATGGAAAATCACTCCGCTCGAATCGAGTTCACACAGGCCGCAGTACAAGGAACTGGACACGCAACTCGTCGCAGCGAAACGACAGGCACTGAATATCAGTATTTGGCGGTGCCGATCAAAATCGACAGTAAAGTACTGGGGTATTTGCGAGCCGCAGTTCCAACCGCCCCGATTCGCAGTCAGCTTTGGCAACTCACGTTAGTCGCCGTCTGGCTGGCCGCAATTTCGGCGCTAGTGGTTACGGCGATTATGTTTGTCTTGTCGCGGACGCTGAGTTTGCCACTGATCGAGTTGGTGGAATTTGCAGAGGCGGTTTCCAAAGGAGACTACAAACATCCGCTGAGTCGAGTTTCGGGACACAGCGTGTGGAGCCCGCTGGCCATTGGTTTCGACCGCATGCAAGCGGAACTCGAGCGCCGCGAACGCGAGTTGATTGCCAACAACGAACGACTCGAGGCAGTTTTAATGAGCTTGAATGAAGGCGTATTATCGATCGACGAGAGTCGCCGTGTGACGCTCGCCAATCAAGCCTCGATTCAACTCCTAGAACTGCCTCCAAGAGACTATTTGCGGAGCCCTCTCTATAAACTTGTTTGCAACCCAGTCGTGGAGCAAGGAGTGGAGAGTGTGTTCAAAACGCGGCAACAATTCACGCGGGAATTTGAAAGTAACCTTTCTACGCGGCGGACGCTGGCGATGCGCGCAACGCGTTTGGCGCAGAATACTGGCAATTCCGTGGTCATCGTTCTGCACGACGTCACCAATATGCGGCAGCTCGAAACGATGCGCCGTGATTTTGTGGCCAACGTTTCGCACGAATTGAAAACGCCACTATCGTCTATCAAGGCCTATGCCGAAACGTTGCGGCTGGGGGCGATCAACGACAAGGCCAACCGCTTGGGTTTCGTACGGCGTATCGAAGAGCAAGCCAATCGGTTGCACGACATTATTCTCGACTTGATAAAGCTTGCGCGCATCGAATCCGGTCAATCGGCGCTCGAAATCGAAGACGTCGACATGGTCCAAGTCGCCGCGCAGAGAGTTGGGGCCTTTGAAGAAGCCGCACACATGCGCCAGATCACCTTGAACCTTGAATCTTCCCAACCCGCAGTAATTGTTCGCGCCGATGAAGAAGGAGTGGCTACGATCCTCGATAATCTAATCAGCAATGCGGTCCGTTACACTCCAGAAGGAGGCAAAGTCGATGTGCGTGTTTGGGCCGACTCAAGCGTAGGCGTGCTGGACGTTATCGATAATGGAATTGGAATCGCTTCGGAATTTCACGAACGAATTTTCGAGCGATTCTATCGAGTCGATAAAGCTCGCTCGAGCGACCTGGGAGGGACCGGGCTTGGGTTGTCGATTGTCAAACATTTGACACAATCATTCTCTGGCAGCGTTCAATTGTCCAGTCAAATCGGGCATGGATGTCGTTTCACGGTGAAGCTGCCGCTCAGTTAATCAAGTGAGTTTTCTCCATCGATGCACATCCTCTTCTTTTCGCACTATTACACACCCGAGGGAAACGCGCCTGCTACACGAGTTTCCGCGCTCGCGCGGCGCTGGGCTCGGCAAGGGCACGAAGTTACTGTGCTGACCTGTGCTCCAAATGTTCCCGATGGCAAAGTTTATGCAGGTTTTCGCAACCGGCTCTGGCCGCAAACTGAAATGCTCGACGGAGTGCGAGTAATCCGAGTTTGGACATATATTGCGCCTAATAAAGGATTCACGCGTCGCATCGCCAATTACCTTTCGTACCTGATCAGCGCGGTTATTCGGGCAATTTTCCTGAAGGCACCAGACGTGGTGATCGCGACTTCGCCACAGTTCTTTTGTGGATGGGCAGGAGTGTGCTATGCAACATGCTTGCGAGTATCCAGGTTGCTGCGCGGACGACCAATTCCGTTTGTTCTAGAGATTCGCGATATTTGGCCTGAGTCAATCGGAGCCGTGGCAGCAATGAAGAGTTCGCTGTCCATGCGCTTCCTCCAATGGCTGGAGATCATCATGTATCGACAAGCTGACCACATTGTCACCGTCGGCCATGGCTACCAGCGCCAGCTTGTCGCCAAGGGAGTCACTGCGCAGCGAATCTCCATCATCATGAACGGAGTTGACAAGGATATTTTGTCCGCAGTTGACACTGATCCATTATCAGTTCGCCAGCAGTACGACTTGGGGGACGCATTCGTATGCTCGTATATTGGGACAATCGGTTTGGCGTGTGGATTGGATATTGTAATGAGAGCGGCACAGACGCTGGTCGAGCGTCATGACCAACGCTTCAAATTCCTGATTGTCGGAGACGGGGCGACGCGCGACGAACTGCAGCGGCGATCTGACGAGGCTGGCTTGACCAATGTGATTTTTACCGGACGGCAGCCAAAACAGCGCATGGCGAGCTTTCTAGCGGCAAGCGACGTGAGCTTGGTTCACTTAATTAAGACCCCCTTATTCGAAACGGTGATTCCTTCAAAGATTTTTGAGGCGCTCGGAATGCGTCGTCCGATTATTGTGGGTGTTGCCGGCGACGCTCGCGAATTAGTCCAGCAGAGCGGTGGCGGAATCGCTATTGAACCCGAAAATGATGCTCAATTATTGGAAGTCCTAGATCAGCTTCGCACCGAACCGTCGCGGTGTACCGAAATGGGAAATTCCGGATACGAATTCGTCAACACACACTTTGATCGCGATCGACTAGCTTTGGAGTATCTCGAAATCCTCGAGCGATGCGTGAAGCAGTTCGATAGGAATATGGCTCATTAGGATGAAGAACCTTGCGAACCAGTTTGGCGCCCAGCGATTGCGACAGTTGCTTGCATCGGAACCGTTGCAATTAGAACGCAAGCGGCGTCAAGCTACTTTTAGTCCATCGCTCGCCTACGGACGGCATGCATGCGCTCCTTTGCCTACGGCCAAGCCGGCTGCTGTAATGATCATGCTCGAGCCGCGAGACGGCGTTTGGACAATCCCCTTGACCGTGCGACCAAAACATCTGCCAGATCATCCGGGACAAATTTCACTGCCAGGTGGCCGAATAGAAAACGAAGAAACTGCCGAGCAAGCCGCCGTGCGAGAGTTCTGTGAAGAATTGGGGCTAGCTCAATTCCCTGGTACGATCGTCGGTCAGTTGCGACCACTGTATGTGTACAACAGCGACTATTACGTGCGCCCATTTCTGTCGATTTGCGATCAACGACAACAATACCAACCCTGCACGCGTGAAGTTGAGCAGTTGGTTCACTTGCCAATTGACACGATCGTCTCTGCATCCACTGGTACCGTTGGCGATTTTGCCAGGGGTTGGGCTCGCTGGACCGCTCGTACCTTCGATCACCAAGGCCACATAATCTGGGGCGCAACAGCCATGATCCTTGGTGACTTAAGCGCAATCTTGGACGCATATCTTCATGCTGAATCAAACTGATATTACAGAATTGACATTCGCAAATATGCAATGATTTTTTCTCGTGCTCTCGCTCAACAATCGGTCGCGATTTGGCTCTACATTGCTTGCTTTTGTGTAGACTTTGGCGAAAGTTGATCCCAGTCACGCGAGCCAAGTCGAAATTCTGTGGGGCGGGAAAATGTTCGAGCGAATTCACCGGGATTCTTGTTTTGTTGTGGCCAGCCTCATTTGTTATGGCTCGATTTCCAGTTCGCCAGTGCTATACGCTCAAGGTTATCCTCGCTTGTCATCAAAACAGTTTGCTGATGCAACTGCTCGCATGAAGGCGGCAGACAAACGATCCGATGACATATTCGAGAAACAACTACCTGAAATTGAGAAGGGTACGCAGCGCGGAAAACCGTACATTCCGTGGGCAGCCAAGCCAGCAGACTTGCCTCAGGCAAAGATCGCCGCCTTTCCAGGAGCCCAAGGTGGCGGCAAGTACAGTTTCGGAGGTCGGGGAGGTCAAATAATCGTCGTTACGAATTTGCACGATGACGGACCTGGCAGCTTTCGAGCGGCTTGCGAAACTGCCGGACCGCGAACGATTCTCTTCAACGTCGCGGGAATCATTCAGCTCAAGGACCGCATTCGCCTTCGAGCGCCATATGTAACGATCGCCGGCAATACAGCTCCGGGCGATGGCGTCTGTATCGCCGGGAATACGGTTGAACTAGAGACGCATGACATCATCATCCGACACATGCGATTTCGCCGCGGCGCCACCGATGCTGCGGATCGCTACGATTCGATCGGCGGAAACCCCATCGGCAATGTGATGATCGATCACGTTTCTGCTTGCTGGGGCTTGGACGAAAACATGTCGATGTATCGCCACATGTATCGGCCGCCTGGCTCCACAACAGATCTGAAGCTACCCACGGTGAATATCACGATCCAAATTCAATTTTCTCGGAAGCTCTCAATATCTACCACCACGCCTTCGGTTCGACGATCGGCGGATTGAACAGCACGTTTCATCACAACTTGTGGGCCTGCAATACCGGGCGCAATCCGAGCGTCGGGATGTACGGTGATTTTACGTTTGTGAATAACGTAATCTTCAATTACCGCCATCGCACCGTCGATGGCGGCGACCATCGCAGTGCGTTCAATGTGATCAACAACTATTTCAAGCCTGGCCCTGGAACGCCTGCGACAGCGGTCGCTTACAGGTTGCTTAAACCCGAGTCAGAGCGCAGCAAGGTTGTGTTCGATAATTTTGGGAAAGCCTACGTTGCAGGGAATTTCGTCGAAGGTTTTCCGAAAGTGTCTTCCGACAACTGGGCCGGTGGTGTTCAGCCCGAGTCCAAGGCGCCGGTCGAGCAGGTCTTGCCCAATATTCGCATGAATGAACCGTTCGCTCACGCAGAACTGCTAATTGACAGCGCACAAGATGCTTATGCCGTGGTACTGGCTAACGCCGGCGCGACGAGACCCGTTCGAGATCTAGTCGACCAACGCGTCGTCGAAATGGTGCACAGCGGCAAAGTCACGGATACTCAAATTGCCCCAGGTTCGACCGCCAAAGCTGCCGCAGTTGGTTATGCGTCGAAATACGTCGATGAATTGTCGAAAATGGTACAGCAGGGTTTCATCACGGATCCAAGCGAAGTAGGCGGCTATCCAAAGTATGCTGGTCAACCGTATGTTGATCAAGACGCGGACGGGTTGCCCGACGACTGGGAACGCGGCTATGGACTGGACCCATCCGACAGTCGTGATGCGATCACCGACAAAGACGGCAATGGTTATACGAACGTCGAAGAGTTCATCAACGCTCACGATTCGGCAATTGATGCCGGACATTCGTCCGAGCGATAAATAATTCCCGAAATTTGCTATCAAAGACGAATCGTAATTCTAATTCGGTGGAGCTGCGCCATGCTTATGGTGCGAAAATTTTACAGCTCCCAATATCTGGCTCAGCACTCCATAATGGCGACTCAAACAGTTCCGTGCCTTATCCGGGCGCTTCTCCAGACGAAGTGGAGAAAGGTATTTGTCAGAAAATTGAGGAGGAGATTCAGTCGCTCTCGGGCATCAAACGACTGATTAGTATCGCGCGTGAAGGAGGCGGTTACACAATCGCGGAATTGAAAAGCAACGTCAGTGACCCGCAACGTATCCTCAATGAAATTCACTCGGCGGTTGACCGCAAGTCAGCCTTCTTTCCGCGTCGAGCCGAGAAATCCACCGTCGAGCAAATTACTTTTCGCACTCCCGCGATTCGAGTTGCGGCCTTTGGTCCGCGCGATCATAGCCAGGAAGCCGAATTTCAATTGCGACAAGTTGCCGAACGAGTGCGCGAACGGTTGTTGGATTTGCCTGAGGTCTCTCAAGCAGAACTTCTAGGTGCTAAGCCGTTTCAAATCGATGTCGAAATGTCCGAGGAGACGCTGAGAAAGTACGGTCTGACGCTCAACCAGATTGCGCAAATTCGTCAGGGCTTCCTCCGATCGAGTGAAATCCTGTGGTAGCGTCCCGATTCCCAATCGCTGAATTGGTCACTGTAGTGAGGCGAACCTGGATTGCCGCTTTGGCTCTGGGCATCAACTGCCAGCAGTTCGTTGGTCGACAAGTCAGCAATCAATCGGTATCCGGCACCGGACGTTGCCAACCATGTCAGGCTGCTGCCGGTGTTGCACACAGTCATCATGTCTCCTTTGGCGGGGGCGTTGCCGTGGGTCAGCAATTGTCCCAGGTCGCCGCGCACCGTTAGAACGTGAGTCAACGGCATCTGGTGCAGCTTGCCCCATTGCCATTGGCGCATTTCGTTTCCGAATCGTTGCGATAAGTAATCGACGGTGCGCTGGAAAACCTCCACGATCAATTGATTTCGCTGGTTACCGTTAAACCATCCGTGCGAGTCGCCGGTCAACAGTCGGCCGGCAAAGGCTTCCATCTGTCGTGCGACCAAATCATTCGCATCGACCTTCAAACGGACCGACGCAGCGGCGCGCGACCAATAGGTGAAAAATACGTTGAAAATCGTCGGTGCAACCAGTTCAGTTTCAATGCGACCGTCCCACGCACGCAAGATCTCAGTGGTCTGCTCAGCGCGATGCTTCAAAGTGCTGGACGCCACGTCGCTGGCCTCGAAGGCACCGAGCAGAGCGGAAACCAATGCGTCGCGACATTCGACAGCTCGCAATGACAACGTGTCGTGCTGCATCCGGCGAAAGTCGTCTACGTCAAAGCCGCTGTGCGCTCCGCGAGTTTGATCGCTCAACCGCTGTTGGATCATCTGGCGAATACGCCTGCAACGATAGCCGCTGGTCCAAGTGCCAAACAGCGGATACGGATAATCGTTTCCGGCCAGGCGATTGTTGGCGGTTGCCATCCAGCCGCGGTCCGGATCGATCGCATGCGGCATATGTTCGAAGGGAATCAGGCCCTGCCATTGATCCTCGGGGTCCCAACCCAAACGAAACCCGCGCTCCAAAGATTTTCGTTGCGGAATCCTGCCAGCGCTTTGCATTGCGATCTTGCTGTGCACGTCAGCGATTACCAAGTTAAATGTGGGAACGTGCCAGGGGCGCAGCGACTCGCGAAACTCCGCCACGTTATTTGCTCGATCCATCCCCAGCAGTGCCGTTAGCCAGCCCCCGTGATAAGCACCGAGCCACTTGAGTGTAACGGGATTGGGTTCATCTCCGATCGCGGGGAGTATTTCGTTGACGACTGGTCCGTTGCGTGAGAATCGGATCGTCTTGACGACGTTGGGTTGGCCGCGCACCGCGATGGCCTCCGTCAACTGGCGAGCCGGTTCCCACTTGCCATCGTATTGAAAACAGTCAGGGTGTGTAGGGCTGGTCCGCTCCTGATAGAGGTCGCGCTGCGAACAAATATTGTTGGTGGCTCCCCAAGCAACTTTTTCATTGCGGCCAAACATGATCGCTGGCATGCCGACATAAGCCATTCCGGCAACGTTGAAATCTCCTCCGCACAATCGGGCCTCGTACCAGCACGAGACGGCTTCGAACGCAATGTGTGGATCGCTGGCCACCAGCGGCAATCCGGCGCGACAATGTCGTCCGGCTACGACCCAGTTATTGCTTCCGGTCCCTTCCGGATCACCGGTGGCTTGTCCCACTGATTCAAGCGCCGGCCAATCGGCTGGTCGACCCTTGGACTTGGCCATTTGTTCGTTCAGGTCGCGATATGCTTCTGGTGGAACGATCGCCTCGTCATCGGCGCTGCCCAAACAAAACTCGCGATATAGCGCGCCTTCGCCGAGTATTCGTTTCGCATGTTCGGGAACAACGATCACGGGAAAACGACCGGTAAGGTACCAGCGGAATTCGTTTTCGATCGCCAGGCAATCCAGCGCCGACCAGGGTTCCGGGCGGTAGTCCAACAACGCAAATTCGACCGGCAAGTTTTGCTCGATGCGCTCGATCCAGTCGTTGACGCCTTGAGAAAAATGCTCAAGCAAGGTTCGTGTTTCCGTTGGCAGTCGAGTTAATTCCTCGGCGGCAATCCGATTGAGCCCAACGGTGCGCGCGATCAAGTCAAAATTCAATCCATCCGCTCCGAGAATTTCCGCCAATCGTCCCAGACCTTTGCGGCGCAGATAGTCCAACTGAAAAAGTCGATCTTGAGCCATGGCGAATCCGAACCCGTACCACAGGTCAATGTTGGTTCGGGCGAAAATGTGCGGGATGCCAAGCTGATCACGTTCAATCGTCGTCCCCGGTCGCTCGTCGAGCTGCGTGAGTTGGCCCAAGGCCGGCGCGCGAGACGTAACTTCGTTCTTCCACAGCCAGTTAAATTGCTCTCTCGTCCAGCCTTGTGTGGCGCACACGGATGCAATACTTTCACCGTTCCCCAATCGACGCAATACATCACGGCCCAGCAGTTCCATGTTTGCACTCCAGTAACTCGCAAGCGATCCGTGGACTCACTCGCCGACAAAGGCTCCGTTGGCGAGGGTCTCACGTAGAATTCTTAAGGTAGTAGCGTATACTTTTGCGATTGGCGCAGCAATCGGCGGCCCGAGTTTGAATTGCAGGAGTATTTAGATGTCCTCCCAACAGGAACCATCATCGAGGAGCCTACGCCTGGCAAGTTCCCAGCGAAGCGTTCTGTTAGTGGTGGACGTTCAAGAAAAGTTGTTGCCGATCATGCCGAGTTCGCGCCATTTTCTGTGGAACGTCCAGCGACTCTTGCGCGCCGCAGATCTTTTGGGCGTGCCGCGACTGGTTACCGAGCAATATCCAGAGCGACTGGGAGCGACCGTTGCCGAATTGAGTGTTTCACCGCAAACTGTAACCAGCAAACGTATGTTCAGTTGCCGCGAATGTGCAGATCGGTTGCGCCCGATGTGGGATGCGGGAGCGCGGCAAGCCATCATTTGCGGGCTGGAATCTCACGTCTGCGTCCTGCAAACTGCGCTCGATTTGGAAAATACTGGTTGGCAAGTATTCGTGGTTGTCGATGCGATCTCCGCACGACGTCGGCTAGATCACGAAGTCGCAATAAGTCGATTGCAAAGCTCCGGTTGTACACTGATCACCGTCGAAGCAGTATTGTTCGAGTGGTGCGAAACGTCGCTGGCTCCAGCCTTCAAGTCGATCAGCCAGCTAGTGCGCGAACCACCACCTGAAACTGATGGCGTCAAACCCTAGACAGGCTCCCTTTGAGTGTTGTTTGGCAATCTGCTCACCCTCGCTTTTCTTTGCGTGATGATGTTTAATTGGTGCAGTTTGGGAGCAGATGTCTGTTGGAGTTGCTAGTAAATGCCCACATTGGCCAGCAAGCTGGTCCGTTATCCCGCAAGAACTTCACTGCTGTGGTATGCGGGGATACTATTGCTAGGAACGATGATTCTTCGTTTACCAGCATGCTCGGGGAACCCATCGTCACCAATTACTTGGTTGGATGCGCTGTTTACCGCCACCAGTGCGCTGTGCGTGACGGGACTTTCGGTGCGCAGTACGCCGAATGATTTTTCATTCTTGGGCCAAGTGGTAATCTTGTCGCTAATACAAATTGGTGGTCTGGGAATTATGACCATCACGACGTTTATTCTTGCGCAATTGGGCGGCAGAGCAGGTTTGCGCCAGCAGGCCATCATTTCCGAAACGCTGGGTGCATCATCGAGCGCCAATCTCAAGCTGATCATCGTTCGGGTGTTCTTGTTGACCATTGGCATCGAACTGCTGGGGGCACTTGTGATGCTGCCTCGATTCGCGGCCGAATATCCGCTTGGTAAGGCTCTGTGGCACAGTCTGTTTCACTCCATTTCGGCTTTTTGCAATGCTGGCTTTGCACTCTATGACGACTCAGTTGTCCGCTATAGTGGCGACTGGCTAGTGAACCTAACGCTGATGGCGCTCATCATAGCTGGTGGCATTGGATTTCCAGTACTAACCGATCTAGCTCGTTGGCTGAGAAATCACCGCACTCAGACAATACTTGACCTCAAATTACACACCAAGCTGACGGTAATCGGTTCGTTTTTATTGGTGTTCGGCGGAGCATTTGTGCTCGGTGGATTGGAAGCGGATGGAGTCCTGGTCGATAAGAGTTGGTCACAGCGCATGTTGATTCCAATTTTTCAAAGCGTCTCCTGTCGAACTGCGGGATACAATTCTGTGGATATTGCCGAACTGTCTAGCGCTTCGTTGTTTTTTATGATTGTGTTGATGGTGATCGGCGCGGGCGCCTGTTCGACTGGCGGTGGCATGAAAGTTGCCACGGTCGGCATGTTGCTGCTGCACGCTGTGTCTCGTTTGCAAGGACGCAAGCAGGTGGAAATTTTTCGCCGCACAATTCCTGAATCGAGTATCGACCGAGCGATGGCGGCGGTCATGTTGTTTCTCACCGTAGCGGCGATCGCGCTGACACTGCTATTGATGATTGAGCAAGGTGACGAACGCTTCAAAGATAATGGCTCGTCATTTCTGGCGGCTGCGTTCGAAGTCGCCAGCGCACTGGGAACTGTTGGGTTGACCACGGGGCTGACTACGCAGCTTTCGGCGGCGGGGAAACTGATTATCATTGCACTGATGTTTTTAGGCCGGTTGGGGCCTATCACGGTTTTTGCGGCGCTGACCATTGAACGGCGACCTCGCGCGGTACAGTACTCAGTCGAGGAGCCGTTGGTGGGATAGCCGTAGTGGCCTCGATCCCGAAGTTGATAGGCTGGTCGAATCAAAATCACATTTATCCAAATTGAAACATGGCTGAACTGAAGCACTTTGTCTTGATCGGGCTGGGATCGTTTGGAGCAGCGCTGGCGAAAAAGCTGAAAGCGAATGGTTGCCGTATTACGGGAATCGATGCCAGTGCGGAGATCGTTCAGGATTTGCAGCAATTTCTTTTCGAAGGCATCATCGGCGACGCCACGGAGCGAGAATCACTGGAAGCGCTAGGCCTTGATCGAGTTACCGGTGTAGTGATTAGTTTAGGCGAGGATATTACTCGATCCTTGCTGGCGACCCTGCACGCGAAGGAACTGGGGGCCAAACACATCTTTGTCAAAGGTGTCACGCGCGAGCACGGAAAAATCCTAAAATCGCTAGGAGTGGAGCGCGTAATCTTTCCCGAAATTGAAATCGCGACGCAGCTTGCTGACCGTTTGACTTGGCCAAGCGTCATCGATCATCTGCCGATCGATCCCGAATACAGTTTCGTGGAGATCGCCGTTCCGGCTGATTTTTCCGGTAAGACGTTGATCGAACTCGAATTGAGAAAGCGTTACGGCATCTGGGTTGTGGGCATCAAAGACGCCCTTTCGGGCCGACTGACCATGTTGCCAGATGCAAATTTTCGGTTGTCAGATGATCAGATGTTACTGGTAGTCGGCAAAGAGGTCGAGTTTGCTCGATTGCGCTCCATCATTTAAATGGGGCTCAAAGGCATTCCAGTAGTTGGTACACTATCGTTCCTCGCAAGGCGTTCATGCATAAACAACTTTTATAACGATTGTGTCGGCAAGACCAAGAGAGGTTGACCAAAAGACGATGTCGCTCGAAGTATATATCAATGGAAAATACTACCCCAAAGCGGATGCCAAAGTTAGCGTGTACGATCACGGTTTACTGTACGGAGATGGAGTCTTCGAAGGCATGCGCGCGTACGGCGGCAAAGTGTTCCGCCATCGAGCGCACATCGATCGGCTGTACGAATCGGCGGCAGCGATTCAACTGAACATTCCGATGAGCAAAGATGCGTTGCAACAAGCCGTCAACGATACCCTGCACCGCAACCAGCTCGTCGATGCCTATATTCGATTGGTGGTTACGCGCGGAGCCGGATCGCTGGGACTGGACCCGGCCAAGACCTCCGACCCTCAAGTCATCATTATCACCGATCACATCGAGCTGTATCCCAAGGAAAAATACGAAAACGGCTTGGAAATTATCACTGCGTCTACCATTCGCAACCATCCTGCGGCACTCAGCCCGCGCATCAAGTCACTGAATTATCTCAACAATATTCTGGCTCGCTTGGAAGGCAAACTGGCGGGTTGCTCCGAAGCTCTGATGCTGAACCATCGCGGCGAAGTGGCCGAGTGTACCGGCGACAATATCTTTATTCTTCGCACAGGCAGGTTGCTGACACCGCCGATCGATGCGGGTATTTTGGAAGGTATCACGCGCAACGCAGTAATCGAATTGGCTCACCGCATGTCGATCGAAGTGGCTGAGATTCCCTTTACGCGGCACGATGTCTTCGTCGCCCAAGAGTGTTTCTTGACCGGAAGTGCTGCCGAAGTCATTCCAGTCGTCAAACTGGACGGACGCCCGATCGGTACCGGCGGCGTGGGTGAGTTGACGAAGAAACTGATGATCGCCTTTCATCAATTGGTGCGCAACGATCCGCAAGCAACTTAGCACAGCTCGTTATTGGGCACTGGACAGGAATGTATCTTAACATGCAACGTCAATTGAACGCCTGGTTGTTCTGGATCTGTTTGCTGGCGGGATTGATTCCGGCGTGGGCTGAAGCGCAGCAAAAGAACTCATCCGAAACTATTCCGCCGGCGCGTTCCACGTATATGGGACGACGTATCGCGCAGGCGATGAGCTATCATGGTGCCGATTGGTTGGTGCGCCCCACGCGAGAATCGGAAGAACGTCCATCGGAAGTGCTCAAGCAACTTCGTTTGAAGCCAGGCATGGTCGTATGTGACCTGGGTTGCGGCAACGGATATTACACACTCGCGATGGCGAAACAGGTCGCGCCCGACGGCAAGATCTTGGCTGTCGATATCCAGCCCGAGATGCTGCATTTGTTGAGTTTGCGAGCGGAAAGTGAAGGCGTCAAGAACATCGAGCCAGTGCTTGGAACGATCGTCGATCCCAAGTTGCCCAAGGAATCCGTCGATATGGTCTTGTTAGTGGACGTTTACCACGAGTTTTCGCATCCTCAACAAATGTTGGCCGCAATCCGGCATTCATTAAAACCCACCGGTCAAATCGCACTCTTGGAATTTCGCGAAGAAGATCGTACCGTTCCCATCAAGCCCGAACACAAGATGACCAAAAAGCAGATTCTCAGAGAATACTCCGCCAACGGATTCCGTCTCGCCCAACAATACGACGGCCTACCTTGGCAACATTTGATGTATTTTGAGAAAGACCCCAATTGGATCTCTCAACAAGTCAGCGACAAACCCGAAAATTAGTTGCGTCTGCTTGGTTTGATCACTGCCATGCCTATCTAGCCAATTAATTTTCCGCGATTCCACTTCCTCTGACCGCTAATGATCATGACAGAAAGCGAGCAACGAAGCCGGATCTTCCAATTCTCCAGTACCTGCTGCCCAACTCACTACATAATTTTATCTTGCGAGTTTTCTTGTTGACTTGTTGACTGAATGTGGAAATCACGGAAGCGGATCGATTTGATCGAGGGGTTCCAAATTTCTCGCCTGTTGCCAAGCATCCCGCAGGTCCTGTTGATGCTCACTCGCCCATTCCATCACAAGTTGAGTGGCACGGGGCGGCAGACGACCGCCAATTACAGCTAGCGTAACTGTGTCAACGACCATTTGAAACCCGCCGTACTCGGCATGAAAGTGCGGCGGATTGTGATCATTATAGTACATCTTGATGACGATGCCGTAAAACTGGCTAAGTTCCGGCATTCGCATGAGACCCAAGACTTGGAAATAAGTCTTCAACTCGCTTTCCGGTCACCTGCAAATAAAGCGCATCTGCACACAATTCTAGATCGTCCGACCAGCGCACCTCGCCATGTTCGCCAACCGTTACGGATTCGAACACAGAGGTATCAGACAAAGCTTTGAAAACACCTCTGCCGACCAAATTCGCCATGTCGACGTCGCCGATGGTCCCGTCTTCATATTCGAGATGGAGGTTGTGCATAGCTTTAGGCGTCACTCGCAACAGCTTGACCATCGTGTCCTCCCAAGTAGTGAACGGATCTAATCTGTTGCCACAGCAATTCCATTACAACAAGCTGATCATGGCGAGAAAGCAAGTCGATCAACGTTTCTAAAGTCGTTGATTACCTTGGTGCTTTTTCCTTGCGCTCTCTGCTCGCCAGGAGTCGCCTGCACTATTTGTTGGTTTTCGGTGCTGGGGGTTTTTCTGATGAGGCTCGCTCGGCGACTGCTTTAGCGGCGTCCGTCCACTGGCCCGCTTCGATGATCTTGAGGCCGTGCTTGCGAGTGGCGATGGCGATTTGTTTGGCGTTGGGCGAAAGGGCGATGCTCCAGATCCCGCTGTCTGCCACTGCTGTGCGAGCGACCGGCAACATGGCGCTGTAGTCGGCCACTTCAACTTTGCCATTCATGCATCCGGCGACGACCAAAGATGAATTTGGCAGTACCGCTAAACTCGTGACCCAATCCGAGGTGACCGCAATTGAACCGAGTAGTTTGGCGCTGGCTAGGTCCCATAATTGCAGCCGTCGATCGGCTCCGCCACTGATCAACCGTGAGCCATCTGGTGAAAACACAACCGCCCAAACGGCTTCGCTGCCGCGCTTCAAAGTGGCCAACGTATCGAGCTTGGGCCAACTCATGATTTTGATTGATCCGTCACCGCCTGCCACGGCGATCTTATCACCTTGTGCGTTCAAGGCAATATCGAAGATCGCGGCCGAATGGGCGTCTACGCGACGCACTTCTTTGGCATCGACCAGCGACAGTACGACCAATTTTCCGTCTTCAGTTCCAGCCAGCAATTCTCCAAAGGTTGGCGATTTCGAGAGTGCTCGGACCCAGCGCATATTAGCTTCGAATTTCTTGGGCGCACCACCACTGCCATGCAAGTACAATTCGCCTTTGTAGTTGCTGGCCACCACATTCGCCCCGCCCACGTGCAAGACGCTCCAGATGGATGTCTCTTGTTCGCCGATCTTTTCTAGTTTGGCCACATCACTGGCGCTCGCCTTGACTAATTCCGCTGGACGTAGCAATAACCCTTGGGGCTGAGAGGCAATCAAGTCACTATCGCTGGTCCAGACGACATCGGTCAACCACGGCCCGGTTCCTACCTTTGCGTCTGCTTCGGACTTTGCAGGAGCTTTTTTCTCATCTTCAGCGGCTTGAGCGGTCCAAGCTGTTGCCGACCAGGCAGCGATAGCAATCACGAACGAACAAAGTTTGCGATATTTCATGTTCCAAACTCTCGGTGAGGTCAACGTGTGGGGATTTTACCGACGCGGTATCCCTAGATTGTATTTGAAATCACTGCGACATACAAAACCCCAATCGCGTTCTGTTTGCGCAGACAACCCAAATTTAGATCCGCCACAGCTTTACGGTTTAGCGCCGGGAGGGCGGTATGCGCGAATTCGCTGTTCGTCGGTTGTCAGCCTGGGACCTTCAATAAGGTCCACACAATAAGGAATTGCCGGAAATACTGCGTCCAAGCACTCGCGAATCGCTCGCGGTTGTCCGGGAAGATTCAGTACCAACGTGGAACCACGTACGCCAGCAGTTTGACGAGATAAAATTGCCGTGGGAACTTTTTCCAGCGAAACTTTGCGCATTAGCTCGCCGAACCCTGGCAGCATTTTGTCGCATGCGGCTTCGGTTGCCTCGGGAGTAACGTCGCGCCGAGCCGGTCCCGTGCCACCGGTGGTGATTATTAATGAACAACCGTCGTTATCGGCGAGTTTCTTAATGGTGTCGGTGATCAATTCCAGTTCGTCGGCAATTACGCAAGCGACTGGCTCCCATGGGCACGACAAAACTTCGGTCAAATAATCGCGAATTGCCGGTCCACCGCGATCCTCGTATTCGCCGCGGCTGGCCCGATCCGAAACGGTGATGATTCCGATCCGCACTATAGTCAAATTCATAGATTGATGTGCTTCTACTGAACGTAAATCTTGCTGCATCGAAACTCGCGGCATTGCGCAGGACTACACCAGCCAGATCATTGGCGCGATGATGGTTTTAGATGCTTGGCAAAGAACTTTTCAACGCGCTCAAGTTGTTCGGCATCAGTAAACTTTGCGCCGCCATGTCCACCACCGATGACGGTGACAAAGGTCGTCTCAACACGCGCCTTACTGAGCGCCGCAGCAAATACTTCGCTCTGCGAGATCGGGACGGTATGGTCTTTGTCGCCATGCATGATCAGAAACGGGCAATCGCCTTCGCTGACGTGGTAGAGCGGACTGGCCAGCCGAGCTATATCGCGATTTTCTAGCGGATTGCCTCCCAGCAGTTTGGTGCGAGTAGGCTTGCTACCAACCGTCAAGAAATCAGTTGGCCCGAACCAGTCGACAACCGCTTGAACGCGGCTGGATTGATCGAGATTTCCTTGCGTGCCTTCCAGTTCAGCGTGGCCGCCGCTGACACCCAGCAGCGCGACCAAGTGTCCACCTGCGCTCGAGCCCCAGGCGCCAATATGGTCGCTGTCCAATCCATGCTGGTGAGCATGAGTACGCAACCAGCGAACGGCGGATTTGCAATCGTGAATCTGAGCGGGAAAAGTGGCATGCTGGCTGAATCGGTAGTTCATCGATGCAACGGCGAATCCTTGCGCGGTCAACGGGATCGCTGGACAGCGGGATTTGCTGCCTGCTGACCAACCGCCGCCATGGACCCACAGGATCACCGGAACTGGCTTGCTCGAATCGCTTGGCAAATACAGATCCAACTTGTTGCGGGTATGACCGTTGGGAAGATATTCCACGTCGGGTAAGAGTCGTACACCTGGTGGAATCGTTGGAGTGGTGACCGTGGATCGACCTTCGGCAGTGCGAATTGATTTCTTAGTTGTTGAACTATCGTTCGTTTTGCTTTGTGCTTGCAGCGTGGAGGTCATAATCAGTATTCCGATCACTGGCGTTAAGAAGAGTACAGCTTTCATTTATTCTGTCCAAGTTACCATCCCGAACGTCTGAATCCCGATGTATTTCCACCCGATCCGGATGAGTCGCTCGAGTCTCGTGAACCGCCGGAAAAAAATCCTCCTGTGCAGCTGCCAAGTCCACTTCTTGAGCCGCCGCCCAACGGAAAGTTTACCGTGGGAGGCCGCATCGAGGCTTCGCGTGCGCGACGAGCCCGCTCTGCTGCGAGTTGCTCTTCCATACGTCGCCGTGCAACTTCACGCTCGGCTTGCTGGATGGCAAGCATCGCCGCCGCAGCAGCCAGCCGACTGAGTTCGAGCACCGAATTGTAATTGCCTTGCTGCAAACTGGAGCGTGCTCGTTCCAGTTCGCCAACGCCCGGTGAACCAGGGACGCGAATTCCCCACGATCCCGACCACTGTTCGGCTTGATACACCGACTTGGCAGCTTGCTGAAACGACAACAGGGCTTGACCGGCTGCCTGCATTTCCTGGCTGAGCGTTTTTGCGGCGGTCGAGATTTCGGATTGCAATCGCGAAGCTCGATCGTCGACCCATTGCCAATCTCCGTGCGGAATTTTCAGTTCCTGCTCGATAGATGCCAGTTCGCCCTGCAGCTCGGCGATGCGCTGATGCAACTGGCTGGTAAGTGGGCTATCGGCGATATTATCTGTTTGCGACTGGCGCACGAATTGGAGAGCAGCATCCATTTGCCGCTGTGCACCGACCACGGCTCGCGATGCTTCCGCATGTGCCTGGGCGTCGGATATGACCCGGCTCTGCAGTTCTTCCAACAGCTTCGCAACTCGCGCGATAGCCTGTGCAGCGCCGAATGGATCACTTTGACCGCGCGCGAATTCAATCTCTCGGCCACTACGATCGACTTCGTTTTGAGCTTGCTCGATGGCCACCAAAGTTTGCTCGCGAACCATAGGATTACGTGCCTCCAGTTGTAACCGCTCGAACGTGGACTGGCATCGTTGGTGAGCGGATTGATTCTCTCGCACCTGACGTTCGATCCGCGCTAGATGTTCTGCGATGCAGTCAAGGTTTCCACGGGCAGCCGTAAGACCCTGTTCGCAGGTCGTTAACCGGTCGGCAGAGGTGAGCAAACGGCCAGCGCGAAAATCAACTTCAGCCAGGTCGAGCGACTGACGCGTCTGCTTGACCAGCCGGTGAGCATCTTGGAGCAATTGGTCGACATTGTTGGCCAAGGACGCATCGACAACACGCACTCCGTCCTCGGCTGGTTCTGGCCGGCTAGCGGTATCGATTATCAGAACCGAGCGTGCGTAAACCTGACGAGCTTGTTCTATTTCACCCGACGTTCGTTCAGCGTGGATCGTCATCGGCTCGAGGGATTGTTGTAGCGTCCCTCGCCGCTGGTCGTAGGACTGGCAAGCCGCCACGGACAATTCCAGAATCTGGCTGACTCGTTTTGATTCGCTAGTGCACGTGTCGATCGCTTCGGTGGCAGATTCCGTGCGACCGTACGCCAGCATTGTCCTAGCGGCAACCATACTTTGGCGTGCGCTAGCAAGAGTTTCATCTGGATCTCGATCCGCTTCGTGCATGATCGCCGAATCGGGCAACTTCAGTCGACCGGCCAGTGTGTGTCGGGTTTGGCTGATCTTCGTAGCTTGTTCTTTCAATTCAGCCGACAGTTGATTTTCAATCTGGGTGGCTAAATTCAGCGTCAATTCGGCTCGACTGCCGATTGCTTTGAGATCGGTGGCCAGCGTTTCGATTCGGTCCTTGATCGATTCGCCGACCGTCAGTTTCAGCAGCCCGTTAGCGCGCTCGGTGATCGCGTCCAAGTGCGCGTCAATCCAATCCGAAGTGTATCCCAATGACTTGAGTTGACTTGCGCATTGATGAAGTACTGGGAACACTTTGTCTCGCGCAGCGGCAAGTTGGGCGCCGAGTGATGCTGCTTCATCGATCTTTCGTTGCGCGGCTGTGATAGGCCCGCGCATTGCCTCGACTGCGTCGAACGTGGCCATTTGATCGGCGCTGTTCAGATCAGTTTGAATGGATGGAATTAGGACGTCGAAATAGTTTGGAACTGTCAAATATCCATCATGTTCAGCCGCCTGTTGCAGTTGTTTCTCTTGGGCTGTCAGAGCTTCAAATTTGGTTTGCAAACTGGCGAGCACATCATGCACGCCGGCCAATGAACTTTCGAATTCATCGAGAGCTGCCTCCGCTTGGTCGCCACACTGTTTAAAGGCGGTATACGCGTCCTCGAAAGTCAGTGTGAGTTCTTGAGGCGATTCGGAGCCGCTTGGCTGAGTCGATGCCGCATGGCGCAAGCGTTGGCGAATTACCGTCGGCAGACCGCTGGTTGTTGAGAATCGCAAAGGCTTGCCTGAAACGTGATTGATCGCTTGTTCGAATCGCGCGCTGCTAAATAGATTCATCACGCGGCCGAGTGGATTGCGCGGGTAGATCAGTTGGCGGGCTTCTTCCAATACACGTTTAACTTCTTTCGAGAGGATGAACAACTCATCCACATGTCCGAGTGCTTGCAAGGCTACTTCACGAGTGGCTCCCACATAACCTCGTTGGTCAATTTTCTCGCGCGAACCAAGGAGATCGCTGCAACGCGTGAACAATTTGTCAAGATTATCGGTCTCGCCGCGCACCGAAGCCTCGCTGCGATCGTATTCCTGCACCGCTCGCAGCATCGACGGCCTGCGACGACGATTGAGCATCCACAGGATACCGCTGGCGATCAAGCCAGCGATCGTCGCCATGGTCGCGATCGTTATCCGAATCCATCGCGATCGGAGTCGTAAAAGCTCGCTGCGACGTTGCTCGGCCTGGGCGAGCTGTTCGGCGTCCGCTGCTGCCGTATCCACTTCAGTCAACAATTCGGACACATTCAAACTGCCATCGCGAGCTGCTTGGATGGCTTTCGCCATGATGGCATCGGCGCGATCGATTTGTGAACTGACGACGCTGCTGGGCTGGGTTTGCAGCGAAACTAGGCGCTGTTCCAAACTAGCGCGGTGGGGTGCCAGCCCTTGGATGGCAGCGTATTCATTGAGGTACCGAACAACTTCATCAAGGATAATCGCATGTCGCTGTTCCAGGGTTCGCACTGAGTCGGCAGAAATCTCGCTTTCGACTTCAGCGAGTGTTCGTCGCCAATCGTCAACTGGTGGCGCTGTGAGAGGCCCACTGGCATTCGGAGCGCTGGATCGAAATTCGGCTGCTTGCGCGATGACTTTGTCGATCGAC
Organism: Planctomycetaceae bacterium; assembly: GCA_005798335.1. Lineage (GTDB taxonomy): Bacteria > Planctomycetota > Planctomycetia > Pirellulales > Pirellulaceae > Aureliella. The sequence continues at coordinate 24,445 of SYJV01000412.1, read as the reverse complement.
TGCCGAGTATCAACTAGTCGCGCACGAAATTCGATTGCCGCGCGCTGCAATTCCCGTTCTGCTCGTTGTGCTGCGTCGGTCTCTGCTTGGATGGCGCGCGCTAGACGAGCATTAACGGACTGGACGGTATTTTTTACCGCATCGATGATGCGGCCACCGGAGCGCATGGCTTGAAAAGCTGGCTGGTCGAGTTCGCCGACCCAATTAGCTTCACCAAGATTTCGGCGGTCCTGAGCGTCCGAAGCGAAGTAGCTGAACTTTCGCTCGCGCAGAAAGATCACCAAGACAGTGCCGTCGGTTTCTTTGGTTGTGGGATGTTGCAAGGACCCAAACGCAGAACGATTGCTCAGGCCGTATCCAAGGGCATATTCAACGGCGTCCAAACCAGTGTAGTGGCGACCGTCCTTGCCAACATAGGATTCTTCGGAAGCCTGCTGCATGAGTACAACGGTCCAATGAGGACCATGTTCCGCCAGCCAACTCTTCAATTCGCTGAGTTGATTGGCCCCAACTCCAACATCTCCCTTGACGTATAAATGGTGGCCGGACGACCAGGATCGAACAACATCTTCCGCCGATCGAATAATCACCGGTCCAGCCGCGATTGATTGCTCCGATCGCTGAGCATGGGTAAGCTGCCCTAAGCAGCAGGTAAATGCGACCAGTGACGGAATCCCAAAATGCAGAATCACGCGAATGTACTGCGCAGTCGCGCGCGCAAACGTGTCGGCAAGCGGCTGTTGCCAAAGGCGTTCTATTGCCGAGTTCGAAGTAGAATGGTCAGCGAAATCGTAAGTGGTTTCTAACAAGAATCCCGCCGGATGATCAGAAAGTCTAACCATATTGAATTGTCGCTTGGTGAAGTGGGCGTCCCTCGCCGATTAGATTCTACTCGCCGCCCAGATTTGCAGAACACGCTTGCCTAGTTTTTCTTGGTCCTAATGACTTGGGGGCATTTATTCGGTACGCTGCACGGCGTTTCCGTTCTGCACAAATAGGCACAATACCGTTCAACGAACGTGGGATAAGCTTCCAGCTTGTCAATATCTTGTGCAAGCAATGGTGAAACTCCGCTACAGGTTGACAAGCTGGAAGCTTATCCCACGTTCGTTGAACGGTATTGCGTTTAGGCACCAAAGTGGGATTTCGATCATGAATTTAAAGATTTGTGGAGCGTTGTTGTTTTTCTGTTTTCTTGCTGGCGGTTTCATTGTTGCAGCCGAGCCAATTGTTGAAGAAGGTATTACCTATGCGAAAGTAGGCGATACGGAATTGAAGCTCGATTTGGCTCGTCCATCTTCGCCGGGCCCTCATCCCGGGATTGTTTTCATTCACGGTGGTGGTTGGTACCAGGGTTCTCGCCAAGGCTACCGCGATGATATCGAAGAAGCAGCGAAACGTGGATACGTTGCAGTTACGTTGAGTTACCGATTGATGCAGTTCGACACACAGAACCGCGATACTACCAAAGCATCCCCGATATTTCCGGCTCAGATCAACGATTGTAAATCGGGTGTGCGCTGGCTGCGAGCCAACGCGACCAAGTACCAACTGGACCCCGCGCGGATTGGCGTCACCGGCGGTTCTGCCGGCGGGCATCTTTCGCTGCTGGTAGGCTTGGCTGACGCTGCCGCAAAACTCGAAGGCGAGTCTGGATACCTCGACCAATCCAGTCGCGTGCAAGCGGTGGTCAATGTCTTTGGTCCCACGGAAATGGCAAGCTGTTATCAGACCAGTTCCGTTGCCTGGATTTTTCGCTTGTTCATGGGCGGCACGCCCGACGAGTCGCCGCGAACTTATTCAATGTCTAGTCCCGTGACATATGCTAGTGCTGATGACCCACCAGTACTGACCATTCACGGCGACAAAGACGTACTGGTTCCGATCGACCAAGCTCATAAACTCGACGCGGCGATTAAGGCTGCTGGCGGCAAGCATCAGTTGTTGATCCTCAAAGGGCAAGGGCACGGCTTTCGAGACGAATACAAAACGCAGTCTGAAGAGGCGATGTGGAAATTCTTCGCTGAACACCTTAAGCCCAGCGGCACATGAGAATATTCAATAACCCGCATGACTGCTGGGCTACTGCGAAGTGTAGGATGGGTACTCAAAAGGAGAAAGCCCACCTGCGTCCGCTGCCGAAGATCCCATTCGACACCGCCGAAGTCGTCATGACGCAAGTGCGTCCATCGGCCCGCATCGATTTCGACGGCAATCGCTACAGCTTGCCACCTGCCAGGCAGATTTTGGCCAAATGAAGTCCGCTTCCAGACCGCCGGGAGACTCAACGCCAAAGTCCAGCACATGCGCTGCACAGGGAAGCGTCAACGAACGAATTCCCGGTTCGTCAGCCTTTGCCGCTGTCCGGGATTGAGTCCGAGTGCCAAGCTCATTTCGTCCGTCAAACTTGGGCAAGAGCGGCGGCTCGGATAGCTTCCCACGGATCGCTATCAGCGCATCTCTTCTGGATATTTTCAACGTAAGTATTTAATTCGGTTTGATTGCCAAGCGAAACGCGTTCGAGGATGGTCAGGGAAGAACGGAATAGCGCTCCAACATCCAGCCGCATATCAGGCGGAATTTCGATACCTGGTTCTGAAAAAATGATCTCACGACTAAGTTCGCACATTCGGCGTCCAAGAGCCGTGCAAGTTCTTTCATTCAATGCGGGCTGCTGAATCTGAAAGTTCAATTCCAAGGCGGCCGATACATACTCTCGCACCAATTCACGAAACAAAGCGCCCACGTAAACATGGGTACCGCCTTGAAATCGCAATTCTATCCGGTTGCTTATTTCAATCACTTCATGTGTGTTTTCCATCGCGCGCCTCATGAACTCTAAGTTGTCGAATTGTTGATAGTGCCATCCTAATTCGGTCTCCTACGGAACAAAAGCGGTTCTTGAATTCCCCCGACGAGACTTCGTTTGAAAAATAGTCCGCCAGTATCGACATTTTTTGGTGATGTTCGCCATTAAATTGCTTCCTTGCTGTTTCGTTTGGTGATGAGTCGTTTCCGTCTATCAGAATTGCTCGACACTCCCTGAGTAAGACACCGAGAATGTCATCGACTTGCTCGAGCGGTCCATCACTTTCCACTAGATTGGGAAATTGACGATGCAAAAGGTGTTTCTGTGATTGAAAGGCAAAAAGGTCGATCTGTAACCACTGAATAATTGTCCGAACACCCCGGAGATCTGTATCGGATTCTTGACCAACCTCAACGGCCCTAGCCGCTAACTGTTGTATTACGAAGTTTACCAAGTGATCGAGGCTTACGTCGAACAGCCTTCGGCAAATAACGTTGGTCTCTTGGTCCATTCGCGGACCTCCATGAAATGAGGATTCCTTGGATTAGCGAAACATTATTGCCTCCCAATCTTTGTTGTCTAGTACCTACTCTATCAATCGAGTCGATCTTGGTCGAGCAAATTACACAATTGACCGTAAAATTCCGTTACGCGCGTTCTGTTCATTCTCAAGTTGCTTGCCAGCAGTTCCATGGCGTTTCGATAAAGAGGAATGCGTAGTTCGTAGGTATTGGGTTCGGAAATCTGAGCTGAAACGGTTTGCCGCCAATCGCGATTCATACTTTGTGGGACGCGCCCGGAACCAATCATCGCAAGATCAGCTGAAGCAACGTCGAGGAGATCGCGTATCGGACGAGCAAGATTCAAGTAGGTCGGCCAAGTAACTTGCTGAATGTCTATTCTCCTGCGAATTGCCAATGACGCGAAAGCAATGCTCGCAATTGGTACTCTCAGCTCATTATCGGTATCGCCAAAGCGGTGAGTCGTAAAAGCCTGGACCATTTGCACGACGGCGTCGCAAGCTAGGTCAATCATCGCAATTAATTCGCACAATAGCTCTTTGGCGTGAAATAATCCAACAAGTGAAACGTGGTTTGCAACTATCGACGGAAGTTGGGCGACGGTGATTCCTATTGCGCTCGCACACAACTGGGCGGCAATCTCCGGTACCAGACCAATCGACTCCAGCGCGTTAGTCGGTTCCGCAATTCGTCGATTTGCATCGTCGATGAATTTCGAGTCTATGGACCGTCCTCGCCGATTTCCTATATGTGCAGTTTCTGCGGGAATGCCAATCGATAGCTTGTCGATCAACTCGCCAGCCGTGACAGTGAAATCGTTGACATCGGTTATCAAGATGCTTGCCAATTGCATTCGCTTGTATTCGTCTGCAACTAAAGACTCAATGTGACGACTAATGTGGTCGTCATTCCTGTCGTTGGCACATGGGAACGCCTGGGGTGGGCGCACTGCATTTTCGTCCCGTATCCACATTACGCCATCAAGGTAGACCCAGGCAAGCGAATAGACATCGCATAGTGGGTCGACTTGGCCACCAAAGATTTGTCGCGGGTGCGCGTAGGGTCGAGAACCAACATGCGTACCTGGTAGCACGCTATCACACAACGTGGCACAACCGAGGTCTCCTAATAGCGCCTTATACCGACCAGAATTCGGTAGGTCACTTGTGAGCAAGATGTTCTCAGGCTTAATGTCGCGGTGTACCACGCTAGATTCATGTAAGAAGTCTACCGCGGTTGCGATTTGCCTCAATCTATCACAGAGCTCCTCGATTGTTCGAGGCTTTTTTCGAGCCAACGTCGTGTCGGCCCGTTGCCAAACTGTGCACAGTCGTTCGCAAGGTCCAGCGACTCCATGGTCTGGAATCTTCAAATAATAGTACAAAGTCGACAGAAAGGGGTGCTCTCTCGTTTTGGGCCAGATTGCGACGCCCCGCTCGAATTCCTTCTCTTGGTTTGAGTCTTCGTTTGTCGGCTTTCTCGCTATCCTAATCGCACAAAGTTCATTACCAAATTCGCCTTTGAAAACAATGGCAAATGTACCAATTCCCAATTGTTCATCGTGAAGGGATATTCCGCGCGTGCCTAGAAAGCCACGCGCGAGTTCAAACAAGTTCTGGGCTTCGCTGTCCAAGGCCATGACCGCGGATGCATCCTAAATTGCACGAGGTGAAGTCGAGCCTGCGCCCGGTCTCCCTCATTCACAATTTTCCATTTTGGTAAGTTACGGCGTGTGCCAAAAAGGGTGTTCGATTCAACGAACACCTAAGTTTTTTCAACATAACTCACTTAGAAACTGAACGCAATTCGGCATGCATCCGATCTCTCAATACGAATTCCCACGAATCCTATTCTCCAGCCTGCAATTCGGGAGATTTGGTTGACGCGAACGCCTGCGAGTGATCAGACGATCCGTGATTGGCGAACGCGACATCCGGCTCCGCAAGATTCGCAAAGACACTCCAGGGCGGACGCATCCAGACCGGAGAATATTGGGCAGGAAAGACAGAAACAGCGCCTGAAATAGAACGGGATGGTATCAGGACTATGCCCTTTCCAAGTCACGATTAGACGATACATTTCCCTTTGCGTAACAAGCGATCCATTCTCAGACATTTATTTTTGATGCAGGGAAACCACCATGCATGCAATGCCACTGGTCTTAGGGATTTTGGCGATCATGGCGGTGGCATATCGCTACTACAGTGCTTTTCTGGCGGCCAAAGTTGCTGCGCTGGATGACTCTCGCCTAACTCCCGCATATCGTCACGAAGACGGTCAAAACTACCACCCAACTCACAAATGGGTTTTGTTTGGGCATCACTTTGCGGCGATCTCAGGGGCAGGGCCGCTGATCGGGCCGGTATTGGCGGTTCAGTTTGGGTATATGCCGGGCTTGATTTGGTTGGTTGTCGGTGTTTGCTTGGCGGGTGCCGTTCAAGATATGTTGGTTCTGTTTGCTTCGGTCAGGCACGAAGGCCGCTCGCTGGCCGAAATTGCCCGCGCGGCCATTGGCCCGCAAGCCGGTGCGGTCGCGTCGCTGGCGATTCTCTTCATTGTCATTATCGCGCTATCGGGACTTGGCGTAGTGGTTGTCAAAGCGCTCGGTGGCGAAGAAGTCAAGTTAGCCGCCGGAACCAAAATCCTGGCCCCCGATGGTCAGTCGATCGTCAATTCGCCGCTCGGGCCGCGAGTCAAACTGGATTTCCCACCCGGCTCGCAAGTGACCTACGCCAGCGGGTCAACGGTGACGCGCAGCGATGATTTCTCTGTTGCCATTCCCACTGACACGGTTGCTGCCAGCTTGACTGGCAACTCGCTTACCCTGCCCGATAAGTCCGCCGAGGTTGTGCCCGGAAGCAGTTGGGGAACATTTACGATTGCTTGCACGATTCCGATTGCGTTTCTGGTCGGACTGTACATGTATCGACTGAGGAAAGGGCGAGTAATCGAAGCTTCGCTGTTCGGAGCCATTGCGGTTCTCGCCGCCACGGTAGCGGGCAACTGGATTCCCGGCTCGCCGCTGGAACCCTATTTTTCGCTCAGTCGCAACGCAACGATTATTTCAATTTGTGCTTACGGGTTCATTGCCTCGGTCCTGCCGGTCTGGTTGTTGTTGTGCCCGCGCGATTATTTGTCCAGCTTCCTCAAGATCGGCACGATTGGACTGCTAGTCGTAGGCGTCGTCGTCGCCAACCCGAAACTGGAGGCACCTGCGGTCAATCCTCATTTCGCATTCGGCGGAGGGCCGTATTTCGATGGCGCCATTTTTCCGTTCGTGTTTATTTGCGTGATGTGCGGCGCAATTTCTGGATTCCACTCCCTGGTCTCGTCCGGCACAACACCCAAGATGATATCCAGGGAATCGCAAATCCGACCGATCGGCTACGGTGCGATGTTGATGGAAGGGTTAGTGGGAGTGATGGCACTGATAGCGGCGGCTTCGCTGCCGCAAGGCGACTACTGGGCCATCAATATCGATCTAACGCGCGTCGAAGAGTATGCCGACACGCTGGCCAAGATGAACGCCGACACGGACCACTTGGAAACGCTCGAACGGCAAGTTGGCGGCGAGTCCTTGCGAGGCCGAACTGGCGGTGCGGTCACCTTGGCAGTCGGTATGTCTCAGATACTGTCGACCGCAATGGACAAAATCGCTGGCAGCGCTCTGAAAATCGATTCGGTAATTAAGTACTGGTATCACTTCGCCATCATGTTCGAAGCGCTCTTTATTTTGACGACTATCGATACTGGCACGCGCATCGCGAGATTCTTGCTGCACGAAGCGCTCGGCAAAATTTACAAGCCGCTGGATCGAGTCGACTGGTTACCGGGCGCAATATTTTGTACGGCACTGGTAACTGCTGCGTGGGGAGGCTTGATTTGGTCCGGTTCGATCGAGACCATTTGGCCGATGTTCGGCATCGCTAATCAACTGCTGGCCGCGATTGCTCTATGTGTTGTCACGACCGTTTTGATCCAACATGGGAAAGCGAGATATACTCCCGTGACATTGATTCCGATGTTCTTCGTCATGACCACAACGTTGACGGCCGGAACGAAAATGGTTACTGGCCGATTTTGGGATTTGTTCGTGGCTGGACGGGAAGCCAACGACTGGACGAAGATGTTCTCCGGCGGAATCAATATTATTGGCACACTGTTCTTGCTGAGCTGCTTTGCGTTTATCTTGAGTTCAGCACTTATACGCTGGCTAACCGATCCGGTGGTACAGCGCAAGACATTGGTTTAGGAAGCGATTTCCCAGACTCGGATTGTGCGATCGAAGCTGGCCGTAGCGACTCGTTTTGCGTCGGGTGAAAAGGCAACTCCGTAGACGGAATTGGTATGGCCCGACAACGTGTGGAGATACGAGCCAGATTGCGCGTCCCACAGCATCGCGACACCTTCCACGCCGCCGGAAGCCAAACGGTCGCCCGTTAACGAGTAGGCCAAACATTTCACGCCTCGTTGGTGGCGATGCAGTTTGGACCTTGGTTCGCCGGTTTCGAGATTGTAAAACAGGATCGCCCCGTCATCCGCTCCACACGCGACCGTGGGCTGCTGGAGGTGAAACACTAAGCTGTGCACGTTGCCCGAGAAGCCCTTAATCTCGCGAGCTTTGCGCCCGGTTTCTAGATCCCAAATCAGCAACTGGCCGTCGTTGGCGGCAGATGCCAACCAGCGACCATCGGGAGAAAATGCGACCGCATAGACTGCATCGCGATGGCCTTTAAGCGCATAGCGAGTCGTGCCAGTCAACGAATTAACGCGAATTTCTTGATCGTACGATCCCGTAGCGATCCACTGACCATCGCGCGACAGCGCCATGCATTCTACGTATCCTCCATGCTGAGAGAACGACACTTCAGCGGAATGAGTCTGCGCGTCCCAGACTTTGACCGCTCGATCGAGCCCAGCGGAAACTAATTTTTGCCCGTCCGGAGTAAACGCAACCGCACACACGCCATCTCGGTGACCACTCAGACGAACCAGTTCCCTGCCGTCGAGTGCATTCCACAACTTGATCGTGTTATCGAGACTTGCGGTGGCAAGCTGACGGCCGTCCGGCGAAAACGCAACCGCGTAAACGGCATTGGGATGTCGCAAAGTGTGAATCAGCCTTACTTCAGCCATTGGTCACACCAGTTCCGGCATCGCTCGGTATTTGTCGTGATCGATCAAATATCTTGGCCGACCATGTAAATCGGGAATCGTGGCTTGATCGGTGTCGATACCAAGGTTGTGATACAGGGTCGCCAATATTTCTTGAAAATGAACCGGACGATTGGTCGCATGATCGCCCAATCGGTCCGTTGCACCGATCACTTGTCCAGCTCGAATACCTCCACCAGCCATTAGAGCGCAACCGACACTAGGCCAATGATCGCGCCCACCGTTTTTGTTGATACGTGGAGTGCGACCGAACTCGCCCCAGACAATGATGGAGACATCGTCGAGCATTTGGCGCTGCTCTAAATCTTCGATCAATGCGGTCAAGCCCTGGTCCAGCAGCGGGAAATGGTCGCGCGCATTTTCAAATGTCGTACCGTGCGGTCGGCCATGCCAGTCCCAACGTCCATATGCCAAACTGACGACGCGCACACCTGCTTCGATCAAGCGTCGAGCCGCCAGAAAATAATCATTCATCAATGGACCAGCATCGCCATAACCGGCCGGTTCGGGCGAACCGCGTCCATATCGATCGCGCACGCTATCGCCTTCACCATTTAGATCGAGTGCTTCGGCCAATCGACTGGATGCGAGAATGTCGAATGCTTGTTGCTGATATGCCTCCAAGCCTTCGATCGATCCATTAGCGTCGGCTTCGCGCCTGAGAACATCCAAACTGCGCATCAGCGACCGCCGATCAGAAAGATGTTCGAGCGTGACGCCTTGTAACGACAAACTCGACCGAGCCTCGCTTTGTGGTGAAAATGGTGCATGCGCTTGGCCGAGAAATCCAGGCTGGCCTGGATCCGACCACCCAGCTCCTTTCATTTTTGGAGTCAAACTCACAAACGGCGGCGTTCCGGGGTTGGCACAACCTTGTAGTTTGGAAACGATTGAACCAAACGCTGGCCAACCGCCTGCTGGCTGCTGCGTAACCGGCCAGCCAGTTAGGCACTGAAATCCAGCGTGTCTGCCTTCCGAGCCGACTAAGCTGCGAATGGTGGCGAACCGATCCATCATCGCGGCGATGCGCGGAAAATGTTCGCAGATTTGCAAGCCAGGGACTCGCGTCGAGATTGGCTGGAACTCGCCTCGGATTTCAACTGGGGCATCCATTTTCAAATCGAACATATCCTGGTGGGGTGGGCCACCGGATAGAAAAATCATGATGACCGATTTGTGCGATTTGCCCTTTGGGGAGCTGGAATCGGCGCGCAGCAAGTCTGCCAATGTCAGCCCGCCAACTGCCAAACCTCCGACGCTCAAGAAGGATCTTCGGGATATTCCATCACAGAACCGATGCTTGGCCCCTAGCAACGAAAGCATGTTTTGCCTTTCGGATAATACGTTTGGTCAACTGCCGACAACTCTTCCCGATCGCGCCGATTCATTATATCGACCGAAAAACAGCCCATCACGATTAATCGGAATATTTCCTGGCCAGGTATACTCGCTTTAGCTCGCCAGTGGTAGAGAATCAGTTTTCAGCGGTGTATGATCACCGCAGAATGTGCATCGACAAGTGTTCGACCCATTGCGACAATTTTCGCGCTCTGATGAATCTGTACTTTCCATATTCGTGGCTCAAACAATTACCGAGGTCCTCGGATGAGAATTGATTTTGCGATCTGTTGGCTAGCTATTTTTTCGGTAACCGGTTGGGCTCAGGAGAAAACGCCGCTCAGCCAAGCGCTCACCTTGCACGTTTCGTTTGATAAGGGACTCGACGCAGATTATTCGTCTGGAGACAAGACGCTGTACACGGGCGCTGCGGCGGCGCTGGTCCGTGGATTGCCGAATGAGGAAGTCAAACTGGCTCGCGGCGAGGGGAAATTTGGTGATGCATTGTGGTTCACTAAGAAGGGAGCGGTCCGGCCTCAGTTCAAAGGTACCAGCGTCCTGAACTACAACGCTCAGAACTGGAGTGCGACGGTCTCGGTCTGGTTACGGTTGGACCCTGACAAAGACCTCGAACCCGGCTATTGCGATCCAGTGCAAATTGTTGGTGACGACAGCAAGAAAGGGTTCATCTTTCTCGAATGGTCCAAAGATGAATCTCCCAGGTTTTTTAGATATGCGATTCGTCCTCTGTTCCATATTTGGAATCCAACAAACGTTCAATGGGCAGATATTCCATTCGAAAAACGACCGATGGTACAAATTTCCGGCCCGCGATTCGCGCGCAGTAAATGGACCAACGTAGTTTTCACTTTGGAGAACATCAACGACAAAAACAAGAAGCCAATTGGGAAGTTGTACATTGACAGCCGATTGGAAGGAAAAATTGAAAATTGGGATCTGACGTTTGGTTGGGATCCGAGCAAAGTTATGCTCGTATTGGGTTCAGCTTATGTCGGATATCAAGACGAGTTGTCGGTATTCAATCGGGCATTGAGTGGTGCCGAAGTAAAATTATTGTACGAGTTACCCAAAGGTGTTGCCGATTTGTATTAACAGTTGGTGCGTTGCAAAAGAGTTATTGGGACGGTACTTGAGCGCGGGAGCAAAGATATGTTGACAGTCCTGGGCCGTGCAGCTCGGCCGTGCGACGGAATTCCGCGTCGCGAATTGTTGCGAGTCGGTGGCCTGACGCTGTTCGGTGGCCTGAATTTAACCAACTTGCTTCGGGCGACGGAGCCAGCCGCATCCGGCAAGGGTGCCGCCAAGTCCGTTGTCCTGGTCAGCTTGTTCGGCGGGCCACCGCATATGGACATGTTCGATCTCAAGCCGAACGCGCCCAGTACTGTGCGAGGAGAGTTTAATCCGATCGGTACATCCGTTCCCGGCGTGCAAATTTGCGAATTGATGCCCAAGATCGCCACATTGATGAACCGGGCAACGTTGATACGGACCTATTCGCACAAGTACAACAGTCACAATCCGTACAACGTACTGACTGGATACGACGGTGGGGTCGATGCGGTGAACTACTTCGCCAAGCGTACGGACCATCCCAGTATCGGAGCGGTCTGTCAGATGTTGCAGATGGGCACCGACGACGTACCATTGCACGTCTTGATGCCTGCCTATCCCGGCTACAGCCAAGCGCTAAGGCGAGCAGGACCCTACGGCGGATACTTGGGCAGCCAATACGATCCGTTGTGTACTACTTGCGAACCCACGTTCACTCGCGAGGCCAAAGATTTCTACGACCCGGTCCAAGCTGTCGGCGAACCAATTCCGCCATCGATGCAAGACCTGCCTGGACTAACGGTCGATGTCCTCAATCAGCGCAGTTCTCTACTCGACCAATTTGATAATCAACTGATGAAGCGAGACCGGGACGGCAGCGTAGCGCGATTGGACGAATTTCGCCAAAAGGCTTTTGCGCTGCTAACGTCTACTAAGACTCGGCAAGCTTTCGATTTAAGTCGCGAACCGAACGCCATGCGCGACCGATACGGCCGAACGTTGTGGGGATCGAGCGTGTTGGTTGCGCGACGATTAGTCGAAGCTGGTTCCAAATTCGTCACCGTAACTTGGGAGGCCAAGCAAGCCAATCACTGGGACCTGCATTCGAATAACTTCGGCATGTTGCGTTCCCACTTGCCAATCCTGGACCACTTTGTCCACGCCCTAGTTACCGACCTCGAAGAACGTGGAATGTTGGACCAGACCCTGGTGATCGTGATGGGAGAAATGGGACGCACGCCGCGTATCAACGCGTCGGCCGGTCGAGATCATTGGCCGCAATGTGGTTTTTCACTGTTATTTGGCGGCGGGACCAAACGCGGAATTGTGATCGGTCAAACTGACCGCCGTGCAGAATGGCCCATGGAAAGACCAGTCTCTGCCGGTGATATGGTAGCCACCATCTACCATCTGCTGGGAGTGGATACCACGCTGACCGTTCAGGACCTGAGCGGGCGACCGGTCCACATTTGTCATGGGGGTAGTCCTGTTTCCGAAGCCATCGCGTAGTGACCAATTTTGTTCAAGGATTTCAATCATGTGTCCATGCACACGTCGAAGTTTTGTTCAAGCATCTGCTAGCGCGGGACTGGTCCTGGCGCGTTCATGGTGGCCACACCCGATCACTGGCACGCGTAACTGACCATCCATGGATGTTTGGCGGGAAAAGATGTTTACGTGGAAAAGCCGGCCAGCCACAACATTCTCGAAGGCAAGGTTGCGGTAGCTGCGGCACGCAAAAATGACCGCATGGTGCAAATGGGTACGCAGATCCGCAGCGCACCTCTTTTGCGCGAGGCCGCAGAATTCGTCAAGAGCGGCGCGATGGGCAAAGTGATTTTCGGTAAAGCGTGGGAAACCGACCGCAGTGGCGAAGTGCATTTGGCGGCCAACTCCGCTTCACCCAAGACACTCGATTACAACAACTGGCAAGGGCACCGCTTATTTGGACCCAAAGGCGTTAAGCACCATTGACGTAAAGCCGCTAGTCAAATCGCTGGAACCTGACCAAGCCCACATGTTGCGGACGACGTCGGTTACCAAAATGCCGGACATGCCCATCAGCAATAGAATTCCCATCAAGCCAACGACTTCCAACGTCGTATATGGGATTTCAGGCGTAGCGTAGTGTACTGCGGACGGTGCACCCGAAGCGCCAAAGCCGGCTGATAAACTGGCGTCCGCGTCGCCAAACCCTTGATCACCGAAACCACCATCGTCGGCTGGCAAAGCAACCGCAGCATCGCCGAATTCTGACGAATCTTCCAACTCGATGACTTGCGAACCACTATCTTCGTCGGTTTCAATTTCGCCACCGGATGGAGACAGTTGAAACTCTTCGTCTTTCTTGACATCCACACCCGATCCCGCAGAGACATCTGATCCAGAGCCCTCGACGGCCAGCTCCAGCCCCGAAATGCCGCTGGCCGCAAGATCGAGTGGTTCATCCTCCAGCGAAATGCCGCTGTCCGAAGGGCTCATCAAGTTAATGCCGCTATCGTTGCTCAGTGCCAAATCGCTACCACCACCAAGCACCAAGTCGCTTTCGTCGGCCAGTTCCAAATCGCTACCAGCTACGTTGAGCGAACCGGAGCTGATCGAGGGATCGCTGTCGCCTTTGATGATGTTGTTGTCACTTCCCAGAGCAATACCGGACCCGGTCAGCACGTCCGAGCCGAGTGACAAATCACTGCCAGATGCTAACGATAAATCGCTGCCAGATGCCAGTAGATTGTTTTTCTTGTCCAACGTAACGTTGGGTGTCGCGGGAGCCTTTACAGAATCGCTGGCGAGTTGTACTTCATCGTCGTCCGCTATCAGCGACAGTTCATCATCGTCGTCATCGGCAGGCGCCATTTTTGCTGGTTGAGGCGCGCGACCAGCTACCAATTTGACGTCGCTGCCGCCTCCCGGGTCTGGCACCAGTGAAACATCGCTATTTTCGTCGGTCACCTCCGATGTGAGTTGCAGGTCGCTACCAATCGTCGATCCTGACTTGCTGCCAGTGCTGCCAATTTCTTGCTCGGACACTAGAACTGATGAACCCGATGGGTCTTCGTCCAATGTGCCGCTGTCCATTTCATTCATCACTCGTTCAAGTTCTTCGGGCTTGAATTTCCAGCTCGTGCCGTCGCGGTATCCGAAGATATCGCCGCGCGATCGCATCTCAATGATCGCTTCCGTGGTGACGCCTAATCGTTTGGCGGCTTCTTCAAGCGGAATGAAGTTGCTGGACATTCTGCAAAGGCTCCTCGAACATTCGGCATTCAATAGTGCTGCCGATCCCTGGCCTTTGGACAACTCGTCGTGAGTTAGATTCGTTTTTTCAAAAATGCAATGCTGGGGTGACTAAACCAAATTAAACACACAACCACTCTCGGGCATCAGTCCGAGTATAATCGCTCGCAGGCCATCCGATACAGCGGCATCCAAAAAGTCGGTCAAACTTCTGTGCTTAAGTGATAAGGCGAGCGGCAGATAGTTTCTTACCAATACAAGCCCGAAGCGCAAGCGAGTGTATGCCAGGATTGACGCACTCGCATGCGCATCGGGCTTGTATTCGTTTAGGCCTTGGTAAATTCCCATCTGCCGCTCGCCTAATGGAAATTCACCAATCTTAAGTCGCTATTTCAGTAATCGTAACTGTGACAAATTATCTGATTTTACGTATTGTTCCAGCAAAGTCTGATGGTTAGCGAATTTGCCGAAGTTCACTCGGTAGTGGAGTCATCGCATTGAACTCTTCCAACGCAAAATCCGAACTCAAATTGCGAACGCTCTTGAGCTGGATCTTTCCGTCCTGCGGGGGGATTTGGTAGACGGACATTACTCGGCTGTTGGTTTCTACCAATACAATTTGCTGTAGTCCATTGGGAAGCGTCGTGGAAACCACCTGGATTGACGGTGGTGTTGTAGCAGCGGTTGCCGGCAACGAGGATATTGGATTCGCTACATAACCAGTTTGACTGAAAAGGTTCGACCACCACTGGCAAACGATAATCGCCGCAACTATTGCCACTCCAGTACTTACTTTCATTTTTCGTCTCATCTGAATGGTACGTAACCCCAAGTTTTCATCGAGGAGTGACTAACAAAACTCCCTCGCTAATGCATCGAGTTACATTGGGTAACGGGTTTCGCCGGGTGGATTCACACCTGCATCATCAAAATTACCCAATTTGCATCGAGCTAGCCAAGATCAAATTCTCGGTATGACGAATTCGCTGTGAAGCATTTGAACCGAAACTGAGAATTAGATTTCATGTCGAGACATCACTGCTTCAGTTGCTCGTCAACTTTGTCGACGATGGTGCGACCGATTTCTAGAGAGGCGGTCGCTGCGGGACTGGGCGCGTTGCAGACGTGCAACATTCGCTGGCCTGTTACCCAAAGAAAATCGTCTATTAACGAGCCATCGGGGGCCAGTGCTTGCGCCCGGACTCCCGATCGACACGGCTTGAGATGCTCCGAGCGAATTTCAGGAATTAATCGCTGCAAAGCACGCACAAAGGCACTCTTGGACAACGAGCGGTGCATCTCCCCCAGCCCTTTTCGCCAATTCCGACCAGCTAGTTTGAGAAATCCCGGGTACGCGATCGATTCGGCCAAGTCGCCCAAACGGATCTTGCCCCAAGAATAGCCTTCTCGAGCAAGCGCTAATACTGCGTTCGGCCCGCACTCTACATGCCCGCTGGTCATGCGTGTGAAGTGAACACCCAAGAACGGAAAACTTGGATCGGGGACAGGGTAGATCAGGTTGCGGCATAGGCTGCGAAACTCTGGCAAGATGTCGTAGAACTCGCCTCGGAACGGGACTACTTTGGCCATCGGTTTCATGCCGCTCAAGGCAACCAATCGATCGCTATGCAATCCACCGCATGTAACCAAGAAATCGGTCTCATAGCTCTCACCGGGCGTGATCACTTGAACCGATTTTTCACCGCTTGATATTCCCACAACTTGGCTGGTCAGGCGCACTTGGTGCCCCAGCGCCGTAATCTTCTGCGATAATCGCTGGCAAACGCCCGGATAATCGACGATGCCGGCTTCTGGAACGTGGATCGCGCGAATTCCAGCGACATGAGGCTCCAATTGCCGCATTTCTGCTTGGTCAATCAATCGGCACTGAACTCCGTTCTGAGTTCCGCGCTCGAAAATATTGTTCAGTCGCGCCAACTCAGATTCGTCGACAGCGACGATGATTTTTCCGCAAATGTCGAAGGCTATTCCCTCTTCGCGGCAGAAATTCTCTAACGCGAGTTTGCCGGCTCGACATAATGTCGCACGTAGCGAACCTGGTTTGTAATACATTCCCGAGTGGATGACACCAGAGTTGCGCCCGGACTGGTGCTGTCCAACCGCTGGCTCCTTCTCGAGCAGTTGAATAGTTGCATCGGGAAAACGATTGGCGAGATGCCATGTTGTTGCGAGACCGACGATTCCGCCACCTACTACGAGAAAATCGCTGCTTGCCATTTCAGTCACCGGAGTTGAGTCTTGATCACTTACTGGGTTTTGTGGTACTCTACTGAGCTTTCCCCAACCATTCGAGGCCAGTTGGGAACCTTTTTGACAGCAAATTAAGCAAAATTGCTTGGAGGAATCACACGTGGGAGTGAAGAAGACCGGTAAGGGACGAAGGAAGATCGGCCGCAAGAAACGACGCATGCGAGCTCGCATCCGCCATCGCAAGAAATAATAATTGCCACTCCGCGCGATGATGATTCACACTAGCTGGTATTCTGGCCTCAACCAAGCTGGTGTCGTCTACCGCATTGTTATACCGAATTATTGGTCGCGTTTTACTCAAACGCGAATGAGCAAATGAGTTACGCTTCCGCTGTTCAATATCCTGTGTAGGCAATGGCAAGCCACCACAAGGTTCTGAAAAAATTTGGTTCTGACAAAATTGGAGGCCTTATCCCGCGTGCGGTATGTTCTTGGAATCATGGCTGGTCGACATATTTCAATCGCAGGAACACCGGTGCGTTAACAGCGTTGCCATCGACGAGTTCTCCGGTGACTTCGAACTGGTTGTCGAGCAATCCAACTAAACGATTAACTTCCGCAATCACCGAATTTGAGCGGTCGAGTAACTTGGATTGTTGATTAGCCCACTGGCGCCGATTTGACAGGGCCGTGCGAACGTTCGACGGAAGACCGGATTGGCGACTCTGCTGTAATAATTGATCCTGTGTTATTAGCAGTGACTGCGCGAAACGGCGCAAACTCGCGTGGAGTGGTTCCAGCCATTTTCGATTCAATGGCAGACCGAGTGTTGGAATATCGTCGGCGCTACCCAACACGCGCCAAGCCAAATCTCCTTTTCTGCCGCCAGCCTGCCGAACCTGGACAATGATCTTGGTTCGTGGCGATTCAGCAGTTTCTTCGTGAACCGACCAGGCAATAACGCCACGTGAATCCAGAGACTGTTCAGCCGCTGGCGAAACTACAAACCCGTCGACCGCAGTCAACCGCAACCGCCATACCGGTTCTTTGGGCACGGTTGCCAGGATTTTGTTGAGCTTCAAGGACACTCGCATGGACTGCAATTCCAACACAAATGGATGCATTGTGGTCGGCTGATTTCCAGCCGCAGTTGGTATCGCACCGTCGGGTGAATGGCGAAGTTCTGCTTCCTGAATTTCCTTTTCAGCTTGTTGCAGTGTTGATTGAATTTCAGTGAGTACAGATTGTGTCGATTCTGCCGCCGATTTGTTACTCATGCTTTCCGCGCCTGTGGAAACTCGATTGGCATCCGCATCTGCAACAACAGACGGAGCAAGCGCTGAAGGAGACAGTATGGCGTTTGATAACAATCCGTCCGTCGCTAATACTTGGTCGACTACGGCGTGATTGGAGCTTTCGATCAGCTCACTGGAATTGCTCAGTTCCAAATTCGGCACGTTTGGTTCAGTGCGAGAATGAGCCGTTGGATTTGAAGTTAGTTGATAGCTGCTCGTAGCACTTGTATCCGCTCCCTCGGTCGGAGACGACTTGGACGATGCAAGCTCGTGAGCGTTGCGTGTGGAAAGCGGGCCAGTCATGACGATTGCGAGCACGCCGATCGCTGAAAGAAACAAGATCGCAGTGACAACGCCGATACGATTTCGCGATTGGATCTTATTGCGACCCTGGGCAGATGGCACTTTCTTCTTGCGCTGCGGGGCAGATGAATTTCTCTCGGCGATTGCAACATTCGCAACGAGTGCCACTTCGCTGACATCTGTATTCGACTTAGCAGCCCTCAATACCTCTCGCAATCCAGGAAAGCTCGTCGGATCGACCCCTTGCTGTGATTGCTCACACCACCGCGCAAGTTCTTCTCTGGCAATATTCAAATCGACTGTCGATAAATGAGAAGTGACAGAAAGAACCCCGGTTTCATCGACGTCGAGCTGTTGCCAGATATTTTTTAGATCGCGGTCGCTCGCGGTATCCGCATGCTCAGCGCCAGCTTCTTTTCTAATCATCTCGCGAATTTGCAGGGCCCAGTCGACGCAGACCTCCGGAGGTGGAATACCAAACTGGTTCAACAAAGTGTCGAGCTTCATTTCGCTGGCCTTGCGCCGGACAGAACTTGCGAATTTTGCGAAACTCGCATTCTAGCATGGTTCAGCGGCCAGGATGAAACCCTATGTTACCGCGTGAAACCCATAAAGAAGCTGAACAACTGCGTATCGTCGGTATCGGCACGAGACACAGGGACGGAAAAATCGAAGGCCAGTGGGGCTGGTCCGAGAGCTGGAACAGCGATGCGCAAGCCCAATCCCGGAGCGACGCGAAAATTCTTGCCGCTAAACTCGATGTCTCGCTCGACGGTTCCATAATCTACGAAAGCGATTCCTCGCAACATGTCGTCCGCCGTGAGTGGAAACACGTATTCGAGGCTGCCCAAGAACATGGCTCGACCACCGACTTGAACGTCGCCGACTTTGGGACTGGCTCCGCGGAAACTGAAGCCGCGCATGGTGCTGTAACCGCCTGCAAAAAAGTTCTCAAACAGAGGTGTGTCGGCTCCGGTGACGCCAAATCGCCAGGTGCTGGCGAGCGTATGTCGGCCACCTTCATCGGCTCGTTCGCGAATCAGGAAATATCGGCTGTAGTTAACCATTCCGCGAGGATAATCGAATTCTCCGAAGGCCTGATCGTACATCAACTCCAGGAAATGGCCTTCCGTGGCCATAAACGGATTGTCTCGTGTATCATGCGCCAAGCGGACTCGAGCCGTATAAAGATCGTTGCTCCCTTGAACTCGATCCAACTCCGGAATGCCGACGACGCGCGGATCAAAGATCTTTACATCTTCCATTCTCACCTCCCCGCCGATCGACAAATCACGCGTTATGGCATAGCCGAGACCTAATCGGCCTCCCAGCCGTTGTTCCGTCCAGTCGCGATACTGACGAGTGAACAAGAATCCTCCGACCGAGAGACTGACGGGCATGTATTCGAACAAAGTCGGTTGAGTCCAATTGATGGTGTATCGCTGGACGCGATTGCCAGGCATCAATTCCGCGCGAAAATTCTGACCACCACCACGAAAGGCTTTGCCAGAAAAGAAATCATTCCAACTGGTCGGCAGCCTCCTAAAATCAAAGTTGCGTTCATCAATAGTTACTTGACCTGCGACGCCCAATTCACTGTTTACCGAACCACCTACGATGATTCTACCGGTGCGAGCTTCCCGAGCGTAAACGTCAATTGGTACGTCGCGAATTGGTGGTTCGTAGCGCCCATTGGCTGGCGCGGACAGCCCTAGCGCCGGATCGACCTCAGTGGGATAGACTCCCGGAGCCAGCGTTGACTCTGTGGGTCCCATGGCTCCAATGGCTCCTGTAGCGCCCGGTGCCAAGGAACTCTGATAATTCGGTTGGCCGCCCGGACCAAAAGGTACCGCAGACGATGCAGCGTATGGGGCTGTGCCTAGCCCATTGCCAGCGGGCGCAGTGGGATAGGTTGGTTGCGAGTAAGCCGGATTTGGAGCCGCGCCAGCACTGGAAGGATTCCGGTCGGCGTATGGATTTGGTGACAGCGGAACATTGGAATTCTGCGCTACCGAACCGCTGGGAGGTGCATAATAGTCGGGAGCTTGCATCACCGTGGCAGGCATCGGAGCGCCACCAGAATTTCCCGATCCAAACGTCTGACCGCCATAGTTAGTTGGAGATTGCCCCCGAATTGTCCCCGCGGCGCGGACTGCGCCACTGGTCTGGTTGCTGGATGTTGAACCCTGGGAACTTGATTGCGTTTGGTTCTCGACGGGCCATTTGTAGACTGCGCTATGGGGAGTCGTGACTCCAATGGGCAGCGGTGACGTTTTTCCAAGTTGACATCCGCAAAACGACAGCAGTGCGACGACGACCAATATCGACCACGTGTTCCCCATAATACCAGCGGCAGCGCCAATATTTCGGTGATGATTCTGCTTTGTGCATCGTGGCAGATCTGCCTCTGGTGAATCGTTCAAATCACTAGTTCTTTTCAACACCTGAGTGACGCAAACGCGTTCGATTTGACCCATGGGAGCAACTCTCATCTGCCGCTAGCCAAAATTTAGGGATTGGACGATTCGAGCAACTCTTCGTCGGGTGATTTGATTTCGATTCGCGGGGGCTCACCCGTGGTAGTATCAAAAATCTGTGTCGCCTTGAGCCGGCGCTCGGAACTTTGGATCTCTCGCAGATCCAGCATGCGTCCCTCGCGCAGACTGAGCGAATTCAGGACCACGCTATGTTTGGTGTGGCTGGAATCGCCATCGATGTGAACACGAATTGGTCCGGCTCGATATCGATCTCCTTCGTTGATGCGGTAGACTAAATCCAGTTTGGCATCTTCATCCGATGAGAAATGGGGTTCTGGGGCGACGTCGACAAAAATGAATCCTTCGCGACCATAGTAATCTTCACGCAATGTTCGTTGGTCGCGGCTCATTTTCCCAAGGTTGAATGGCTCGCCTTCCTTCAGTGTCAGAGCTGGCTGCAGTTCGTCGTTGGAAAAGTAGCGATTGCCGGTAATTACGACATTGCGAATGCTAAACTGGGGACCTTCATTAATAACAAACGTTAAATAGACCCATTTGCCCGAATCATCGTAGTCCAGTCGGTGATCGATCTTGGCTTGGAAGTAACCTAGCGAACGATAGTAAGCCGTGAGAGCATTCGCATCGTCCTGAATTTTGTTCAGGTTCGCGACGTTTAACAAATATGCCATCATCCCGTTCTTGGCATCGCGTGACCTGATTTTGGTTTGCAACAGTGCGGTGGAGAACACAGAATTGCCGGTAAAGCCTATGTCCCAAATGCGCTCGAGATTTCCTTCGGCGATTTCGAACAAGACGCGCCGATCACCCGGACGATGACCTTCAATTACTTGGATATCTGCGTGATTAAAACCTTTCTCGCGATACAGATCGACCAGTCGCTGCTTGGCCATTTCCGTGGCGAATGGATTGATGGGGTCACCGCTTACGATCCCCACATGTTTTTTCAAAAGGCCTTCGTTCGCCGCTTCGTTACCGTGAAAGATAACTTCGGTGACCGTCGGATGTTCGAACACTTCCAGCTTGACGACAATCCCGTTTGGCACCTCGCGAATCGAAGGCGTGATCTTGCGAAATAAGTCCGTTCGATACAATTCATGAATGTCCGTTTGCAGTTGTTTGTCGTCGTAAACACGATCTGGACGAGTTTGCATATGAGACAGAATCTTATGTTGACTGATCGTCGTGTTACCTGTGATCTCGACCCCAACGATCAATTTTCCACTTGCCAGTTGGCTTAATCGCGGACCACCGGATGCCCAGACTCGATCCTTGAAGTTGGGTTCGGCAAAAGCAGGAGCCTGATCTTGGCCCCCAGGCGCTCCGCCCGGTTGTGCCTGCGTTATCGCACAATTGAAAGCTATCCAAGCAATCGCGATACAGTATCCCACGATCCTGCTGGAATCCGCAAACTGAATCTGGCAAGACGATTTGCCATTGCGATAATCTAGGTTTCGTCGATTCATGTTTGGCCTCCGTGCCGCAACAAAAATGGATCGTCACCAAAGCGTAAATAACTCGTTAGGTGGAGAGTAGAACGATTGTCCTCAATCGTTGTCTTCCTCAATCGTTTTCCAACTGCACTCTAGGACCCTAAAGAGCAATTTCTGAGCAATTGAGGACAATTGCTCTACTCTCGTGAGGCAGGTGGGCAGTTTCTCTTCGGTTGTTCCATTTAATTAGACAATCAACTCGATCGCGACAAGGCGAAATTGTGCGCTCTAGCGATCCAGCTAGTTAATTTTGGAGCAAGTGGCGTGGATGGGGAAGGTGGTTGGATTGAATAGTCCATCGCACGAGCATCTCGCTAATCGCCGAGTATCCTAACAGGCAAAATGCCAGCAATCCGATATGGACTCGCAAATAATCTTCTGTTTAGCGCGGAAATCGGAAACCTGGTTGCCGCGTCACTTCTTACGAGGGTTGGGAACATAAATGAACTGTCCTCGGTTTTCCGCTGCGATGCGGCGTAGTAGGTCTTGCCCTTCCAGCGAAAAGAAGGCGATCGCGTGAATCGGAATTTTTACCCGCTGGCCGTCAAACAAGTCGTCGACGCGATTGACCTTATTCAGAAACGCACAAACGTCGACTCGGGTCACACCATCGGTCAGCAGATAAATCGCATCGGGATCTTTGGAGATCGCGAACTCGATCGCGTCGTTGGGTGGGGTTCCGCTACTAATTTTTATCAGCTCAATCCATCGCCGTGCGTGTTCGAGATTCTCTTGGGTAGCGTACAACGCATGACGACTGGGTTCGCGGCTGCCAGGTTCCGGGATGGCTTCGAATTCTTTACCGAAAAAGATGACATAAAAACGCTGTTGTGGTTTTAGGCTCGCAAGCGACCGCAATAACTCATTCTTGGCTGCTTCCCATGCGTGTCCGCGCATGCTGCCGGACGAATCAACGACATAACAGAAATTGTTGCCGCCTGTTGCAACTCCAAAGAAACTAGCACCGGCACCCGCTACAGCTTGAATCGCAGACTGGCTAGCGCTTGCAGAGTCAGTTAGCATACTCGCTGTGGACTTTTGTGGAGTTTGCAAAACCTTTTCGATCGATAACTCTCGCAGGTCTGTCAACGATTGCTGGATTTCAGCAGGCGTGGCTGGAATCGGCTCGATCGGTTGGTCGGGCTCCAATTGCGGCTCTGCGATTTCTGTGGGTTGACTGATCTCGAGTGGTTCTGAGATATGCTCAATTGGGCTGGCTTCGAAAGCGAGTCCCGCATCAATTTCGGGCGCATGTAAATGATAGATTGCTAAGCATACGACGATGATTCCGTGAAATACTATACTGAACCCAAGACCGCCGCCAAGCTTCTTTGCAACGTTGGGAGAACTAGCCGTTCGTTCCGTACCCGAATCCAACACGAAGTTCTTCTTCCTTGCCAGCACTGCGTTGTGCCGGTCTAGATTGCTCGATTCGGGCGTTCGAGCCGAAGAACGTGATGTCGGACGACTCGTATTCCGTTGAGCGGGCATCGAAGCAGGCGTTGCGGTTGCGAGTTGGTCCGAAGGTGGCTGCGCTGGTTGAACTTTTTGCACGCGGCCAGCAGGAACTTGGCTCGGCTTGGGTCGAACGTGAGGCTGAGCAATTAGTGTGCTGGATTGCTTCTCATCGTGGTGTGGAGGATCGAACCGAAGATGCTTGGTTGCAGGTTTTTCTGACAGGCTCGTGCGGGCTTGCGTGCCGCAATTTCGCTGCACCAAGCGAGCCTGTGCATGCTTGCGCAGTTGCGACCATGGATCAAATGTAGGGTCCGCTGAGCTACCGGAACTTGAGCTGCCCGAAGTGCGATCGATCTCAGTATTAGTTGATGATTCGTCAGCTCGCACCGAGGCATTGAAAATTGAGCTTCTGGTGAAAAGATTCGGCTGCGTCGGTTCGGCGCGTGCTGACTTGGAATCCAATGAGGAAATGATTTTCATCAACTGGTTCGGCAGTCCGTTTCGAGCATCTTCGAGAGCAAACCGCAATTCTGCCCGTTGAGCTTCTAGCCGAGCGGCTTGTGCTTCGTGGGTCAGCGTCATCATCAGCAACTGACCGCGCTCCAGCAACTGCTCCAACGACTCGGGCGAGTCGACACGTCGGAATGAATGGTTTTCGGGCTCGGACATCGACACGCCCTCGGAAACTCAGTTCGACGATGCAGCCACGGATAAGGTTGGGCGAGCATCGAATTTCAGATTTCAAATCTCAGCGCTTAAATTTCAGATCTCAAATGGTGCTCAAATCGCCCGATCATAGTGCTAGCGAGATGGATGTTCAGCAAATTGTAACCGCCCCCCAACTGGTAACAAGCAGAAACTCTTGTATCACGCAGAATCTCTGTTAATGTCCGCGACTGGTCAGCGTTCAGTTCTTGCGAGCGCAAGGCTGGTATACAATAACTCCACACGGGTTGGAGAAATATCGCGAGCTGAATTCCGATTTTTGCGTCCAGTACTTAGGCGAGCGGCAGATGGGAATTTACCAATACAAGCCCGA
>SYJV01000411.1 GCA_005798335.1 Planctomycetaceae bacterium | reverse complement strand
TTTGTCAGGTTTCTCAACAGGGAGGCTCCGCCGAGGGCTAGGCCGGCTAGGTCGTAGCTTAGGGCGCCTACTTGGCCGGCAGTGGTTCCGCTGCCTAGCGCGGATTGGATGAGGCTGCCGCCGAAGCTGTCTACTGATTGGCCGGACCAGGTGGAACGCACTCCGGCTTGAGCTTGATCGATTCCGTAGAGACCCGCGCCAGCTAGAATCGCTCCTCCGGCAACAGTTCCGACGCCGCTGACGAGTGGCACGATGCCAGCAGCCGTGCCAGCCAAAATGCCGATCGTTCGAGATACTTGGCCGGCTCGGTATAGAAATGTATCGATGCCGTCCGATTGCAGCCCGCCATTCATGGCTGCAAAGTAATCAGCCGAAAATGATGGACCGTTAATCGGACGGTTGGAGTTGATACCACTGCCGCCCGCTATGCTGCGGTCTGCTGGACGGTTGCCTGCGAATATGTATAGGTTCGTGGCGCCTGAAAGATAACTGCCGGAGCTCTCTGACAAATGGCGTCCTGCGTACGGATCGTAGTAGCGGTCGCCCGTGAAGTAGCGCTGCGTTTGAGAGTCGAGTTCCATGCCCAGGAAGCCGACTGAGACTTGACCCAACAAACTGCCTTCTTGTCCATGCAGCCGACCGTACGAGTCGTACCTGGCGGTGCTGGTCTGCTCACCTGATGCGTACAAGTTGCTGACGCTGCCCTGATAATCTGGCAGCACCCAGACCGTCTTGTTGCCGATCTCTCCGGAATCGACTGCCAGCAGTTGGTCATCGGCGTACATCCTTTCGCGAATGAGTGTGGCAGTGCCGTCTGACGACTTGCGGTATTCCAACAGCGTCTTGCCACCCTCGGGTACGAACGCCAGATCTGACTCGAGTCCGAATGCGTTGAAGACCTTCTTCTCGATGCGGTTACCCAGTGCGTCGTAAGTGAACTCAATGCGATTGATCAGCTTGCCTGTGGTTGCGGTGGGAATGTTGAGAGTTCCATCAGCATTCCTAGTGATCACACGCTGAGTTGTCTCTACGATGCGGTTCTGATGATCGAATTTATTGAAGTAGTAATCCGATACTTGCTCGACTACGAGTTCGCCCGCCGTAACGGAAAAGTTTAAACCTGCAACCGTAATGGGTTTTTCTGCAGCGTTAAGTAAGACAATCGAGGTCAACACGTCATAATTGCCGTTTTCGCTAACTGCGAGGTCGTAGCTGATCTTATCAGTGAATGCCAGCGTCGATGAACTGGTTTGCTCCAAACTGGCATAATACTCGCGAGTGAGCACTGATGTACCGCCTTGTTTCACCTCAATGGCTACTTTGGCCTTGGCGATAATAGATGGAAAGCCGCCGGTGAATTGGAACTCAGCAGGCGTGACGCGAACACGGTAGCTGCCGGTAACCAGCGATTGTGCTGGCTTGTTTGCTACGGCCATGCCATATTGAGGCAGCGCCCAGAATTTCTGACTGGCGGCCATATCGTGCGTCTTTTGAACGACGATATTGCCTTCGTTGTCGTATTCGAAAACGCTGTTGCCTTGATCGAGAATCCGACCATACCCTTGGGTCGTTCCGAGCCGTTCCGAGTTGGCGTTGAAAGCATACGATTCGGTCGCGACTCCATCCTCTTGGACGCCAATGATTTCGCCTCGAGCATTACGAGTGTATGTGCGATAAGTGGTTGGAACTCCAGGTCTCTCCGTAACCACGTCAACGAGTTGATCCTCGGCGCCATACACCATGCGCTGCGAAAGTACGGGAGTTGTGTCGTTGGGGACGTAGTTGCGGATCTTCCAGACAACGTTGGTTCTGCCCGCCACCGTCTGCTTTTCGTAAACCGTCTTGCCGCCACTGGAATGCAGAACTTCTCGCAAGAAATCTCCGTCGTAGTTAAGGGTCACAAGTTTTGTCCTCGAAACAATGGTAGTTAACGCGGATATTGTTTCGTTGACGGATCTCAGTCGACCGAATGCATCGTAGGTCGAGTTGGTCCCCATAATTCGCGAGTTATTCACCGAAAGACTGCGGGACCTGAGAGTGTTATCTCCGGTATGCGAGTAATCAAACAGGAAGTTTTTATTAGGCAGTACGGTTGGTAGTTTAAGGGTGACGTCATCGACGATTCCCATGGCATCGTAGGTGAATTGATAGTCGCTGTTGTCGTCGACGACCGAGGCGACTTTGTTGTCTGCATAGTAACGAGTTTGAATCGTCTTGACCGCATTCGTGGATGTGGTCGACTCGTACCAAGCCTCGGTTATTGGTCGGTCCCAAGCGTCGTAGCTGTAGTCGATAACTCGCCCGTTGCGATCGATCTTCTTGTCGAGTGCGCCCGACGCGGTGTAAATGTATTGGCGCGAACCAAAGGTGCCCAGCGTTTCCTTGACTACTCGACCAAAGCCATCGACTTCGTAATGGACGCTTTCTCTGTTCGGAGTGACGATCGTGAATTTGCGATTCTTATCATCATAGAGGTATTGCGTTTGAACTGCAGGCGCTGGCGCATTGACAACCGTCTTGACTCTTACTCGGCCAAATCCATCGTACATGTATTCGGTCCAAGAATTATCGCGCTCGTTCCTTTGCAATTGGAGTAGACCGTCCGCGTAATAACTGTTGGTGGATAACAAGACATCGTTGTAGGAAGTGGAATATTCAAGCCCTAACGTATTCAACTCAGTCTTGGTTACATTATTGAACGAGTCCGTAACCGTAAAATATTTTTGGGAATCGAAATAACGGGTTGTGGTGACAGGCCGAATACTGTTGACGGCTGGTCCCTCGGCTTTGATGGTGCGCCCCAGTGCGTCATAAGTGGTCGTGGTCGTGCCGGTGAGCGTATTGTTAGCATTCGTGGTGCTGATTATTCCATTCGGGGAATTCACAGCTCCGCTGTACACAAATGTCGTGGTTGAACTGGGATCGGTGAGTTTCACAGGACGCCCTAAGACATCGAATTCCGAGGTCGATCTTCTTCCAAAGACGTCCGTTGATTCCTTGATCTGTCCGTTATCCCAGTACGTACGAGTAATCGCTTGTGCCGCCTGTTGGTTGTATCCGGGTATGCCAACGCTGGTGTACTTCTCTCGGTTAGCGCTATCGTATTGATGAACCGTGGATGTGAAGCTGTCGTCTGCGTTGCTGACGAATTCCGTGGACAAATTACCGGCGCTATCGTAGGACATCCAATTGAAATAATACTTACCATCCGTGTTCGACGTCCGGGTAATCCATACTTTTCCAGAGGAGTAGTAAGCGGTATCGGTAACTCCGCCGTAGCGATTTTTTTCCGAGACAATCATGCCGGATGAGTTGAGTTCGGTCGATTCGGTTTCGCCGGTACGGAAGGTCTTAGTGATCGTACGATTGTTGTTGGTGTAAGCGTAATCGACTGCGTTTCCGTGGACGTCAATTTCCTTACCAACTCGTCCGCTAGAGTCGTATTGTATTTCCGAGTAGAGACCAGTGTAGTAAACAGTTTCAGGATAGATTCTTACGACGCGATCGAGGCCATCGTATTCTGTCTTGGTAACGCGGCCCAGCCAGTCCCCGTCCTCGATGACATTGCCATTCGCATCGACGATTTTGTAGGTCTCGCGATTGAGTGCATCGCGAACGGTAGTCCTGCGTGAACTGACGGGACCGGGAATGTAGGTCGTGACTCCATACGGCGTGGTGACCGTCTTCAATGAACCGTCGGCGAAATACTCAAAGATCGACCGCTGAGCGATACTGGTACCGAAACCCACGATGGTGGCCGAATTAAAGCCGCGAGCATCGTATTCATGTTTGGTGACCGACGGACCCGACGGGCCGCCCGAGGGTGCGGTCTCGAGCAACAACAGACCTGACGCATCGTATTGGTAAGTAGTTTTTAGATGGTCGCGGTATCCCATGGATGTCAGCCGGTTGGCACCATCGTAAACAAATTGTTCCGTGACGTAACCGTAACTGGATTGCGACACGTTGCCATTGGCGTCGTAGGAATTTTCAATAGTACGGCCGCCAAACATACCGATGGTGGTGCGCCATACGCGATTGAATTCATCGGGTACGTAGATAGTACTGGTCGTTGCGTCGGAGACCAACGTTAAGAAATAGTCGGACCAATTATAAGTGGTGGTACCGCCGTACTGGTTCGTGCTGGTACTGAGCAAGCCATTGGCGTTATAAGTCATCGAGGTAGTGATGTTGCCGGTCCGAATCGACGTCGGCAGATGGAACCGTGCATCGTACGTATAGGTAGTCGTTAGCGCATTCGCCGTACCGAACGCTTCCGTTACGGTCCAGACGTCGTTGGTATTCGGATGATAAGTGTAGCGCGTTTGGAAACCACGTTGATTTGTGTAAGTTGTTAACTGACCATAAAACGAATCGTACCAGTTTGCTTTGGCGTCGCGCTGCCAAGATTCAAAGGAGTTGTCTGGATATTCGGCGCGCAGAATATGGCCGGTGCTACTGATTTGATAGCGGGTAACAATTGGGGAAGTATCTTGGTCGGAGCGTTTGGGAGATTCAACCACAGCGCGGTGTTTAGCTTGGCTGAATGCGGCGCTATTAAGTGTGGCTGCTGCTGCGCTGGTAATGGAATAGGTGGACGACGCACTGGGCGAATTGGGGTCGCCGAGAATGACTTTATCGACACCGCCATTTTGCGGATTGTAAGTGATGGATGTGGAGAGCAGTCCCCATCGATCGCGGACGAGTTTGCCTGAACCGTTTACATCGAAAACTCGCGTACCCGCCGAATCGGTAATGCTATGCAATCCCGAGGCGTCAGCGTTCAGATCGATGATGCGCCCACCGGGAGTAAGAATCTTGTCCAGGTAGTCACCGTCAGGCGTATACACCAACGTGGACTGACCGCCATCGGGAGCGGTGATGGTGACAGGGCGCCAATCATCATTGTATTCGATCGTGGTAGCTTTTGATTGCGGATGCTTGAATTCAGTCAGCAGTCCGAAATGATTAAACGTATAGGTCGAACCGTCGTAGGCGGTATAGACAAACAGAGGCAAGCCATTGGTCGTCTTGCGCTCCATCTTGCCATGGTCGTTGGCCGGGCTGTTGTAAAGAGAACCATTTTTTTCAAACACACGAGAATGTCCATCGCCGGTGATCAACAGAATATTCATCTTGTTATCGAAGATGAGTCGATCCATGAAGTTCAGATTCCAGCCAGCGCCGGTAGCGAATCGCGTATCAAAGGCGTCCGAGGGATCGGCATCACCGGTCTGTTGGACCGCGACACCGGTTCGTCCGGTGCGTTCGATGACGACTGGCATACTTTGTCCGGGGACATGGATCTTGATAGCAAGTTTCCAGTCGAAGATTCCTGACTCCTTTACTGGATCTTTCAGTTGAGCACCGACGACATAGTTGTCACCTGGTTGATGATTTGCAGGATCGGGAGTAAAAGTGACCCAATCTTGTGGATCGCGATCACCCCAGGTCAATTGCAATTCAATCTTGCTCGGGAGCGGAGTATTCGGTTTGCTTGAGATAACGGTCTCGATGACAGGCCGAGCATCGACGGTGTTCGAGTTATACGATAGGTACGAGTTACCGCTAACGTTGGTACCCGGGCTTTGATCCAAGTCAATCGCATGTGTCAGCTTTGCATTGCCCGTATTGAGTCCAACAGAAACATTTCCGACGGAGACATCAAATCCAGATTCAAACTCGTCGGTACGGATCGTCCCGTCCTTTTGTCCGGTTCCCTCATTTGCAGTCCACGAGTCGGAAACCTGAACATGTAAAGATTCTGAAACTCTTCTTAGAATTGTTTCGTAGGCAATTGATTGGTAAACTACATCCAGGTCCACACTTACGGTTTTGTTGCCGACAGTTGTGTACGTGTGGGAACCGATAATTTCAACTTTATTCGAGGATTTATTCCAAAGCACTTTGCCGGCTTGGCGCGTGCCTGCTTCCCCCCAATGAATTTGGGCACGAAGAAAGGGAACTTTATCTTCCGTCAAGCCGTCAATCATGCCGAGTATAATTTCTCCGGTATTTTCATTGATCGCTGGAACAAAGGGAACTAACGACATGGTAAAGTCGTCAACGGACACACCAAGATTTCCATAAAAGCTTCGTACGACAGACAGTGGTCCATCATTAATACGAATAGACGCGTAGTACACTGAAAGTGATTGATAGTCGTGATGGTTCACTGAGACGGTATGGGAACCATCGCCATTTGCTGAGACGTAAGCCGTCTCTTTTTCTCCATCACCCCAATCAACGGTGGCGTGATAGTCGTGTGAAGTACCCTGCCCCATTTCTTCAATGA
>SYJV01000410.1 GCA_005798335.1 Planctomycetaceae bacterium | reverse complement strand
TCATGCAGTTCTGGAGCCAACAACTTATACTTGCGACGAATTCCTGCGATAACTTTTGCATCCATGATGCTTTCGTTATCACATATCCGACTGAATTCGACCAATAGCAACTTGTAAAAGTTATTTTTACACAGGCCCTAACATTAGTACCAGCACCCACCAATAGCAGCTCAGATGGTGTCGACGGCTTGTTTACCATCAGCGGTGCAACTTAATCGCTGATAGTCACACCGACATCGGTTTCAGTGACCGAAGGCGGCACGACTTTAATTACAGCGCGATTGTCGGCTCAACCAGCCGCTAACGTGACGGTGTCGATCACACGAACTTCGGATGACGCGGACATAACGGTCTGCGGTGGTCGGCGTGATCCAAATTCGGGTGACAGCGACTGATCCAAGTTTGCAAGCGATCAGCGACGTATTCCAAGTATCAGCTTTTTTCTCAGTCCCAACCGTTCCGCATGTCGAGTCGATCGTCTTGAACGACGGCCAGGTCCAGCGTTCGAAGCTGAGCAAGGTGACCATTACATTTGATATGCAGGTCACTGTTTAGCCTCGTTCTTTGCAATCTCGCAATCTGGCTACCTCGCTTTATAGCGCCCCCAGTGGAGCGCCTTGGCCTCGGTCAATAATAGCGCACTAGCTCACGTCTCACCAAACGATTGGTTCGACGCGCAAACGGAAAACCGTTCCATCCTTACGATAGGTATTATCGCATGCTGGCAGGGTCTCGGCGCACTAGTCCGGCTGCAGAATATTTCCCTGACTGCAAGCGGCCGAACAAATGAAGTAGACATTGTAGCTGGTTTCTTTTCAATCAAAAAATGATACTGTTTGGCGCAGCGACAACCTACTTATCGTGTAAAGTGTCGGCGCACAACCTACTTCCTTCCTGCTCACTTTGGGCTTCACAAGATGTCTAGACTAGGACTAGTAATAGGACAACACCTCCGAAAACTGGTTGAGCAAAGAGCCAGATCACGGGGTAGGTTCAAGAAGTTGTTATTTGAGACGCTCGAAGAAAGAGCACTGCTGGCAACAATCTATTGGGACGGTGGACCAACCGGCGGCGGCACGGATTTTAGAGATCCGGCTAATTTTGTCGGCGACATATCGCCGGGCGCGGGCAGTGACGTCGTCATAGAAACGAACGGACCGACAATCCAGTTCCCAAGTGGGAACATAGTCGTTTCAACTCTATTATCGTCTAGGCCACTTCGCGTGAGCGCAGCCAATGTTTCGGTGACGAACCAATTCCAGCTATCATCTGGCCAGTCGCTTATAGTAGAGGGCATTGGTAGCTGGTCCTCGGGTACTGCGTCAGTTAATGGTGCAACGTTGCGTGCACGCGCAGGAGGACTTCTGAGGCTGGGCGGAATTGTTGAATACAAATCAATTGTCGGTGCTACGTTTGAGGCAAGCGGCAACGGCAGTGTTCTCGACTTAGCAAGTCTTCAAACACTGACTAACCCAGCAACGTCTCCGAGCGGAAGCGATTTGTTTTTAGAAGCCTTTTCTGGAGGCAAGATTGACGTCCGCAACGTTACTCGTGTGGAAACGGAAGCGGATGACAAAATATTCAAGGCGATCAGCGTTTTGGCAACTGGAGTCGGCAGCCTGGTCGATTTCTCGAAGTTGAATACTTTTGTTCATAGGGCCACCCATATCAATTCAAAGCTTCGTGTGGAAACAGGAGGAGAGATCCTGGCTCCTCAATTGGGCGCTCAACTGGATCGCGTAGACATCACGATCAATGGCTCAACAAGCAAGCTACCGTATCAACACTTCACTACCATCACCACAGGCGCCATTACCGTTGACGGGATAGGTAACGATCGGGTTTTCACTGCGCTCACAGATATCCGGGGTACGAGCCTTTATGCGGTCAATGGCGCAACTCTTTCGATTCCCAGTGCATCGATCCATGCGCCAACACGCAATGTGGTTTATCAGGCACTTGGAGTCGGCAGCCTATTGAACTTGTCGACAGTTACGGCTCTCGTGAATCCGACCACCTCCCCACACGATACCAACCTAGTGTTAGAGGCGCGTTCTGGAGGCAAGCTAGACCTCCGCAATGTGACACGTGTGGAAACAGAAGCAAGTGCGGAGCTATTCAAGGCAATCAGCGTTTTGGCAACTGGAGCCGGCAGCCTGGTCGACTTCTCGAGGTTAAATACTTTTGTCCATAGGGCCACGCATAGAAACTCGAGGCTGCAAGTGGAAGCAGGTGGCGAGATCCTGGCTCCTCAATTGACCAGCCAACTGGATCGGGTAGACGTCACGATCATTGGCGCTACGAGTAAGTTACCGCATCAACACTTCACGAGCATCAACAACTGCAGCATTACCGTTGATGGAGTCAACAATGTACGAGCCTTTTCAAATCTGCGAGAGTCCGCGAATACCTCGTACGAGTCCAGCAACGGAGCAACCCTTAGACTTCCTTCACTGATATCAATTCGCTCGGATTTAGGATCTCAAATTGTTCGTCAAAGTGGATCGAATAGTCGAATCGAACTGCCAGCACTACAAAAGATCGAAATTATTAACGGGAACCTCTCCTTCGAATTGCCCGAAGCCAACCTTGCAACGCTGATCATTAATCAAGGGACACTGACCATTCCAGGAACCCTGAAATTGAATGAGAGTCTCGTCTGGTCTGGCGGCGTGATTCAGGGGAACGGAAGCATAGTCCTTGAGCAGGCGGCCCAAGGCACACTATCCTCAAGCATTACGAAATCAATGCTTGGGCGGCTTGTCAATTACGGCTCCTTGTCAGACTCAGCTCAGGCGTGTTCGAGTTGCGGGCAGTAGATGGCACGATCACTCGATTTCGTTCGGATGGACGCATCGATTACGTTTTCGACACCAACAATAACCGAGTCACGGCCGGCTACGATGCATTATCCCGATTAACTTCGCTGACGCACAGTAGTGGTGCGTCGATCGCGATTGTATACAACGCTGCCAATCTTATTACGTCGGTGACCGATTCAGCAGGACGAAGGACAACCTACGGCTACGACGCCACCAACACGTATCTTACGACGGTGACGACATCGGACGCAAAAATCACACGCTACAGCTACCAGACCACAGGCGCTGCGCAAATCAGGCATGCGATGCTGTCGATCGAACGCGGAGGAACGACGCAGTTTTTCACTTACGACAACAACGGACGGTTGGATGCCAGCTCTTTTACTGGAAACACTCAGCTTGTTGACTACGGTTACAACAGCACTGGTCTGGTTACTGTCGACGAAGATGTGACGGTTGCTGGCGTTACGAGTCTCTACTTTGATCACCACGGTCAAGTTGCCAAGTTCGTCGATCCGCTAGGCAACATCTCGACGAACGAGTTTGATAAAGATTTGCGGCTCAGTAAGACCGTAAGTACGACAGGCGAAACCAACAACTTCAAGTGGTTCAGCCACGGAAACTTGCAGAGCATTACAGACGAGTTGGGATTTACCACCTCGTTCACCTATGACAATCCGTTTCGGCAATTGACCAGCTTTACGGATGCTAAAGGAAACCGGACGTCATACACCTATGATGACAAAGGGAATTTGCTCACCACCGTTTATCCCAACGGAACAGTCGAGAGCCTAGGCAGTTACACACTTTCCGGCCTTCCAGGCAATTCCACGAATCGTCGCGGTCAATTGCTAACTTATACGTTCAACTCGCTCGGACAAGTTACGCGGCAAACTTTCGCGGACGGTTCCGTCGTAACATTTACCTATGATGGACGTGGCAATGTCTCGACGGCGGCGGATAGTTCAGGTACCACAAGGTACGACTATAACTTCGCGACTGATGGCGATCGACTCAAGAGAATTACGTACCCGAATGGTCGCTTTTTGGATTACACCTACGATACGTTTGGCCGTCGGATTCGTATTACCGATCAAGACGGCTTTGTAACTAAGTACGAGTACGACTCTGTGGGGCGGCTGTTGCGTTTGCGTGATTCCGCAGATGTAGTCCTGTTGACATACGGTTACGACGCTGCCGGCCGTTTGAGCCGAAGTGACAAAGGGAATGGGACGTTTACGACTTACGAGTATGACGCCGCAGGTCAATTGCTGAGCCTAAAGAATTGGCGTAATGCCACGTCGCTTAACAGCAAATTCGATTACTCCTACGACGTGCTTGGTAGACGAGTGTCGATGACGACACTTGATGGATCGTGGAGCTATACATACGACGGCATCGGGCAGTTAATCCGAGCAGTGTATGCATCGGCCAATACCAGCCTGACTCCAAACCAGGATTTGCAGTACTTCTATGATGCTACGGGGAATCGCACAAGAACCGTGTCGAACGGTGTCACAACTTTGTACACCGCGAACAACATGAATCAGTACGTAACTGTCGGCGGTGTTGCGCAAAGTTACGACGCGGACGGTAACTTG
Organism: Planctomycetaceae bacterium; assembly: GCA_005798335.1. Lineage (GTDB taxonomy): Bacteria > Planctomycetota > Planctomycetia > Pirellulales > Pirellulaceae > Aureliella. The sequence continues at coordinate 8,409 of SYJV01000410.1, read as the reverse complement.
ACGTTCGATGGTGTCAACACTTACAGATGGGATCAGTTAAACCAATTGATTTTCGTGAGCGGTCCCCAAGGTGTGACTGAATATGAATACGATGCTTTTGGGAATCGTACAGCAAAGGTTGAGAATGGCGTTCGCACCGCATACCTGGTCGATCCTATCGGTTTGTCAAGTGTCATGGCGGAGTACAAAGCCGGCGCTCTGAATCCCGTGCGTAACGTCTACGGACTAGGTTTAGCAGCAAGACAAGTTGGCAATGATCGTTATTTCTTCGATTTTGATGCGTTAGGAAGTACTGCCGGCATTTCCTCATCCAGCGGTACGTACGCGAACTCCTACTATTACACACCCTTCGGTAAGAGCACCGCAAAGATTAGTAGCTTGGACAATCCCTTTCATTTCGTTGGACAATTTGGCGTGCAGTTGGAGTTGAACGGAATGCAGTTCATGCGAGCTAGATATTACAAAACCGACGACGGACGCTTTGCAAACCAAGATCCGATTCGGTTATCGGGCGGCCAGACCAATTATTACAGTTATGTCGACAATGAACCGACGTCGATTACCGACTCGTCAGGTCTTGCATCGATAATTGATAATTTGAGTTGCCTTAACTTTGCAATGCAGGACGCATACGGATATACGTTGACAATGGTCGAGATCTCAGCAAGAACTTTTCTTTTTTCAATGTTGCGAGTTAGCGCAGCAATGAATCATGAGCCGCAGCCCAACCTAGAACCAATTTACAAAAACCCTTGCGAAGCTCCTCCCGAAAAACCTAAGGGAGGGGCGCAGGGCGGCGGTGGTGGCGGCACAGACGGCGGAGGAATCTTAGGTTTCATAGCTGGAGCATTTGACCCAAATCAAAAGCTACCTGGAACTGGATATGGCCCGCAATCTTTTGTCGCGCAAGCGAATACGATTCCATACCGTATCGACTTTGAAAACTATGCAACAGCTACAGCACCCGCCCAGTACGTCACCATAAGTGACTTCTTGTCATCCGACTTGGACTGGGCATCATTTCAGTTAACTGACTTTGGCTTTGGCGATCAGCAGATCACCGTACCAGCGCACAAGCAGACGTTTCAAACGACTCGGTCGATGACTTACAATGGTAAGACGTTTGATGTCGTCATCGAAGCTGGCATTCGCACATCAACCGGGGAGGTCTATGCGTCGTTCCTCAGCCTTGACCCGAAGACCGGTTTGCCCCCAGACGTGTTAATTGGCTTCCTGCCTCCTGAGAATGGCACCGGGCGAGGACTGGGACATGTCAGCTATACCGTGCGTCCCAAAGCCGGATTGCCGACCGGGCGAGAGATTCGTAATGTCGCATTGATTTCCTTTGATTATCAACTCGCGATTGCCACGGACCAAACTGACCCGCTCGATGCTTCGAAGGGTGTCGATCCGAAAAAGCAAGCTCTTATAACAATCGACGCTGGACTGCCAACCAGCACCGTCGCGGCTCTGCCTCCCGTAACGACGACCGCCAGTTTTCCAGTTTACTGGTCGGGCAATGATGATGCCGGAGGTTCCGGCATAGCGGGCTACGATGTCTACGTTTCCACAAACGGAGGCGCGTACAGCCGATTCCTGTCGAACACGACACTCACTTCTACAATCTACGCAGGAGCTTTCGGTAACACGTATCGCTTCTACAGCATCGCCATCGACAACACCGGCCAGCGTCAACCCGTACCAGCAACGCATCAAGCGCAAACGACAACACAATCCGTCGATCCGTTGCGTACGAAACTCATCCTGCCGATGTACGAATATCCGCTTTCCGCACCCAACACGCTCAACTCTTGGTGGCAGCAAGTATTTAACGCAGCAAATGCTTCAACACCAATTACCATCATCGCCAATCCCAATAGTGGCCCGATCGATGCGAGTCATCCGAAGTACGGCGAGTGGATCACGGCGCTGACCAAAATACGAGAGAATCCTTACATTCGAATTCTTGGATATGTCAGTACGAGAGTTGCTCCCAAGTCGGATGTTGTTCGCCCCGCAGCAGAGATTCTAGGCAAAGTTCAACTTTATTCAACGTTGTATAAACATCCAATTACGGGTCTTTCCTTGATCGATGGAATATTCCTCGACGAGATGAGTAACCTTGTCTCGAACGTTCCGACCTATATCACAGTCGCTACGGGAATACGAGCCAACACCGGTCTAGCCGGACGATTCATCATGGGCAACGTTGGTACTGAGGCTCCTGTCGAATACCTGGATCAGAATACTGCAGACGCATTCATCATTCGAGAAGGAACACCCACTGCGTTCTTCAACAATCCAACACCCGCATACGTGTCGTCGCCCGCGTATTCACATCTCGCTTTTGGAGCCATAGTTCACGGTGCCATTGGAACTTCCATCCTCACACAAATCTTGCGAGAAATGAAGGTTCGGCAGTTCGATTACGTGTTCATTACAGACGATATCGACGATCCGCTGGTTGACACCGATTCGCCCTACGATCGATCGCCGGCATACTTTACGGAATTGCTCCGTGATATCCATGCACCGTATATCGCGGCGGCGACGTTTAACTTGGCGGAGAATTCTGCGGCGGGGACGGTTGTGGGAACGCCGGTCTCGGGTGACCCGGATACGGGGCAAACAGTGGCCTATTCCATCACGGCGGGAAACGCAAATAATGCCTTCGCCATCAATGCAGCGACTGGCCGGATCACGGTAAACAACTCCGCGGCACTCGATTTCGAAACGAGTCCCACGTTCAATCTGCGGGTTCGAATAACGGATAACGGTTCGCCCAGCCTATTCGATGAGAACACGATCACGATTGGGCTGACCAATGTCAACGAAGCTCCCGTGCTGGTCAATCCACTCTCCGATCAGTCGATTGCAGTTGGAATTCTCTACCGCTATACCGTACCTGCCAATACGTTCAGCGATCCTGACGGCAATGTCTTGACCTACACAGCGACGCTTTCGGACGGCAGCCCACTTCCCTCTTGGTTGTCATTTAACCCAGCGACTCGCACACTCTCCGGAACTTCGGTCGCGGGTAACATCGGAATTATTCAGATCCGAGTGACAGCGACCGATCCAAGCCTCGCTTCGGCCAGCGACGTCTTTCAATTGTCGGTGGCTATTGCCGCAGGTAGCTCTCCGCGGGTTGAATCGATCGTCTTGAATGATGGTCAATCTCAACGGTCGAAGCTGAAGAAAGTCACAATCACTTTCGACACTTTGGTCAACGTGGCTGCGGGAGCCGTCGTAGTCGAACGTCGAGACGATGCCCCAGGAGGACCATCCACAGTTGGAGTGATTTCCAACGTCGTCCAATCCATCACGACAGTAGGCGGCAAGACAGTAGTCACACTGACCTTTGCTCCCAGCAGTAATCCCAGTCCATTGTTCCCAGACATTGCCGGATCGCTGAAGGACGGCAACTATCAAGTAACGATCGACGACCTAGGCATCACCTCGCTAGCTGGCGGATTAATCCTCGACGGCAACAACGATACATTACCCGGCGGCGACAAAGTCTTCGGCAACACCGCAGTCGATAGATTCTATCGATTATACGGCGATGATAATGGGGACGGCTTCGTCGATCTCACGGACCTTAATGCACTGGTGAGCATACTCACGCTGCAAGTGCCCTACCGTGAATGGCTGGACAAGAATGGAGATGGCTTCGTAGACTTAACTGACTTGAACTCCTTCGTCGCCAACTTACTGAATAACAACATCCGTAATACAAGCGGATTCTAATTTTGCAATTTCGGACGTTGCGCTAAACGACTGCTGAGCTAGCTCTAACACACGCGGTGGCAGTGATACGTCTTGAAGACTGACCAGAGCCATAAATCGACTCAGGAAGGAGCAAGCTGAAACTGAATTGAGTTATCCATAAGGCTGCCGGCTGAATCGAAGAATTTGGCAAGCGATTAATTGGCGCGGGGAGACTGACAGTTATTTACCGAAAATCTTGCGAATCTTTGCATGCACTTAAATCGACAAACTACCTTCTTTAGGTTAGGCTAAATTGGCCTACCTACTAGGGTTTCCCTCCTTGCGTCTGAAGCGATTTACGTCCATATCTGTTTCATGTATCTACGAGCGGAACCGACCTGTGATACATCGGCGACGAAGAATGGCAAGGCATCAATTCAAATTGCCATGGCAGATGTCTGACAGCAGGCAGTCGGACGTGTCACTGAGCGCCCAAAAGGTACCAGCGTTGAGCGACTGAAAGGGTACCGGTTGTGGCACGGAAGGGCGATGTTTTGTCTGCTTGGGTTTTGTTTCGGCAAAACTCAAATGGAGAGAGCATTGTGGCGAATCAACTGGCGATGGATAAAGTTCAGGCGGTTAAGCACTTAGAGCAGGCTGGCTACTCGGAAAGAAGAATCGCGCGGCAGCTTGGCATCTCGCGGAAGGCGGTGCGGCGGCACTTGGGACGCGGTGTGGCGGTGGCGGCTGGCAACGAAGCAAAGGAGACCAAGGCGCTCACCGGGTCGGCGCTCACCGGGTGCGAGGGTTCAAAGGAGACCAAGGCGCTCACCGGCTCTGAGGTGCGATTGGAGGAGCCCGAGAGCCACCAATCCCCTGTAATGATGCTACAGACTCGATTTCGTTGACTTTAACTCATTCGACGATTACCCTTCATGTTCAGCGTATTCCACGTCCAAATCCGTATTTTTTCATTTGCCCCCATCTTGTTAATGCTTGATTCCATACTCCAAAACGTACCGGGCACCGAAATCAGAACGCTCTATCATGCTTTACGGATGGCAACGAGTATTGATGCGCGATTGCGTGCCAGATGAGCATTGTACCCATTGTCGAACATCGACTGTGTGAAGTTCATTACGAGCACACGCACGACTTTGCCGGCATCCTCGAGCAATTGCAACTGACGCTCCTCGTCACGACTTACCAGGCCGGGAAGTTGCTCGTTATCGGAAGTCATCTAGGCAAATTGACATTCAGCTTTCACGGTTTCGACCAAGTGATGGGCGTCGGTGTGAGCAGCGACCGAATTGCTATCGGCACACGCCGCCAAATATTCTTTCTGAATCCGGCGCACGAGATCGCACCTCGCATCGAACCGTTTGGGTCACACGACCAATGCTGGTTGGCCCGCAGTTCTTTCATCACGGGAAGTATTCATGGTCATGATCTTGCCTGGGGTGATGAAGGTCTATGGATCGTCAACACTTTGTTTTCTTGCCTGTGTACGTTAGACGTAGAACACAACTTTGTACCACGATGGCGGCCACCCTTCGTTACCGATTTGATCGATCAAGATCGATGCCACATGAACGGTCTTGCCATGGAAGCAGGGCAGCCACGCTATGTTTCGGTTCTTGGCGAGACAAATGAGCCTGAAGGTTGGCGTCCACATAAGACGACAGGCGGAGCGATTCTTGACGTTCCAACAGGTGAAACGATCGCGCGAGGTCTGTGTATGCCACATTCGCCGCGCGTGCATCACGAACGCCTTTGGGTACTCAACTCTGGCAAAGGGCATCTTGCTCTGGTCGATCAGCAAAGCGGGAAGATTGAACCCGTTGCCAGCATGCCCGGCTATACACGAGGTTTAGCGATCCACTCTGGCTTTGCGTTTGTCGGGTTATCGAAAATCCGCGAAACGAACGTTTTCGGTGGTCTCCCAATCGGCGAACACGCCGACCAGCTTCGATGTGGAATCGGGATCGTAGAACTAGCGACCGGGCGGACTGTCGCCACGCTGCAATTCCATTCGGGTGTCGATGAGATCTTTGCTGTCGAAGTGATTCCGGGATCACGCAATCCGAAGGTTTGTGGACCAACGTTGCAAGAACGCGACGACCGTGAAATATGGATCGTTCCAAATGAATCCGGATTGCAATTCCCAAGCCTCCACAAAAAAGATGCGACGGCTTCGGTCACCAACGCCGACGGTTATCTCCAAAAAGGAATCGAAGCCCACGAAAACGGCAAGCTCGACGAGGCCCTGCGTCATTTTCGATTAGCCTTTCAAGCGGGCAAACAATCTGCCGAGCTACTGACTCAGCTAGGTAATCTCTATCAAGATTTAAACGATATTTCCGCTGCGGAGGACTGTTACAACCGAGCTGTGTCCATCCAGCCGAATCTCGCGCCCATTCAGCAGAATCTGGGTTCTATCTGTGCAAACAAAAATCAACCGCATCGAGCATTGCACCATTTCGAACTCGCACAACAAGCTCAGCCTAACCCAATGAATCTCGTTTTAGGGGCCAGAGTTTTACCTGTTATTTATGATTCCGCCCAACAGCTACAATCGTGGCGCGAACGTCTCACACATCGAGTCCGAGATTTGGTCGATTCCGGAGTCGTTGTCGACACGACCAACACGGCGATTCCAACCAGCTTCTACTTCGCCTACCAAGGTGAAAACGATCGCGAAATCATGCAGGATCTCGCCAGGGTTTACCGCGGTATCGAATGCTGTGAACCCGCTAGCAAAACCGGTCGTCGCCCAAAGAACAAGCGGATTCGAATCGGTTTTCTCTCTTCCTATTTTTGCGATCACACCATTGGACGTTTGAACATCGGCCGAGTCGAGCAATTATCGCGAAACGATTTCGAAGTAAGTGTGGTGTCGCTCCGTTCGCATCAAGATCGTTATTCTTCGGCGTTCCAAAAAGCGGCCGATCATTATGTTGAAGTACCTCGACAGCCGGCCGCGGCGAGAAAAACCATCGCCGATCTGGATTTCGATGTTCTCATCTTTACCGATGTCGGAATGGACTGCATGTCACAGACTCTCAGCTACTCTCGGATGGCACCCATTCAAGCCGTCACCTGGGGGCATCCCGATACGACCGGCAGTCCAGCGATCGACTATTTCATTTCCAGTCAGTTGGCGGAGCCAGACGATGCAGAGAGCCACTATACCGAACGACTTGTCCAACTAGCAGATTTTGGCATTTGTTATGAACGCCCGGAACTCGTCGGGCCGCCTCGGACACGCGAGCAGTTTGGTCTCGACCCAAATCGACGCATGTACCTATGTCCTCAAACTCTTTTCAAATTCCATCCGGACTTCGATCAGGTACTCGCCAAAGTCCTCGCGGCTGATTCGCAAGGTGATTTGGTCGTGATCGAATCGCCAACTCCGAGTTGGAATCAGGCTTTGCGACAGCGTTGGCTGCGGACGTTACCTGACTCTGAGCGGAGAGTACGGTTTCTGCCATCGCTGCCGCGTGCAGATTTTCTGCACTTGTTGTCGATTGCCGATGTGATGCTCGATCCGTTTCCGTTTTGCGGTGGAAACACATCCTACGAAGCGTTGGGTGTGGGAACTCCGGTGGTCACGTTGCCTGGCCGTTACTTGCGAGGTCGCTTAACTCTCGCTATGTACAAACGGATGGGAGTCGCGACGGCCATCGCCCGCACTCCCGACGAATATGCCTCACTCGCGGTGAGACTAGCAACCGATCGCGATTTTGGAAATGAAGTACGGCGATCGATCGCCGAAACCAACCACGTTTTATTTGAACATTCTAAGAACATATCACTATTCGAAGAAATGCTGCGCAACTGGTGCGGGAGATAAAAGACCATGAAGAAGCTACAACGAGATTTAAAAGGCAACCGACAAATACAGCGTGCAGTATTGAAAGCGCAAAAATTGCGAGGAAAAGTCGCTCGCTTGACTCAGGCATTCCTCGAAAGATTTCAGCAGCGTTGTGATTGGTGGAAACGAACTTTTCGAATCCCTCATGTAAGTCAGCGTTGGTTGTTTACGCAGGCGAGTTCGCTTTGGTCGGCTTTCATGAGCCTGCTAGGTTTGTCGATCCGCACTCCTAAAAGTAAGGTCCGTGTTGGATCGGCGAGCCGTTCTCGCGATACCCGCTATGTCCGAGCGGATGCTGCGCAACTGGTTTACGAATCGCTCGAATCGCGACAGCTCATGGCGGGCTTGCCCGAGGTGATCGAACTCGCGTTCGACTCAAGTTCGATCTCGCAAATCACTCCAGTGGGCAGCGATGTCTATTTCGTAGCTTCAAACCAGGATAAAGGCCAGGAATTATGGAAAGTCGACAGCGGTTCCGCTACGGGAGCCACGCTCGTCAAAGATATTCGTCCAGGCAGTAGTGGCTCGAATCCGTTTTCCCTAACGAACGTCAATGGCACCCTTTACTTTAGTGCCAATGATGGCGTTAACGGCACCGAGCTATGGTCCAGCAATGGGACGTTAGCCGGGACCAACATCGTCAAAGATATTAATCCAGGCAGTAGTAACTCGAATCCGCTTTCCCTAACGAACGTCAATGGCACCCTCTACTTTAGTGCCAATAATGGCGTTAACGGCTACGAGCTATGGTCCAGCAATGGGACGTCAGCCGGGACCAACATCGTCAAGAATATTAACCCAAGCGGTAGCTCGTCTCCGCTTTC
>SYJV01000409.1 GCA_005798335.1 Planctomycetaceae bacterium | reverse complement strand
TTGTTTACAGGCTGTCCATCGAATTCGCGGCAGTCAGCAAAGAAATCGATTCCCTCTATCGATGCCGAGCGAGTCGCAAAAGCTCACAAGGACGATTCACCTAAAGAACCGAAAGTACCGAGCGAACCGAAAACAGCGGCAGTCTCCCATGAAAAAGTTGCTACGGATTCACGCACTTCCGTTCCCACAATCGAAAGAGCCGGAGACGGTGATGCGTTGCCGAAGGAGGTCGCAGAAACTTGGACTAAGCAACGGCTGATCGTGTTAGCCAACGGTGGACCACTGATACTCGATATTTCCGTCAATGTCGACGGACGGAGCATGGAAGATGCTTTTCAAGTCGCTCTTGTCGAGATTGCCAAGGACTTAAAAATCGAATTGGCTAGTATGGTGGCGTGGAAGGACTTGTTATCCAACCCGCTGATCAAGTCGGGCTGGTTGGGTAACTTGGTATCCAGTGAAGATCAAACCGAACAGATCTTAAACCTGTACGATACAGCCCGTGATAACCAAGCTGATAAGAATGAACTACTAGCCTTTCTTACGCGCGGCCTGTCGCGAAATCCTCGTCTGAACATTACTGAAGCAACCGATGACGCTGGCGGCGTGGAGTCGTCGACGTTTGGTCCATGCGATGCCAATAGCGATGGCGAACTTGACTCTGAAGAGGTTAAGCAACTCGAACGAGCACTGCTAAAATCGGACTTTAACGGTGACCTGGCAATCAGCCGAAACGAGCTGGCGCCAAATTCGGCGATGAATAATCCGCTGATGGTCTCTGCCGGTACATCGTTTATCGATCAAGCAACGATTTTCACCTGGTCATTGGCAGACATATCCGCATCGGCATCGCGAGTCATGAATCACTATACTTTCTTGGACCAGATGCCGCGCGAAAATTGGTTCGCTTGGCCTCAATCGCGTTTGCAACAGCTTGATCTGAACTCCGACAGTTTGCTCAGCCCTGCGGAGCTCAAGAATCTGGGGGAAATCTCCAGCGACGCACAATTGTTTGCTCGAATCGCAACGGTCGAGCAACAGGGGAGCAGCAATTCGATGGATTCCAGTGCAACCAAATTGCGGTCGTTGGAGATGAATATCGGCACAACCCTGGCAGAGCTCAAGGCCGTAGTTTGGGCGACGCAAAAATCAAACACAGGTCGGCTGGCAACACCGACCTGTGTTTTACATATTGGCATAGAAAGTGACTGGGGAGTCGATTTGCAAAAATTGTTCGATGAACGACTTCGTCAATCCTTGGATAATACACAATCGAAAATGGCCTTTGCTAGTCAACTGGATCTCCAACCGACTGCGGTTGATTTCTTAGATGCAAACAGTGACGCGGAATTTTCGGCGGCCGAAGTTGCGGCAGCTTGGCGCTGGTATTCCACGTTCAGAAAATTGCGACAGGTCGGTCGCTGGCGGACTTCAACTGCTCCCTGGTTCGAGCTGATTGACCGTGACCAGAATGATTCTCTTACTCAATTCGAAGTTGTCAGATTCTCGTCAGAATTCTCCCAGTTCGATCGCGACAAAGACTCTCGCATCGCGAAAAGCGAATCTCCATTGGTAGCTCGCCTATCGCTAGAGGATGCGTTTGATACCACAATTCTTCGACGTTCCATGGCGAGAAATCAAGTTGAAGAAAAGCCCGAAGTAAATGCTCCAAAGTGGTTTTCCGCAATGGATTCTAACCAAGACGGCGGAATTTCTAGCGTCGAGTTCCTGGGTGGAAGCGTGGCGTTTGCCGAGTTCGACGTTAATAAAGACGGTGTAATATCCCCAATTGAGGTTTACGAACCTCGTTAATATCGTTTTAATTGGCTAGAGAGTCGTTAAAAGGATCTAGCCAAAGATGTGGGGAATCTACTCGTTCGCTTTGTTTTTGCGGGCTGTCCTATTTGAGAAAAGGCAAACAGTTCCCCAAGCGGAGGCAGCTTCTGCATCTAGCAATTGTGCCGCCGGTGAGGCGTTCTGGAATCGCAGTACGTAGCGACGAGTCGTACATCTTGGTTATTAGAATGTAATGCGCTGATGCGAAGGACCTTTGATGTCCATAACCGTTTTGATTGCGGATGACCATGAAATAGTCCGGTCTGGTTTTCGCAATATGCTTCAAGGTTCGAAATTTATCGTCGTTGGTGAGTCAAGTTGCGGCGCAGAGATTTTTAAACAGTTGGAAACGCATCTCCCAAATTTGGTGATCCTCGACGTGCAAATGCGCAATGGTGATGGTTTATATACGATGGGTCGGCTGAGATTGGAACACCCAGAAATTCCAGTTCTGATGTTCTCGATGTACGACAATCCAACTTATGTTGCGCGGGCACACGCCCTGGGAGCAGTGGGATATTTGCTAAAATCGGATACTCGCGAAAAGATACTTGAAGCCTTGGAAAAAGCGTCTAATCGCGAGACGGTATGGAGACGAGAGGAACTGCGTCGCGTGACTGGGGCGTTGGCCACACCGCGCATACAATCGGACATTGAGGCTCCGTTGACTCATCGTGAAAGCGAAGTTCTTGCAGAACTTGCAAATGGCAAAACGAACAAGGAAATTGCGCAAGCGCTGGACATCAGTTATGAGACCGTAAAGGAGCATGTGCAGCACATTCTGCGCAAGATAGGCGTTTCTAATCGAACCCAAGCGGCGGTATGGGCTGTGAGGAAAAATCTCGTATAGGGCAATGAATTGAAAACTACTGCTTTCGCAGCCCGTCGAAAGGCTTGACAAGATCCAGTGATCGGGCTAACTTTCCACACTTACCGCAGCGATGAATAATGAGTATCCAGTAATGCGAAGTTTTCGTATTATTTGAGTTTGGTTTCAAATTAGTTTTCGAGGTTCGCGGCCATGGCCGTTCCAAAGCGACGTCATTCAAATTCTCGTACTGGTCGAAGGCGTTCGCACCATCACAAGAAGGCCAAGCAAACTGGCTATTGCGTGAATTGCAGTTCGAATGTGCCAACCCATACGGTTTGTCCCAAATGTGGATACTACATGGGACGTATCGTCGATGAGTCAGTCGAGACGCCATAGCCCAACCTTTCGCCTGGGCTTGGGATTTTAATACTCGCACTCCGAGGGCTGACTTTGGCGTCCATTGCATTCTTGTTTTCTGGCCAAGGCTCGCAATTTGTTGGCATGGGCAAAGGTTTAACCGAACGCAGCCCAGTCGCACGTGGCGTATTCAACACGGCACATGAAGTTCTTGGCTTTGATTTACTGAACCTGTGCTTAAACGGCCCCGCAGAACTATTGAATCGGACCGAATTTTGTCAACCAGCGTTGTATGTCCATAGCTATGCTGCAATGCAGGATTTGCTGAGCCAGCATCCTGACTACCAGAGTTCGTTGTCGGCCGTAGCCGGATTGAGCTTGGGCGAATATACCGCAGTCGCAGCCGCGGGCGGCTTTTCATTCGAAGATGGTTTGCGTTTGGTATCGGAACGCGGAAAAGCCATGCAGGCCGCTGCGGATCGGGTCGGCAGCGGTATGAGCAGCATTTTGGGGCTTGATCAGCTCAAATTGGAATCCATTTGTAACCAATACAGTACGGAGACTGACTTTGTGCGCGTTGCCAATTTGCTTTGTCCAGGCAACGTTGCCATCGCGGGCCACCTTAACAAACTGGCCACTGTGGAGCAAGCCTGTACCGAAGCTGGCGCAATGAAATGCGTACGCTTGGCGGTAGCCGGTGCATTTCATACTCCTATTATGCAACCAGCGGTCGAGCACTTGTCGAACGCTCTGGACAGAGTTGCCATGGGTAAGTGCTCGATTCCGGTCATATCCAATGTAGACGCCCAGGCTCATACGCAACCATCAGAAATCGTATCTTTGCTCGCTCGTCAAGTAGTCTCGCCAGTCCTTTGGGAACAGTCGTTGCGAAACTTGATTTCGCAGGGTGTCGACCAATTTATCGAAATTGGCGCAGGACGCGTTTTGGCAGGAACGCTCAAGCGGATCGATCGCAAGATCGCTTGCGAGTCCTTTGGCGATTAAGAGATCTTGCAGCAAATTCGCATCGAGTCAGCTCCTAAATCGCTTCACCAACAGAGAGTAGACAGAACAATGCCCCAATCAGACCTGGGAATTTATGCCAAGCTGGATGGCCAAGTGGCAATGGTGACCGGTGCGTCGCAGGGAATCGGCAAAACGTGTGCTGAGCGACTGGGGCAATGTGGCGCGATAGTGGTTTGCGTTGCTAGAAGCATCGATAAGTTGACCGCTACGGTAGAACAAATTCGAGCTTCGGGAGGGCAAGCTGAAGCATTTCAATGCGACGTAACCAATCGGGAAAGTGTCGAACAACTCTTCAGCCAAGTTGAAGAGAAATACAAACGGTTGGACATACTGGTGAACAACGCGGGAGTTACTCGCGATACTCTATTGCCGCGAATGACCGACCTGCAATGGGATGAGGTAATTCAAACCAATCTTACCAGTTGTTTTCTATTTTGCCGGGCGGCATCGCGAATCATGATGTCGGCTCGCTATGGCCGAATTATTAATATGTCCAGCGTGTCAGGACTGATTGGCAATCCGGGACAAACCAATTACTCTGCATCGAAAGCAGGAATGATCGGATTGACGAGGAGCCTAAGCCGTGAGTTGGGTAAACGCAAAGTTACCGTGAACGCGATTGCTCCTGGATTTATCGAGAGCAGCATGACGGAGGCGCTAGGCGAAGAAATGCTCAAAGAAGTCAAACAGAGAATTCCTGCTAACCGCTTGGGCACCACCGATGACGTTGCCGCTGTATTGATTTTCTTGGCCAGTCCAGCGGCCAGTTACGTGACAGGGCAGGTGATTACAGTCGACGGCGGAATGACGGTGTAGATGCTAGCTACCTCCCCGATTGGTGATTTTTTTGCAAATTGGCCAGTTTTTTGTGCCTTTGAGACGTTGAAACGATTCTGAATTTACCTGACTTGACCAACTTTGTTAGAATTTTCTATCTTTGAGGGAGTTTCCTGGCTCGACCATTGAGGTTGGACCGATAAAATCCGCCTCAAACGCTAACTAGAAACATACAGTTTTTCGAACGGAAGTTCAGCTACTGGCTGATTTTGCATACACGCTAACGCACTTGGGAGTATCCACATGGCATCGATTGAGGAGCGGGTTATTGACATCGTCGCGGAGCAATTGGGAGTAGAAAAGGACAAAATTACTCGCGATACTCACTTTGTAAACGACTTGGGAGCGGACTCGCTCGACACAGTGGACCTTGTGATGGAACTGGAAGAAGAGTTCGACATCAGTATTCCAGAAGACTCCGCTGAAAAAATTCAGCGCGTCGGAGAAGCCGTCGACTACATTGAAAAAGCTCAGCAATCTTAGCTGGTCATGCAATTAGTCATCGGGTAAGGTTCACAACTGGCGGAATGGCTGCCGCCACAGGAGACCGTGGGCCACTGTCAAACGAAACAAATGAAATGAAGCGTCGCGTTGTTGTTACCGGAATGGGGGTCGTCACTCCGCTCGGTATGGAATTGGAAACGCTGTGGTCGGCGATACTTTCGGGGCAATCCGGAATTCACCAGCTAAGTCTGATCAATCCAGGGCCGTTCAAGGTACGGATCGCGGGAGACATTCCAGATTTTGATGCAGGAAGATATGTCGATCCCAAAGACCTGAAACGACTCGATCGTTTCACGCTGTTTGCGATGTATGCCGGTGGTAAAGCGCTGGAAGATTCGGGACTCGACCTTCAAAAAATCGACGCATTTCGAGCCGGGGTAATACTCGGCTCGGGAATCGGCGGCTTGGCCGAAATCGAAATCCAGGTCGAACGTTTGCTTTCGAAGGGACCCGATCGTGTCAGCCCGTTGACGATTCCAAAATTGATGCTCAACGCAGCGGGCGGAAACCTGTCGATTCGCTACGGACTGCGCGGTCCGAACTACACTGTCGCCACTGCTTGTGCAAGCGCCACCAACGCCATGGGCGATGCCCTCAAGACCATTCAATACGACGACGCTGATGTAGTTGTAACCGGTGGCACCGAAGCAGCTATTACAGCAATGGGATTGAGCGCCTTTCAGAATATGAAAGCACTGTCCGATCGCAACGAGGAACCCCATCGCGCCAGTCGTCCGTTTGACAGCGGACGCAATGGATTTGTGCTCAGCGAAGGGGCAGGCATCTTGGTGTTCGAGGAACTCGAGCACGCCCAAGCGCGGGGAGCGAGAATTTATGGCGAAGTTCTCGGATATGGTGCCAGCGGTGACGCGGGGCATATTACCCAGCCCGATCCAGAAGGGACCGGTGCCGCGCGTGCAATGAAAAACGCACTGCGCGATGCAAAATTAGATCCAGCGAACGTCGACTATATCAACGCCCATGGAACCAGCACTCCGTTGGGAGACAAAGCCGAGACTCAGGCAATGAAAGCCGTGTTTGGAGCACATGCGTATAAGATGGCTGTTTCAAGCACTAAAGGGCACCTTGGGCACGCCTTGGGAGCCAGCGGTGGAATCGAAATGGTGCTCACAATGTTGGCTGTCCACAACGGGATTTTGCCCCCCACGATTAATCTAGACGACCCTGATCCTGATTGTGACTTGAATTACATACCTAACCATCCGATCGAGCGCGTGGCCTATACCGCTATGAATAACAGCTTTGGATTTGGCGGCCACAACGCCAGCGTCGTCTGCGGCAAAGTTCGCTAAACAACCAGTCGAACCATTGCATGGGAGTATGTGGCAAAAAGAGTTCTAGACCCCAAAAAGTTCATTCGGATCTTACGTCCGATAATTCGTCGAACTCCCGCAAGTTACAGATTCATGTGGATACTAAGCAACGTCCTGTGCTGCTCGTGTTTTTGTTTTATTTTTTCTACTCACTCTTTCGGCTAGCGCATCGGGTGCGACTCAATTCAGCTTGTGAAATCTCCGATGTCCAAGAGCGTTGCTCTCGTTAGTCGGCAGACCTGTTCGTCATACGAAGCCAAGCAACTAACATCAAAGTGAGGTAGCGACTGGCATCCGGCAAGTGACATTTGCAAGTGCAGTTGGTTGATTAAGTTGTTCAATGCGTCATGCACGGACTCGATAAACGATTTGGTAGGCGCGGCGTAGGCATCAGCAATACCGGCTAGCAGTCCTTTGCCATGCACTGCAGGCTGATGGCGGCGAAGCTCGGCTTGAATCGCGTTGACGATTCCGTCAATGCACACGATCGAAGCACCCAACGCAAGTGTTTTGATCACCCAATCAGCCGACGAGAATGGACATTCAACTACCAAGGGAAACCTCGGCTGGTCTAGCGCAACACACATCGTTCGTATTCGCGATAGTTGCGAGACGAACCAATAGCTATAGTCACTTTCGCCAATCCCGTGATCGTTTGTCGATTCCAAGGTAAGAAAATCAACTCCGCTATCTATCAGTGCGACAATGTCCTCGCGGCACACGCTCAGTCCAACGGCTGCACCGATCGGAATGTCTGATCCCGATAAGTCTCTCAGCAAACTGACTAGAGATCGCAGCCGTTGTGGCCGGTCGATTTCTAACGGCAGCGTGGGGACTTTTGCTTGTGCTGCGGCGGTGCCACTGGTAACTGCGGCGCGGCAGAGGAACTCGAAAATGTCGGCTGTGGTAATCTCGTTAGGATCGAGCCGCTCCTGCGCAAATCGTCGACCGATTCGAATCGGAATTGCGGCAGCGGGAAGTTTCTCGAAGTCGGCGATGGAACCGACTACGGGCAAACCAAGCCGGCGAAAAATGGCGCACAATTCCGGCCACTGGGCATGGTCGGCGCGAATCGCACTTTGATTGGAATAGAATGGCACGAGCGAGGTAAAGTCCTTGTTGCCACCCGGCAGTGGAATCGACACGTGCGTAGCGGAAACTGACGGCGCAGACCAGCCTCCCGCCAAACACATCGCAGTGCCACGAAATGCGAGTCGATCGAAAATGCTGGTGGAGTTTGACTGGTAAACCACGTTACACTCCGCTGCGTGTGCGGTAGATGCGAAAATCTTTGGGGTCTGCTTTAATTCCAGCTCGCACCAACAACAGTCCTAACCGAAGTGAATCTGCATCTTTCATGCGCATCTCGCGCAAGTGAGACGCCGGCGAATCCGCTTTACCCCGAATGTAAATAGTGCCACCGGTCATGCCTTCTCCCAAGCCCGCCTTGGCGTCCGCACCGATCACCAACGTTCCCGATTTCATGGCCCAGCCAGCTTGAGGACCAACATCGCTACGGATCACGATTTCGGCACCTGCGACGCACATTCCACAACGCGCTTCGGCGGCCCAATGCAACGCGATAAAGCCTCCTGCAGCAAACGCACCCAACGCCGGGCCGGCATGCCCGCGGACCAAGATGCTGCCCGACAGCATTGAATGGCCGCAGGCGGCTCCCACGTCGCCGACGACCTCGCATTCGCCGCCATCATTGAGCGCA
>SYJV01000408.1 GCA_005798335.1 Planctomycetaceae bacterium | reverse complement strand
TTCCGCCGTTGCATCATAGCCGACCGTTGGCTCGATATAGCCGCGCGGATGCCGAACGTGTGATTCGACGCGCCGCCAGAGCTTTTGCTTGGTGGACTTGTCCTCAATAGATAGGACCATTGAGTGGCTGACGTTGATCTGGTCGCTAGTATCTGAGGAAGCGTTGCTCCCGTCACGGTCATCGGCTGGAGCGAGATTCTCAGTTGCAGTTGCCGGCGAGGCGGCATCTAAGGGCGCTACCGCACCTAACCTCTGCAGAGGCAGCCAAGCGATTTCGGAATTGTTGGCAACTACTAATTCTGAAATCGTGGAAAGAGTTTGCTTGTCCCCCAATCGATCTTCAATGTCGCGAGAAGCCTCTTCGGTCAAAAAACCATTGGGAACCACCACATCCCTACGCTCTGCCAGCGCGAACAAATCGATGGCTAACGTCCGAGCCGCAGAACTGGAATTGGTCACACCGATCTTGAATTCAGAATTTTTATTCGGCCACGGGTGTAGCACCAATCCTTCGACAGTTTCTGCCCAACTTGAATCAGGTGAGCTTGCGACAATGCGCATGCGCTCCGCAGAGGGCAGCCGAACGATCGTCTCGTGGCGGACATACTCTCCGTCACCGATTAACTTCCATACAATCTTCGTTTGATCGGGCCCAAGTCCGACTCGCTTGACGCGATAGCCAAGCCGTATTTCTTGTCCAGACGAAAAACCTGTTGACGGTTCGGATATCGAAGCCACTGGATGGATCGGATACTCCAGTCCTGCGCCAATGGCAGCAACCCGGGATTGAGCCGCCTCAAGTCGCTGACGCTGTTCTTGCGAATCTGTCGACAGTAGGGATAGCGCCGAGGCATACTCTCGCTCGGCGGAGTCTTTCGCGCTCGCCATCTCCGAATGAAGTGCGCCTTGGCGATAGAACTTGCCTCCTTCCAGTGCGTCGATTTCCACAAGCTCGGGATCGTAGTCAACGACCAACCAGACACTGTTGGCCACTTTGCCAATATTCATCCAGCGAATTTCCCCGTTGCTCATTGGATCGGCAAGTAACGAAATGTAGGCATTGCCTCGCCCGACAAACCTCGTCGCGAGCGCCTGCGTATTGACCTCTTCTGCCGTCAAAAATTCACTTAACTCGGCAAGCCGCTTCAAGGAGGCTTGTAGAAAGCCGCGTTCGTCCGAAGGCGCATCCTGAAAACTCGCGCGAACTAGTTTTTGCTTCGCAAGAATGCGCTCGCCAAGCTCCAACCGCCAAAGCTCTTCAATGATCGGTCGGCCATCAATTCCAGACGCAGAATCTGGTGACAACAACCGAAGAGCTAGATCTGCCTGCCGGAGCGATTCAATTCGCTCGCGCCGCGCAATCGAACGATCTTCAGAGGTCGTCTGCCACTGGCCCGCGACATTGCGAATCCGATGGGGCAGCTCTCGATAATGATCCGCGATGGAGCGGGCTATCTCCAGATCGGCATTGGCCCCATTCCGCGAAAGGTTTTCAGCTTGGCCTGCAACTACTTCTGTGGACGGATCTTCCCAGCCACCGAGCTTAGCCAGCGACAACTGAATATCTGAGATCTGACCGGACGTTCTTTTGAATTCCGCATCCGTGGGTGATATCGCGAGCGATTGCATCGGAAAGTCATCGTCACTGAAGTTGGTAGCAGTGCCAAGACGTCCTGGGGATAGCCCTATCAATCGATGCCGAGTCGGTTTGCGGATCATCGACGATGCCAGCAACGCATCGAGCCTCCAGGAAGTCGCCATGCGACTGGCAGTCGTTCCATTTAGAACGGTATCCGCTTCGCGCTGCCAAGAATGCTCGATTTGGGATTGCAAGCTACCCAATCGATGACTCTCTCGTGCCAGGTCTGCGGGTACCGCCTCCTCGCGATGACGTAAGATGTGGCAAAGCCTAGCGAGACTATCGACCAACGAGTCGAAAACACCGTCACTTTTTCGGCCAAGTCGCGTGACTGTGACTCGTTGCCATGCCAAGATGCCGTCCATATCGCCTAGTAGTTGATTTCGAAAATGCCAAGCACGCTGAAGATTGTCTCGTTCGCGCTGGATGTGCTGTAAGCCGATTTCCGCTTGCATCAGCAGCTCGCGGCAGTTGGATTCCCAGTTGCTTCCAAGTTGATCCAGTGCGGTGCGAGTCGATGCCAATAGCAAGCGGTGCGTGGCTTCAAGCTGCAATTCGAGTGCATTTGTTGAGCAAAAGGGATCGAATGCAAGTCGTTCAAACTGGCGCGTTAAGATCAAGATTCTTCGCAATGTATCCCAAGTTATCGACAGATGTTTGGCACATAGTGTGGCTGTAAAAAATTCTGAATACTGTTGGGCCAAATCCGCAGGAATTTGCGCGATCCATTTATCAAATAACTCGCGTGAGCTTGACTGAATGGCAGCATCGAACGAGGTGATTTGTGATCGCAGTATGCTGCTTGATCGAGCGCCCACATGTTCCGCTAGCAGTTCAGCCAATCCCACGCTGGGTATCAAGGTCGCTGGAACAAGAACCGCTGGCGTTTGTGAAGACAGGAATTGAATTAGCTTGCCAACTTTCGCTTGGCCTGTCGTGGCATATTGATAGCTGCCGACAATTTCCGACAGCAGTTCAACGCGCTGCCGCCTGGCATCCAAGGCTGCTTCGACACGCCCTCGTTGTTCGAACTGATGAAGATATGCGATATAGGCGCGCCAAGCATGGGGCGCGTGATCGACAGGACACGGCAGATTCGGTATTGGTTTCCCCAGGTACTCGCTGAATTCCCAAGCTGCTTTCAACAAATCTGTCGCCTTCGCTGTGGCGTTTCCTAGTGTTGATAGGTCTGGTAGCCCTTCGGTGGTCGGTGGATGCGCCTGCGATTCCGCGGTGGCTGATTGGGAATTTTCCCCCTTCGATTTTATTGCGGTAGGTGCCTCGATTTCGTTTGCCTGAGTTGTCTCGGCCTCAGATTTAGTTGAGTTGGTTGAACCGCTGGGTTGTTGAGCACCAGCCATGCCCAGCGACTTCTTGACTCGGTCACCAATAAATGTAGGCAGAAAGCCAATATTGTCGTTTAGTTCTTCAAGCGACTTTTCTTGAATGGCCGACGATTTCTCCGTGAAATAAGAGTTGAACCATTTCTTCGATTCAGTCTGTTCTTCAAGTTTTTCTTTACTGGTCTCGGATGATTTACCAGCAGGAACTTCGGTGGATAAATTTGCTGAGGCGGTTGAGTCGGCAAAGCCAGGGACATTGAACGATGGGAACAGCGCTTCCCACCAGGTTCGCGCCGGTACGCTTGCAAGAACAATCTCGCGACCAAACTCGGGCGAGTATTTTTCCGATGATATTAACTGTGGAGTCTGGTTTGCCGCGCCACCGGATTCCTTCGCCACAACACGCGCCGTCCGGTTGGACACGAACTTCCGAAATTCTTCTAAGTCAATAGCACGATCGCGATTCACGTCCGCCTTTCCCGTCAGGGCTTCGGCAATTGAATCGGCAAAAACTGAGCTGCGCAAACCAAGGGAGTGATAAGGCTGTTGGCCGCTGGAAACGGACGACAGGACCCACATCGTATTTGAAGAGATTGCTCTGGCAGCAACTTCGATAGCCGCCACGATCGCATCTTCGTTTGAGCCAACTAGCGGAAGACTGGCGGGGCGCAATTCAAGCAACACAACTTTCGTAGAGCCAGCGATACTCGCCAGCCGATCAAGAAACTCTTCAATTGGAACTGTCTCTGGGGCAGATCTGGGATCTCGGGAGTCAGCACATCGAATTTGCAGTTTGCCATCTAACAAGACCACATGAACGCTGGTGTAAATTAGTACCGCAGCGGAACTCTGCTGGACGTCGGTAGAAATTTGTGCCACGCATCTTTCGAACGACTGCGCGGAATCCAATATAAACAGTTGCCGATTAAGATCCTTAATTTGTAGACGACCATCAGCTTCTAGTAGGCGAATCGCATCGCTTTGGACATAGGGAATGGGCTCACACTCCAGCGAACTTACTTCGCCTGTCGTCACATAATACAAGTGCGTTGTCGGATGAAAGAACGGCGCGAACAAGAGATAAGAAAAAGCCATAGCGATCAGCGCTAGCAACATCAATGCGAACGCTCGTATCGCGATTCTGCGTCGCAACTCGTTGGGATCGCCGGCAGGGTCACGCCGCCAAGGCTGACGTACAATTGACTGTTTTGAGTAACTTCTGGGCATTTCCTAGGTTCCACCTAGATTGTGGTCTTATTTGCAATCGCCTTTGGGAGGCGGCTCAAAAACTCGAGACGACGGTTGGCTAGGTCCTGCGCGCCGGATGTGCTGGTCGCAATCGTGAGAGCCACAACAACGGCCCGACCTGTCAAGCGATCATCGGGCGAGACAATGGGAAGGTCGTCTGGCGCCAAACTGCCATCGCTCCATGCAGCCGCGGCGGCGAGCGATCCGCCGATACCTTCGAATTTTGCAGCTTCGGCAAACCGAGCGGCCTCCTTGCGATTCTCATCTGATGGTTCGTTACTCCATTGAACCGCCGACTTGAATGCAGATTGCTGCGCTGGCTGACCTTCCGATTTCATTTGACTTTCTACACAACGACATGCCCATTGAACACAAGCTGGTTTTGGCAGAACATGCGCATTCCAGCGCAGAGCTTCGCCGAGCAATTGATTTTCGACCAGCATTCCACTGAACCGATTGCGAGCTGTGCAACTGCTGGCCAGTTTTATCGCTGGGTCCGAAAGACCAATATGCTGTGCCAGGAGCAGCGTCCCGTCGGCTTGTTCGTCTGGTTCACCTGCGAAGTTCGTGGCGGAATCACTTCCCGATTTTGATTGTTCGATTCCAGGCGCTCCTTCGATCTCGATTAGGAAAGTTGAATTGCCCGCGCGAATGACGTCGCAGTGTTTCAAATTCACCTTCGTGATCGGCGATTCGTTAACCATCGTTGGATGCTCTTGAGACAACGACTGCAATTGGGCGCAGTCGACGCCGCAATGAATGGCAAAATGCACATCCGAAAGAGCACCGTCTTCCGGGAAAGCAAAATCTGCCCAATCAGTGCGCCCGAATTTGGCTACTTGACCGCCTTTGAGGACGACCCGACGTTTCGTCGTTGTACCTGAGCGGGCTATTATGGCAACTCGCATCGAGAAACTTCCTCGGGAAAAATCCAGACTCGCCGACTGCGCTAATTAATTTTGACGATTCCACCTTCGACCTTCAGCGTAGCGGTTCCCTTAACATCGGTCACCGCTCCGCTGAGCTCTGCTTTCATATCCGCCTTGATCTCAATTTGGGGCGACTTAATAACGATCTTTGCCGGCTCGATAACGATGCTGCTGGCACCGACGGTCAAGGTGATTTTCTTGCCGGCAGTGAACTCGCATTGGCCAGCAGGAATATCGATTTTTTGGTTGCCGGCGGAAATCGTTAGAGTATCGTTGCCTTTTTCGAGAGTAGTTTTTCGGTTGCCAGTATGAAGTGTCTCCGTTTGGTCTTTCCAGATTTCAAGGGTTTGACTGCCACTGGAGCTCTCACTGCCGCCAATCTTCAGCGTCTGATCATTGAAGATCTCGATGGTCTGATTGCCTTTGTCTTTCGTCAGCAATCCTACCTTCAAGATATCGTTATTTTCTACAACTCGCTCGAAATCTCGCTCAGCATGAAAATAGATACACTCCGCACCCTTCTTGTCTTCGAAGCGCAGCTCGTTAAATGTCTCTTGATCACCTGACTTTGTGCTACGGGATTTGATGCCGCTTTGAGAGGCCATATCGGGCAGCGAATACGGAACGACTTGTTCTCCGTTGTAAACTCGGCCGGTAATGATCGGCTTGTCTGGATCACCTTCCAGGAACTCGACGATCACTTCTTGCCCAATGCGCGGGATGTGGATAGCGCCCCAAGCTTTGCCGGCCCAAATTTGCGCGACGCGAATCCAGCAAGAACTGCTTTCGTCGTGCTCACCAACGCGATCCCAGTGAAACTGAACCTTGACCCGCCCCATCGAGTCCGTCCAAATTTCTTCGGTCTTCTTGCCGACAACGATCGCAGTTTGTGGCCCTGCAATGATGGGTTTGGCCGTCTGGCGAGGCGGACGAAAAGTCATTTTTTCCGGGATGCTCACAAATTGAACCTCAAACCGATTCTGAGCGTCGGAGGAGAACTGCTCGATTTCTCCCGAGGTTACTTCGGTCGTCGTGGCCACGACCAGATAGTCACCATTTTCAGTCTTACGAGGATGGTCAGCCAAGCGGAAACGCTTGCCGATCGATAAACGATAACTGCGAGCGCGACCATTCAGCACGGCGAACTTGGCGTCGTATTCGTCGGTCATGATCTTAAGTAGCCGATTTCCGTCATCAGCCAGTTTGTAGCTGCCAGGATAGTCGTATTTTTCAAGTGTCGCGTGTGGATGCCCGCGATCGTTATTCTGCCGTACCTCTAAATTGGCCTTCGGTTTCTCGTAGTCAAAATCGCGCAGCACTAGTTGTCCGGGTTGCACGGCGACTCGATGCTGCCATTGGAATACGTGTTCACCGCCAGCCGAAACTTCGTTGGGCGGACGAAATACTAGTTCGCCGTCTGCGCCAATTTTGGCATGCTTGGGAGTTGCATCGCACAGCACCAATATGTGCTTTGCGGCGTCGTGGTTGAAATAATAGTAGATGCCTTCGTCTTCCAACAAGCGGCTGATGAACGCAAAATCGGATTCACGATATTGAACGCAATATTCTCGCTGCGAATACTCGGACTCCAACTGAAAATCGAAGTCGGTAAAACCGTACTTGTCTTTGAAGATTTTCTCTACGATGCCGATAACGCTCAGGCCCTGGAAAATGCAGCAGTCCTGGGAATGGGTCAGCAGCCACAGCCAAGGGCAAAGCTGGACTTGATACAGTTCCAAGTTCCCTTTGGGACCTGCATCCACAAAGCTGCTGATAATCCCTGAAAAGTATCGCGTGTCACCACTCTTGGTTTTCACACCGATAGACAGCGATTTCCCAATAACTTCGTACGGGGAAATATCTTTCTTGTCCGACAGCAGCTCTACATCGTAAGTATATAGTTCACTCAAACGATCGACGGCCGTCATACGTCGGAAAATCGCTTGCTCCAATCCCGCGCCGCTGACACTATGCAGCCTGTCCGCCATAGTTGCATACCCTAAATCTCAAAGCTTGAAACTCTTGGCGGAAGTCCGCGGTCTCATTCATTTGCCTTGCTGCGCCGCGGATACAAGTATCTTTTAGACGAGCGGCAGATAGTTTCTTACCAATACAAGCCCGAAG
>SYJV01000407.1 GCA_005798335.1 Planctomycetaceae bacterium | reverse complement strand
GTAAGGATCTCAAGAAAAGTATCCAAATCGATCTTGATTCGAGGGAATTGAAGGTTAGGAATTCGATCATTCTTATGTCAAGAAAGATGTGGGGTATAACAAGGCTGGAAGCTTATCCCACGTTCGTTGAACGGTATTGGTTTTAGAGCGGGACCGAAGGGATCCTATCCATGGAGCGACTCGAGTTCGAACTGATTTTGGCGACCGATCAACTTGCAGCCGAAATCCAAAAGTTGGCTGTGCGATCCGATTCTTACGCGACCGGACTTATTCGCTTCGACCATGGACGCAATCCAATTGGCGTAATCGTCGAGTCAATCGTGCTCACGAATTCACAACGAGCTGGAATGCGTGTAGGCAACGAATTTGCACCGATGGCTGATTGGATTGCCGTCGCCATGCCAGATGGGCCCGCGCCCGAAAGGCCAGATGAATGGATTCGTCGAATGAAACCACTGTACGCGCAAACTCTGTTCTTGCTTTTAGTTGGTATTGGACCCAGGCGTACTGATTGGCGTGGATGGGTCATCCGCCGAGGCGAGGTTCGAGCATTGACCGCACTGGCGGGAATCGGCCGCCATGCGTTTCGAGTTTCCGCCGAATCAGCACGAATGGACAGCGAAATCGCCGACCGTTGGTCCCGGTCAGAATTCTCACTCGGCCAACGAGTATTGCGTCAACTCGCAGATTTCAAGGTCGCCGTTATCGGATGCTCGGGAGTCGGTTGTCAAATCGCGATGCAACTGGCTGCTTTACCGATCCGCCGGCTTGGACTGGTCGATGGGGATAAAGTTGAACTGCATAACCTGGTCCGCATGCCGCTGGCAACCGAAGGCGATATCGGCAAGAGCAAGTCGGAGGTGCTCGCGCGACGAATCGCGGCTATGCGGAGCGATTTGGCGATCACGGTATCCGACGAACCGTTTGGGGTTCGAATCGACGCGCCAGTCACGCACGCAGCGCAACTGCTGGTCACTGCGGTGGACCGTGACGCTCCGCGACTCCAAGCAAGCTACCTTGCAAGGCAACGGATGATACCTCATTTGGATATTGGTACGCTCGTAACGCACGATATACATGGTCAAAGAATACTCGCAGCAGATGTGCGGTTTCTAGTTCCAGGCGCCGGCTGCGTTCGCTGCGTCGGAGGACTGGGCCAACTAGATGAGGCAGAATTCGAAATCGCCGCTCCGCATGGTGCATTGCCATTGCGAGCAGCAGAATCTTGGAACGCGAGAGGCCGACTGGGTAGTTTAGCGACCATAAACAGCGTGGCCGCCGCTACGGGCATCCAATTGTGGCTGGACATGCTCGATCGCAACACGCTCCAAAGTACCTGGCACAGAATCAAGTGGGACGCCGAAAACGGCTGGAAATCGGACTCCGAACGAGTTGGAAGCGCAGCGAATTGTAAAATCTGCAAAAAAATCTTTGCAGCATGAGAATTTTCCAGAAACGAGGTGCCTTTTCTGAATAGACACCTATTCTATTGCTCCTTTGTAAACATTTGGAGAACAGATGAAATGAGGCTGGATCAACAGAGCCGACGAGAGCAATTCCGGGGGAACGTTACCAGGGACTTCGAACGCCTTAAAGAAGAGCATCAAAACAAGCAGGCTATTAGTCAGATACTGGATATTGAATTATCGGTGGCAACCAAGAGGGGCTGCAAAGGTAAGTCGTTCCACACGCGAACAACCCGAAAATTAAAAGAACTCGATTCGCTGCGGACGATGGATGCTGGTTTATTCCGGAGGTCAGATGATGGCTGGCACGTTATCCCTTGGGGCGATTTGACGGACGAGTTGACTGCCGATCCCAAGTTCAAACGTTTCGTGCTTTATCACGCCAAGAAACGCGTCAGCAAACGCGATGGGTTCGGAGATGCTGAAATTATTGTGGCTTTAACTATGGGACGCGTGGACGAAGTGATCGAGAAGTGTGGCCAATGGTATGGAATGGTCGAGTTTGTTAACGGCGCTTGGTTTCTCCGAAGCAAGAAAGACTACGCAAGTAAGCCCATAACCAGTTGGACCTATTTCATGGATCAACGAGAAATCAGACGCGACACGAACGAACATCTGCTTGGGGAAATACGTACCGCTGGAGAATTAAAAAAGGCCGGTTCACACAACGAAACGGGAGACAAATCGACTCCCGCGCGCCGCCCTTTTCGACAAGATCGCGGTCTTGGATCTGTGGACAAGCATCCACTGGAACTATCAAGCGACAAATCACTCACTCCCGAAGAAGCATGCATGGCTAATGAACGAATGCAAATTCTGTGCGCAGCGATCGCTGCTCTGCCAGCTCGTGATGCAAATGTGGTCAAACTAAAGCTATTCGAATACCTGTCGTTTCAGGAAATCGGCCACGTTTTTGGCCTTTCACCGGCGGGCGCTCAGCGGAATTACCTTCGAGCGATAGAGATGCTGAAAGCCGCATTGAGTGGCCAATCAGAATTATCACAAGACGACGATTAACGTGCCGGGACTATTCGACGTCACCGCTGCTTGTTACATCGCGGTTCGTGCCAAGCCTTAAGCTCGCGAACGAGAATTCAGTACTACATTTTTCCAGTTCAAACTGCCAAGCGAACTGAACACATACCGAGGACACAAATCATGACCACGAAAAAAGAGCTGTTGATTCTACATAAACTTGGAATGATTGATGATACGGGCCTAGCGGCCAAGATCGACGCGATACTGGAAGACGATCCTGTCGCAGCTCGTTTCTACGACCGTTTGGATGGCGAAGACGACGATCCACCGGAGTCAGTTCGCCGCTTCGTGAATGAGATTGTTCAGCAACTGCAGTGGGAACAACTCTGGACTCGCATCATATCTACCGACCAACACGAACCGCTCGGGATCGATGACTACACCCTTGTCACTCGCGGCAATATCGAATGCACATCGAGCGATCGAATCGCGGTGTCGTTGGCTCAAAGTTTAGCCGGCGCACCGCAAGACGCGAGCGAACACTTGCAGACCGTCCGTTCCGAACGGGACTTTCTACAAGTGAATCTATCCAAACGCGAGATCGACATACATTACCCCGAACACTTCATTCCTCATGGTTTGGCTTGGGTAGTCTATATTGCTCCCGATCGCCGATTGTCGCGCAGGTTAGCCGTGCTCTCGATGCACGAGTTCGAATCGACGCGAACGTGGATCGGTACCATGCGGATCAGCCAACTGACCAACAACCAGTCGCCGGAAAAATCTCACTTCAGCGTCATTTCGGTAACTGAAGAAGATTTGCAAAGGCCAGAGGCGCTAACGCATGTTACGGAATTTGTGCATTCATTGCCGCCCAGCCAGCAACGGAAATTGGCGGAACAATTTTTAGCGGAAGCAACTAGTATTTCCCAGGAGCATCCATGAGCTACTTTGACTTGAACAGCTTTCAGGAAACTCAACAGAGATTGGTGCGTGATCGACATAAACTCTCCCTGGAACTGACCGAGAACTTTCAAGCAGAACTGGCTGGACCGCAAAGCCTAATTTGCCGAGCGATTGAACATGTCGTCGAGAATCCAGGCCGGTCGCAGGATCTGTTCCACTTAGTTGAAAACGCGGCGAAACTCCTCACAGGAGCAGAAACTTGGGCGGCTTATGAATTGCAATGGAACTTCATGCGCCAGTTGGTTGCACTGCGTTGCGGCGTACCGGGACGCGGCGGCCTTGAATCCGAAGTCGACGCCTTCCGTTCGATCTACGAACTGCTCTCGAATTCCGTCCAGAATTGGAGCGGCGAGTCCCAGGTCAGGCATGCCACCGCGCCGTTCATCGAGGCTTATGCTTCCGCGATCGCAGCCTGCAGGGGCACTCCCTTGAGCACTCGCAAGGACGCCTGGACGTATGTCGATTTCGTATTCTATTGCCTGATTCAAGATTTCAAAACGAACGAGAGCGTGCAACGACCGACCGAGCGAATCAATGTTCTGCTCGGCGCCAACGAAACAGACGGAACGGTGATCCAACTCGTGGCTCAACAGATTCCCGGACCGGCCAATGCGATCGTACCTCATTGGTTCAAGATTGGCCTGGCAAATCTCGGTTCCCAGTTCGAAATGTGTCGCGAAGTAAGTCATGCGATGCGATCGATCAATACGGGGAAGGCTATCCTATGGTGGTTGGAAGCGAGCGGGCCTGGTATGGCGTGGCATCAGGCGATCATGCAAGGCATAAATAAACAATCGATGGCCGTGTCCGTTCAGGTCCCAGCGGCCTGCGTGGCAAGAGCTGTTACCGAAATTGTACCCGCCGCTGCCCGACCGCTGATCGATCCCAAGGCCGCCGTCTCTGGAATTCTCGTCAACCAACCCGACGGCAATTGGAATTGTGGTGAAGTCGGTTTTCTGGGTGGCAAGTTGGTTGCCGCCGAGCGAGCTGGGATTACCACCGTACTGTTTCCCGAATTAGCAAATCGAACCGAACAAGCGAAGTTCGACCAGCGTTCATCCTACGTCAAGCTGTTCTGGGTCACGACGTTCGATCAGGCTTATCGCAATGTGTTACGCGCTTCGTCGCATGTGTGGGCGGCCAAAAAGAAAACGAGCGATGAGTGGGACAAGAACTTCATCGAGGTCGAAACTCATGAAGATTTCTTCAAGGCAACTTCGAAAGCACGCAGTTTTGATCGCTCCGCAGCGACGGAATCTCGCCCGAGGCCCGTGGCTGAAGTTAGCGAACTAGCCTTGGACAATTCGCGTCAATCGGTTTCCTTGGATGCGATCTTCCGCGACGACGGGAGTGTGCAACCAGAGTATGAAACACTGGGTGATCAGCGCCGCGATTATTTCCTGCTCCGGCAACCGTTTTGGTTCGCGGATACTGAGATTATCGAAGAACGCTGGGAGTTTGCCAAACTGGAGGAAGAACCCGAGATCGACGGACTCGAGTCGGCTTTCAAGACGGCCCCTGATTCTGAAGGCGGCGGTAATGGAAAAGGCCGCGACTCAAATCACTGGCGGCGAACAACACGTGAGCATTTGTTGCAATGTGCCATAACGGACGATCCTAGTTGGTTGCACGTAGCAGTCGTCTGTAGCGCAGGCCTGGGCAAATCCACCAACTTCAAATACCTCGAAGCGACCATCAATCGGCAGTTCGAATTTAGCGGACCCTACTTCGCAATTTATGCGGAGTTATTCGAACTAGGCAGATACTCGACGCACGATGAGTTGGTAAGCCGCCTCTTGCTTCCGAAACTCAGGCGCGAAAAAGGCGTCAGCGAGTTGGAGGTGCAGCTTGCATTCGACCGATTGTACGACTCCGGCAGAATTATTTTCTTGCTCGACAGCTTGGACCAAGCGAATCATTCTCAGAACAGCTCGACCATGCAAAGACTTGGAGAGTTGGTCAATCCGATACTAAAGCCCGGTCGAGACAGTCCTTGCAAGGTATGGATCTCCGGTCGCAGTTACGCGTTTGCCCTGGCGGAAGTCGAACTGCGGGCCATGAGTGCCAAAAAACCATGGCAATTTTTGCGAGTCGGGCAGTTGGATGAACCCGAAGCCAGGCAACTGATGGAAACCGGCCCCTACATCCGCCCCCTGAATTTCGCGCCGTAGCCTAGTTGGACAGCGCGGAAGATTGTGAGCGGAATGGCGCTAGCCACCGGCGTGAAACTGATGCGCGGCTTGTGATACAAATCGAGTTAGCACATCGAATTACGACTGAACTTGCGCAACAGTCTCGCGCCGGTGGCTAGCGCCATTCCGCTCACATCGACCAGACCCGCGTTTGGCTTGACAACTCACCCGAGCAACTCAGATGTTTCGAACTACCAATCGATTCGAACAATTATCGCCGGCAGCGCGGCGATTGATGCGAGTGCCGCGTTACGCGCGGCTGATCACGTTGCTGGACGACGAACAACGCGCCTCTCTGACCACCGAAGCCAGTCTGTTTTGGACGGCTTACAGTTTCATCGGCAAGAACCCCAAGAGTCATACGGGAGTTATCGACGATGGCCTGCGTTCGCGAAAGACCAAACGGTTTGGCTGGCATTCGAAAAGGACTCCGAATCTTGATGAACCGACCTATCGTCGATGGCAAATCGAACTGGCGATGGCCATGTTGGGAGCGGTCGCTTTTGAGATTATGTTCGGCAAGGGAGCCGAGTTACCGGCCAAGAACATTCGCTACACGATCGACCGCGATATCGGCAAGTTTATCAAACGGACGTTGCTCGAGCGCTTCGTGAAGGCGGGTGCGTATGTGGATGTTAACGATAAAGGCATCGCACCCGAGCTGGTCCACGACGATTGGCAGACTCTGGTGCGGATGGATTCCCACGGTCTCAAGCACTTCTTATTCAGCAGCGCGGAGAAGATTGCCGACCGCGAGTTGATTCGATTCAACGACATCTCGACACAGGCGTTCTTGGCTGCTTATTGGGTCTGTAATTTCGGATCGCCGCGAGACGAATTCGATCGTCTCTGGAGCTGCGTTCCCGACCCATTATTCGAACGCAATCCGGCCTACGCCGAATTCTGGAATTTTGTCGCCGAGATGCCGGACGATGCATTGCGCAATGGCCCGGAGTTGTGGCAGGAATTGATAAGTCCCATTTTTGATACAACGCTTTCCAAACATTTGCGCGACAGCCAGAACCGTCCCATGCGGGCGACCGAATTGATCTTTCGGGCATGGGAACGGATGCAAGGGACCGAGGCCGTGGCAAAATTTTTTGCGGAATTTGACGCGATCTTGGGACCGAGGGAGAAAGGCATCGCGCAAAAAATGTTCGATGGTTTCATTCCGCTGTGCCAGCAAGTTCATGGGCCGCAGGACAATGGCGGATTTACTATGGGTTGTCCCGATACGGAAGCGACCAGGTGGGATTCATATGATGGCGTTCGCAACAACCCCGAACATGAAGTCGAGCTTTCGATTTACCAGCTTCACCAGTTCTGCGTGACGAATGTCGAGTTTGAACTATTCGATCCAAGACATAAGGAGAAACGGAAATTCGAAACGCAAGTCCTGTGCGTCGACGAGCATCCGGTGGTGGGAGTGTCGTGGTTCGACGCGATTTGTTTCGCGCGTTGGATCGGCCAGCGCACGCTCCCGAATGGCCAGCGGTATCGAATCGAATTGCCGACCGAAGCGCAGTGGGAGTATGCCTGTCGAGCTGGCCAGCGGACACCCTTTTCTTGGACTGGAGGTCTTATCGGAAACGTCATCGAGTCGGGCAATTGCAATTTCGACGGCAACCATCCTTGGCCAAACGACGGACCAGACGCGGCACGGAAATCGGATCGACCAATGTACCTTGCGCGAACTATTCCAGTGAATGGTATGTTGGCCGACGGCACAGTGATCGGGATCAATCCTTGGGGATTCAGTCAAATGCATGGAAACATTTGGGAGTGGTGTTGGGACTGGTATGACCCACAGTTCTATTATTCAAGCTCGAATGGCGTTACCGCGATGCAAAATCCTATGGGTCCCCAAAAGGCTGTTAGGCGGGTCCTACGTGGCGGGAGCAGGATCGACCTCGGCGAGTTTTGCCGTTCCGCGAGTCGCTATAGGTTCTTGCCGTCGTATCGTTACTGGGGCAGCGGCTTCCGTCTGGCCGCAGTTCCATTGAGCCCAGGAGGTCATGTAGGCAAGATTCCGTAACGGGAGGCAACGAGGGGAGCAGGCGCTAGCCGCCCTCGTGCCGTAGTGGAGAGAATCTTGCCTGGGTCCAGGGGTGGAACCCCTGGTCGCGCGCGATTTTTTGTCGGACTGGCGATGGAGCCAGAAGAAAAAAGGTAATGTTAAAAACGACAAACGCGAGCGTTCGCACTGTAGCTACTGACACGCGCTGTCGCGGAGTTAGGGCCCATGTCTACGAAACGGCGGTCGACGGCAAGTATTCGGTGCGACGCCAAAAACGCATTCAATTCCGCTTCGGGCTCTGCCGAGAAGGCGATAGGAATCATGAAGGAACGCAGTGCCATGAATTGTAGTCCAATCTAAATTCGCATTTATTCTTGCCAAATTGTGTTTCTAAATCGCGCGCGACCAGGGGTTCCACCCCTGGACCTAGGCAAGTTTCTCTCCACTACGGCACGAGGGCGGCTAGCGCCTGCTCCCCTCGTTGCCTCCGTTACGGAATCTTGCCTACATGACCTCCTGGGCTCAATGGAACTGCGGCCAGACGGAAGCCGACGTACCAGTAACGAAACGACGGCACGTTCCCATCGCGAAGCGCGGAACGGCAAAACACGCCGCCGTAGATCCAGCTTCCGCCACGTAGGACCCGCCTAATAGCCTTTTGGGGACCCATAGGATTTTCGGAAAATTCTTCGTCGACACAAGTCTCATAATAGTGTTGGTCGTACCAGTCGCGACACCATTCCCAAACGTTTCCGTGCATCTGACTGAAGCCCCACAAGTTAACTGGAAGCTGTGGTCCACCAGGATCCGAACCGTCAACTTCTACCGTGCGTGCCCGAATATTCTTGGAATTGTTAGGTTTAAATTCCCAATCTCCATAGTTGCAATAACTCTTATCAATCTTGTCACCATCTCGTCCAGCATTCCATGTGTACTCGGTTTGCTGGCCAGCACGACAAGCGTACTCCCATTGTGCTTCCGTCGGCAACGTCAGGGCATACTGGCGACCGTCATCCGCCTGAGTGTGACCTATCCAAAGCGCGAACACAACCGCATCGTACCAACTGACGTTGACCACCGGATGTCGCGAAAAATCCATGCCGCGAAAGTTCGCAGCATCCGCAAGGTACCGTTTGCGTTTGCGACGTGGCTCGAATAACTCAAACTCGTTGTTGGTTACGCAATATCGATGGAGCCGATAGTGACTCAGCGTGACGGTGTGTACTGGTTGTTCATCACCGTGGCCAGCGTCACTTCCCATTCGAAACCGTCCGTCGTCACGTTCGCACCTCCCTTCACACAGCGTCAAGAAATTCTCTTCTTGGCCCGTCCGCAACAGATTTGCGGCCACGCGCTGCCGCGCGTCGCTTTGCGCTCCACAGAGTATTTGTTGGAATTCACTTTGGAAAACAATTCCGGCCTGGGTATTGTGCATTCGATCCCAGGTGCGGTAGATCAGCTCCGTGGACCGAATGGGGGTACTATCCGCACATTGCAAATGGCGACTGAGCTGGCAATCGTACAGGGGTGCGAACATACTCTCCCAACGCTTCGCGTGAACATGTTCAGCCGGCATCTGGGCCGCGAACCGCCAAAATTCGGTATACACCTTTTTCGGATCGCAGTCTTTGGCGTAAGATAGCCATGGATCCGGCACGCTTCGCAAAACTGCGTCAAGGTCATCGCCATGCATATATGAAGTGGCCCAGACGGCCGCGAAAAAGGCTTGGACCGTGATATCGGTAAATCTTATCGAACTCTCGCCACCGTCGAGGATGAAGTGTTCCAAACCTCGCGAGTTCATGCTGCGGATCGATTCCAGGTCTTGCGTCCACTTGGGACCATGAACTTCGTTGGGATTCTCCAGCCAATAAGCTTTCGACTTAAGCAGTCGATTCTGAACATTGACGTAGAATGCGTCCACCTGTTCCGTACCGTCAATACGAAACCGTGGACCAGTCGCGTTTGCGGCTGGCTCAGGTTCGGCAAAGGGATCGTTCGGATCGACCACCGGGCCTGGACTGGGAAAGAACATTTCGAAGGCGATGGCCCCCAAGATCTTGCTGGCCAATTTGACTTGCCGCCTGCGCAATTCCTCGTTGCACGCGGGCGGTTTCAACCTGTCATGAATTCCCAAGAACTTCGCGGGATCACCGCGTAGGCCGGTATCGAGCAGCCCCGTGTGATCGGTGTTCCTGGGCGCTAGGTAATGGTACGCTTCGTAGAAAATGTAGGCCAACGTCGCCGAATCGTCTGCGAGCGCCCGCGCAAGCGTTGGCCCTTCAGACAACAGGCGACTGTATCGCGGAATGCGAGCCAAACACCGGGCTTCAAATTCGAGGCGACCGTACTTCTGATTGCGGATGTTTGTCCGAAATACCATGCTTAACATCGGGCGAACAATGAGTGTCGCCTTTCGCTCCGCGAAAGTAGCGTTAAATCATTCTCTCGCGGAGCGAAAGACGACAATAAAAAACCTGTCGATGCTTAATCCCGATCCGCCAGTTCGCGCAGTCGAGCCAGCCGTTCGACCGCCTGCCGATCAATCGCCCGCTGTTGGTCGTGGAGACGATTGAGGTACGTTCCCAGTTCAACCGACGGTGGAAAAAGTGCCGCCACTTCGGGAGCGGGCTGTTGCTCGACCACTTTGTCGGCGGACGCCAGGGTACTAGTGGTGTGCAGTTTTGTGGAATTCATAGTCCGTCTCCTGGGATGTGCCTTTTATAGATTGACATCGCGTCGCGTTCGCGACGAGCGACCTGAACAACCTAATAAGGCACCTCTACTTGACCATCTACCACAGAATTCTACGAGACGCGGCACCGGATTAAGTCAACTGGAACTGAATTCTACAAGACTCAGTTCGAACGCAACACGCGAGCAAAATGAGATGAAAGAAATTTTCCAACGACTGGTTTCTCAATTTCGAGGTGCCATCTGCAGAGAGTAGTAGAGCAATTGTCCTCAATTGCTCAGCAGACGATTAGGGATGTTCGGCAGGACGATTAGCAGCACTCAGATAACGATGAGGAGGTGAAAACCATGTCGCACGAACGAGAGCTAGAACAACGCATCCAGCACGTCACGATCAGTGGTCTCGACTTGGAACGAAAAACATGGTGGCAGGACGACGACCATAACCGCGTCGAGTACAGCCACGCACGGCACGAGACAAACAGCTTGAGCAAGACCTCTTTTCACTGGCGACCGAGAGTTTTCGTGGCCATCGCGATGATTCTGGTTTCATTAGTGGTGTTCGGGTTCGCAGCAGCGGCGGCAAACGGAGACCAGCCACAGTCGTCGTTCGTCTTGCTGATCGATCAATCGCGTCTATGGGTCAGCCCTCGTCCGATCGAAAGATCGTCTCGGAGTTTCCAGCGACTAGAATGTCGGATGTCGTGCAGCAAGTTCTGTATTTGCAAGAGAATCTTCCCAGTCAAACAGACTTGGACATCTACAGTTTCGCTGCGGAATTGCATCGCGGGCCAAAGTTGGACCTGCGCCAGGACGATGCTCGCGGCGAACTAGTCAAATACCTTGGTTCGATTAAGCCCAATACCGTTCAACGAACGTGGGATAAGCTTCCAGCTTGTCAATATCTTGTGCAAGCAATGGCGAAACTCCGCTACAGGTTGACAAGCTGGAAGCTTATCCCACGTTCGTTGAACGGTATTGCGATTAAGCCTACGGGAGATCGTAGCGATATCTCTCGACCACTAAAGAGCGGGTTATGAGTTTCTCTTCCACACCCCGGACTTGCACCGACTGCTATCGCCGGAGTGTGGCGTCAAGTTGGAGTTGGTCGACTAGCATGCCAAAGGGGGGAAATAGGTTACGCTGCTGATCCAGGTCTATTAATCTCGTTGGACCAGTGGTTGAGCAGTTGCGCGACAATCACAATAATGCGCGCAACTCTGATCGTTCAACAACTGTATCAAGAAACGAGTGGTGACCATGTCGGATTCTCGACGCGAATTTATGCAGATTGCTTCCTCGGCGGGTGCTTTGGCTGCCACAAGTATGTTGTCCCATCAAGCAATTGCTCAGCAGCGACCGAGCAAGATCGTCGCGATAAGCAGCGGAAATGGAGTTCCGGCGGTCACGAAAGCGGTCGAGTTGATTCGCACAGGCGCGGATGCGATTGATGCTGTCATCGCGGGCGTCAATATTGTGGAGGACGATCCCAATGATACCAGCGTGGGTTACGGTGGTTTGCCTAACGAAGACGGCGTAGTGGAATTGGATGCGGCCGTTATGCATGGACCGACCCATCGAGCTGGATCGGTCGCTTCGCTTCGCAATATCAAGAATCCTTCCAAGGTGGCTAAACTGGTGATGGATCGCAGTGATCATGTGCTGTTGGTCGGCAACGGCGCGCTGCGATTCGCTAAAGCGCATGGCTTCGCCGAAGAGAATCTGCTGACCCAACGTGCTCGCGAAGAGTGGTTGCGCTGGAAAGAGCGGCTGTCGACGAAAGACGATTGGCTGCCCGCTCACTCACCAGATGATGCTGACGTAGGTGTCTTTGCTCCTTACCATCGTCATACGGGCACGATTCATTGCAGCGCCATTGACTCCAAAGGTGGCTTGTCATGCGTTACTACCACCAGTGGTTTGGCGTTTAAGATTCCTGGTCGCGTGGGTGATTCACCAATTATTGGGGCGGGCCTGTACTGCGACAACGAAATCGGTTCGGCAGGATCGACGGGGCGCGGGGAAGCAAATTTGCTGAATTGCAGCAGCATGTTCATCGTCGAACAAATGGGGATGGGCAAAACTCCTGAACAGGCTTGTCTGGCAGCGTGCGAGCGAATCGTCAAGCACACGAAAATGCGTCGACTGAAAAAGCCTGATGGGAAACCCGATTTCAATGTCAGCTTTTACGCGATTCGCAAGGATGGCGAGTTCGGTTCGGCATCGATTTTCAGTGGCCCGAAATTCGCGATTCACGACGGCAATCAAGCTATGTTGCTAGACGGCAAGCATCTGTACAAGACTTAGCTTTGCGTAGCAGTTCCTCGCTAACGCGTCGGGTTGCGATTCTTATCGGACGACCTACTGACCTATTCCTCAGTAACGCCGATGGCGGGTCGGCGAACTGGTTTGTTCGTTACCCTCAACGCTGGCACAGTCGTCGGACCGCCATGAAAAGTGCGGCCCGTATCTAGATAGTGATCGTATACAAAGACACCATGTTTGGCGTTTCCTGCGCGTAAGCAGCGCAAGATGGCGGGGTTTCCGCATTCTGGACACTGAATACGTAACCCGTAATTGTCTAGCAGCAAGTGCACCATCTTGGCAAAGCGTTGGTTTTCTTCCAAGGTGCCGAATGACCAGCCTTGGAATTGGATTAACCTCGCTTCGATGCAGCGCCGGATCTGCAATTGATGTGCGTTAATTTCCTGTTCGAGCAATCCAAATTGTTCGGTGGCTCGCTCGATAGTCGCACCTGGCAACGTCATGCGTTGGCGCAAGCCACCATAAATGCGTTCGGCGATCAATTGAATGCCGCGCAGGTACAGCTTGCGTCCGGCTGGCGAGATTGGCTGGGCCGATTCCGTCAGCACAACCTCCAGCAGCGCGATCGGTTCGCCAAAGTGCATAACCGGCCCGAACAGAAGAATCCGACTAGTAGGATTATCCGATTGATTGCGCCGCGAGTTGGTGGATGGTTCCGCAAGCATGGGTTGTTTCTGTTGCCATGCCAGTTGAACCAAGCGCTCGTGGCGTTTTTGGTCCTGCGCCGTTCGAATGACTTGGTCCATTTGATATTGGATGCCAAATACAGCGCTTTGAGCACCTTGGGCACGCAGCCATGCAACTGCGGAAGTGGCCCCCAGCAACTCGCAAGTTTGCGGCAGCAACTGCTCCAAGAACGATTGCAGCGGCAAGTCGCTGTCGATCAACTTGGCCAGTTTCTTGGCTTGGCCGACCGATGGCCCAGACGACTCTTGATCGAGTCCTTGGACAGCCTCTTGAATTTGCTGAAGGCTCATGCGAGTCGGTGACCTTGAAATATCATTGCCAGTGTCCTTAGCATACCCTCAGCCATATATGTACTCGCGAGGGTATTTAGCCTCTGTCCGTCGAATGTCTTGGCTTGGATGCGTTAGGGATGGACGAGTTCCCAGCGTTCCAGTCTACGTAGCTCGCCTGGAATTCGATCCTCAGCAAAAATGTAAAATTCGAGATCAGAAAAAAATTTTGACGAATTTGCTGAATGTATGGTTTCCGACAATCAACGTCGATGTTTATACTGTACGTACAAACATAGGAGGTTGTCGAGTCCCTGGCCGATTGAATTCTGGGACTCGAGAATTTGGAATATCTGCTGTTTTGCTGGAACTTTTGGGTTTACGAGCGAATCGAAGGGCCAGCATAGGCAAGCAGGTCGGTCAAGCTTTTCCGTGCGATTGGTATAACCGGCAATCGTATAGCATTGGTTTGCCTGAACTATTCCAAACAAGCAAGATGAGTGCTTGAACTAGTTTCGTCTTAGCTTACCGTCAGATTTCACGCTTATTCCAACAGGGCAAGATGACATGCTTAGCCAGATTGGAAATTTCGCTCATACGAAGTGAAAAGGCACCTATGTCGACAACTCCATCACCAGAAACTGTCGAGCAAACAAAGCAACAAATTCGTGGTTTGATCAATGAAATCGCGGAGTTTTCGCGATCCGATCGACCGGCGGATGAGTACTATCCCGCTGTGCTGCAACGCATCGTCGATGCCCTGGCCGCCGTGGGTGGCGCCATCTGGTTGATCGACCAGGATGGAGCATTGCGACTGAGTTACCAGATCAACGTCAGCCAGAACCTGCTCCAATCCGACGGCGAGGACGCGCTCAAGCATGCCAAACTGCTGACGCGTCTATTCACTCGCGGGCAATCGGAGTTGGTGCCTGCTAACTCGATGATTGGGAACGATCAGGCCGAGGGGAACCCCACGCGTTATTTATTGGTAGTGGCTCCGCTGCGCAGCAGCAAACAGCAAGCCGGATTGATCGAGATTTTCCAACGTCCCGATTCGGCCCCAAATATTCAGCGAGGATACTTGCGATTTCTCGACCAGATGGCTGGCTTGGTCGGCGAATGGCTGAAAGGCCACGCGCTGCGACAGGTATCCGACCGCCAGGTCATGTGGCAGCAGGCAGACCACTTCGCGCGCTTGGTCCACGATAACTTGGACCTTCGCGATACGGCTTACACCATCGCTAATGAGGGTCGCGAGTTGATCGAGTGCGATCGCGTCAGCGTCGCAATCAAGAAAGGTGGCAAGTGCAAAGTCGTTGCCATCAGCGGCCAAGATTCTATTGAAAATCGTTCGAACATCATTTCTTCGCTCAATAACTTGGCAACTCGAGTCGTTTCGGCGGGTGAACCGTTGTGGTACGACGGAACTGTGGAGGATTTGCCTCCGCAGTTGGAAGAGGCTGTCGAAGAGTATGTTGATCTCTCGCACGGGCGATCTATCACGGTCTTGCCGATTCGCCGGCCGGAACATGTAGTAGAAGGTGATGTGCACTCCAAGAAAACCGTCCAGCGCGAGGATCTTTCAGCCCGGGAGATTATTGGCGCGTTGATTATCGAGCAAATAGAAACCACAGTTCCCATCGAGGTCTTGCGCTCTCGTGCGGACTTAGTCTTCGAGCATACCGCTCGAGCGCTGAATAATTCACTCACTTACAACAATCTGTTTTTGATGCCGGTCTGGCGAGCGCTGGGTAGGGCAACTTGGTTCTTCCGAGGCAGCGCGCTGCCAAAAACCATGGCCGTGCTGACGCTGCTGACAATTGGTCTGCTGGCCATGTTCTTGGTCAAAATCAATCTCGACCTCGAAGCCAATGGAACCCTACAACCGATCCTTCAGCGGCAAGTGTTCGCGCACGTCGATGGCGAAGTTGAAACGGTTTACGTCGATCACGGCGATACGGTCAAGACTGGCGACCCGCTGGTCAAACTGCGCAATCGCGACTTGGATATCAGCATCAAGGATCTCGAAGGCAAACGCGATGAAACTGCCAAGCAACTGGCAACGACGCGTTCGCTGATCGACAACCAAGCTGACAAAACTGAACGCATGCGGCGTCAAGCCGAAGTGCGGCAATTGATCGTGCAATTAGAAACCATCCAGCAACAATTGGTGTTACTGATGGAAAAAAGCAACCAGTTGCTCAGGACCAGTCCTATCGATGGCATCGTGATGACGTGGGACGTCGAGAAAAATCTCCGCGCTCGACCGGTTGCGACGGGACAATTGTTGTTGAGCGTGGCCGATCCACGCGGAGATTTCGAAGTGGAATTGTTGATGCCTGAAAAACGCATGAAGTACTTGGACGATGCGGTTACAGTCGCTGCTGGAAAACCTCTAGAGGTCGAGTACATTCTCGCCACCGATCCATCCTACAAGCACAAAGCGACATTGGCGCTCGATGCGATCCACGGTCGCGCTGAACTTGATCCCGATGATGGGCCGGTCATTAAGCTGCGCGTCAAGCCGGATTCTATGGACGGGATCAGTCGCCGTCCCGGAGCCAAAGTAATTGCAGACGTCGTGTGTGGCAAACGCTCCGCTGCGTTCGTCTGGTTTCACGAAGTGGTCGAATGGGTCCAAGCTAATCTAATCTTCTAACTTTTGACAATTGATCGTGGCAATGTTGCTGAAGTCATCCTCGTATTGAATTTCGATATCGGCTCTTGGAGAGACACTGAACATGAAACGTAAAACCACACTTCGGTCCTGGCTGGCGATGACGCTAGTGTTGTTCGTTGGCGAATACTGTGTGGCTCAGGCAACAGAGCTGGCTTCCCAAAAGGCCTCTGAGCCTGGGTTGTCAACCTCGTCCATCATTGTGATTCAGCAGGCCAAAATCAAGTGTATTTACAAATTGTCGATTCCCGCGCAGACCGACGGAATCATCAGCAGCATGTTGGTTGACGAAGGATCGATCGTAAAGAAGGGAGATGTCCTGTTGACGATCGACGATCGCTTGGCGATGGCCGAGTTGAACGTTGCCAATAAGGAATTGGAAGCTGCGAAGATCCAAGCCAAGCAAGTAGCGCATATTACTTATGCGAAAAAGGCCGCTGAACTGGCAAGCTACGAGTATTCGGAACTCAAGAAACTGTGGGACGAAAAACGCGCGGTTGCGTATTTCGAAGTGCGTAAGAAAATGCTTGAGTACGATCGCGCAGAGGCCAGCAAAGAAGTTGCTGAGGTAGATCATGCAAAGGATCAGTCCGCCGCTGCGGTTGCCGAAGAGAAACTGAACGCGGCGAAAGTGCAACTCGATTTGCGACGCGTCGTCGCGCCCTACAATGGTGTCATCGTCGAACGCCTAAGAAGTCAAGGAGAATGGTTGAAAGCGGGTGAGCCGGTGCTCAAATTTTTGAACATGGATGAAATGAGGGTGGAGGTGCGAGTCCCGGTGGAAAATCGATCCGTCCAGCAATTACAAAACGCTACCATGAAGGTACGCATTCCCATCGGTCAAGATCGCGAGATTCCCTTCGAAACGAAAGTTGAGTTTGTCAATTACGAAATTGAGCTCGGTGAATGCCGCGTGTGGGCCAATAGTCCCAATCAGATGGTGGGCAATTCCTGGATCTTGCGCGATGGCATGGAAGGCACTGTCGAAATCCATTTGGGAAGCGGCTCAGCATTGAATGCTGGACAGTAAAGTCGCTCGCGCTGAAAAACGTGCAGGCAGTGTAGCAGCAACTCGCTCAGTTTCTTTAAGACATTTTTAGATCGGAAAGTGCACCATGGCGACGATGGCGGATAGTCTGGTCAACAGCGCTATGCGGCCTTTGAGGCTGCGCCGTCGCCCGGACTTAATTGCCAAGCGTCACAAATACCATGGACGCAGTTATTGGGTGGTTAAGGAGCCCGTGGGGCTGAACTACTTTCGATTTCATGATGAAGAATATGCCATTCTTGGAATGCTCGACGGAAAGACGAGCTTGCAAGAAATCAAAGACAATTTTCAAAAGCAGTTTGCACCTCAACGTATAACTCTGCAGGATCTGCAACAGTTTGTTGGAATGTTGCATCGCAGTGGTTTGGTAATCTCGCGAGTGTCTGGTCAAGGACGGCAATTGCGACGGCGCGGTGATACTAAGAAACGTAAGGAATTGCTCGGCAAGCTGTCAAATATTTTTGCGCTTCGATTTCGCGGGATTGATCCCGAGAAGATTTTGAATTTTCTGATTCCATACACGTGGTGGTTATTCACGCCTGCTTGCTTAATTGCGTTCCTAATGTTTGGCTTGAGTGCGCTGACATTGGTGGCGATGAATTTTGCCGAGTTTCGAACTAAATTGCCCACGTTCGAACAGTTTTTTGCCGCCGATAACTGGATTTTTCTCGGCGCTACCATGGCCGTGGTCAAGATCCTGCACGAGTTTGGCCACGGATTGAGTTGCAAGAAATTTGGCGGTGAATGCCACGAGATGGGGTTGATGTTTCTGGTCTTCACTCCCTGTTTGTATTGCAACGTCTCGGACTCGTGGATGTTGCCCAACAAATGGCAGCGAGTTTTCATCGGTGCCGCGGGCATGTATGTCGAGCTGATTCTGGCCTCGATCGCCACATTCATGTGGTGGTACAGCGAGCCCGGTTTGCTGAATTTCTTGTGTTTGTCGGTGATGTTCATCTGTTCGGTCAGCACTGTCGTATTCAATGGAAATCCATTGTTGCGGTTCGACGGTTACTACATCTTGATGGATATTTTGGAGATCCCGAATCTTCGCCAGAAGAGCACGGAGATTTTAAAGCGATGGTTTCAACAATACTGTTTGGGATTGGAGTTGCAGGACAATCCATTTCTTCCGCGTAAGCACAAGATTTGGTTTGCGATTTACACGATTGCCGCCGTGATCTACCGCTGGGTGGTCGTGTTCTCGATCATCATTTTCTTGAATCAGATATTCAAGCCTTATGGCTTGCAACCACTCGGGCGGCTGATGGCGATTTCGGGTGTCGTGGGAATGTTCGCCCAGCCACTGTGGCAATCGATCAAGTTTCTTCGAACTCCTGGGAGAGCCAGCAAGATGAAGCGCAAGAATGTCTCGTATTCGTTAGTTGTAGCGGCGGCGATTTTCGCTTTTATTGCGCTGGTACCCATGCCCTTTCATGTGGACTGTGCTGTGGAAATCCAGCCCCATGACGCTTCTCAGGTTTTTGCACTCGTACCTGGCAAATTGGTAAAGTGGCATAAGAAGCCGGGAACTGCTGTCGAGCAGAATGATCTGATTGCGGAACTGGATAACTTGGATGTGCGGTACGAATATGCTAAGTATCAGGGTGAAGTCAAAATTGCCGAGGACAGGCTGAGAGTGCTTGATTCCCTGAAGAATGACGATCCGGAGGCGCGAGCGCTGTATAAGACGCAGGTGGATATCGTCGCGTCTGCAAAAGCGAAATTGGTGGAAGCTGCAAAGCGAACTGCGCTACTGGAAGTGCGCAGCAACGTGAAAGGTGTCGTGATGCCGGTCGCCAGTAAGCAATCTCCCAAGCAAACCGACGATGAAATACAGTTGCCTGGGTGGACTGGTAATCCGTTTGACGAAAAGAATCAATCTGCGTTCTTTTCCGAATCCGATCCACTTTGCATGATTGGCGACCCGCAACGCATGGAGGCCGTGTTGGTGGTCGATCAGAGCGATATTGATTTAGTAAAGATGGATCATGAAGTCGATATCAAGATAGATTCCGCGAGATTGGAAACTTTCTCCGGCCGCGTACGTCAAATCTCCGAAATGGAAATGAAATCGACTCCTGAGAGCCTTGCCAGCCAGACGGGAGGGCGACTGGATACTGAAATGGATGCTTCTGGAAAGCTGCGTCCAATTAGCACGTCCTATCAGGCGCGGGTGCCTCTGGAAAACGTTGAAGTTCCACTTCGAGCCGGTTATCGCGGTCAAGCAAAAATTTATGTCGGCTGGAAATCCTGGGGATGGCGCGTCATGCGGTTCCTGATCCGCACATTCCGGTTCGAATTTTGAAGTGTGTTGTCGATTCTAATCAAGCCGCCCGCATTGCGTGTGTCGCGAAAAGAATCCGTGTTCTGTGACGAAATTGTCAATCATTGCTAGAATGGCATAATCGTCGCAGTTGAGTGTAGGGAGTGTTTCACTTGTCGCAATGTAAAGGAGCGAGTGATGGCGATGGAAGATGAAAATCTAGAAGGCGAAGGCCAGCGCGGCCGCCAACAAGCCAACCAACAAATTCAAGTGCAAGTCAACGATGACGGTGCCATGGCTTGTTACGCTAACTTTTGTCGAGTAACTGGCTCGCCAGAAGAGTTGATTGTGGACTTCGGCTTGAATCCACAACCCGTTGGAATACCCAAGGATCCGATACACGTCAAGCAACGTGTGATCATGAACTTCTTTACCGCTAAACGTCTATTGGCGGCACTGCAAATGTCCGTCCAGCGCCACGAGGCGGTCTTTGGCGTCCTGGAGACCGACATTCAAAAAAGACTGAGAATTCAACAAAACGCGTAAACTGACAAATCGTTCGTAACATGTCGAACTTTGATCGGTAGCAACTGAAGAGGTTGCAAGTGCGTGGGGAAAACAGGAGCGTGGAGAGATAACTCTTCACGCTCTTTTCATTCTTGTCAGGTTCCGTGAGAGTAGAGCAATTGTCCTCAATTGCTCTGAACTGAAACGTAGTTTCAATCCGGAAATGTGGTCGAATATCCCATTCGACGATTATAGCGGATCAAACGAGTTGGCTGTTCTTCATTCTGCTGGCTGAGTACTGCTACCTTTCCACTATCTGACCGTCGGATTTTTGGAACAGGTAGAGCAGGTTTTTCGCGGCCATGTTCGCTTGGAATTGCGATGCCGATCCATCCGCAAAACCACCGACGAATTTCCCGTTCGGACTGACGTTCAGGCCTGCGACCGGATTTGTTGGGTCGAAGGCATAGTCCTGAGGCGCTGTCCACGGTACCGCGTGTTGGGGTTTGACTTCTACCAACCACACCGTGTTGCTAGTACCGTCGGTGATGTTTTCAAATTTAACAATCTCGGACTGGCCGAAGACCGTTCC
Organism: Planctomycetaceae bacterium; assembly: GCA_005798335.1. GTDB lineage: Bacteria > Planctomycetota > Planctomycetia > Pirellulales > Pirellulaceae > Aureliella. The sequence continues at coordinate 4,754 of SYJV01000407.1, read as the reverse complement.
GTTGCCGACTGGGGCAACCCATGTCGTGTAGCCGGCGGGTAATTCGTTCGCGAAGAGAAATTCCCAAGGAGTACTGCGAAAAACGTCTGGGATCTTTGCCAATAATGGTTTGTTGTGGCTGCTGTCCCACGGCTCGTTCAGGCGAAACTGTTGGTACAGTTGTTCTTCGCCAAGGAACGGTAGCAGATAAACTCGCCAGCTCAGTTTTCCGCGTTCAGATTCCGCTTGGGATGGTCTGCCGGGTGGAAAGCACTTGAACGCGCTTTCGTAGTTGTGGATCGCCAGCGAGATTTTTTGCAAGCGCCTTATCTTGGATTGCATATCAATCGGTATGATCAACTGATTCGCCAAGGCCGACAGCATGGCCAATCTTTGCCTGGCATCTTTGGCACCCGCAAACGCAGCTTCGATTTGAGAGTCTACAGCTCGGATGTCGAGTTGGTTGATTTGGTTCAGTAAAGCACCCTTGATTTCACTTTGCATAGTGGCTGGGAATTGAGACACCAACCGATTGAGCAAAACTGGCAAGTGTTCGGCCAGCGCCTGGGCAGCGGCCGGCGAATTCGATTGCAGCTTGACTTGCAAATTCAAAGAAGACGGATCGAAACCTACCGCGCCCCAGCGCAGGCCATCGGTCAGCAGCGAACTTCTGCCGCCACCCAGAGATTTGGGCAGATCTGGCGACAATTCGCGGACCGTTCGCCAAAGATAGTCGGGAGGCACAATCACTAACTGCACGGGAAAATCAGCCACCGATTCCATGGCCAGCCGATAAAGAGCGCGCTGTTGATCGCCAGACGGTATGGACTGCTTGGTCGCTTGTTCAATCGTGTAAGCCTGACAAGCGTGAAGAAAGCCGCCGCGCAGCTCAAGGTTGGTCGGCTGCAAGAGACTTCTCAATTCCTGCAACGGTGTCCTTTCGTGCTCACGGAGAGCAATGCGTACCGTGGGCGCCGAGTCGGATGATGGTAGGTCCATGAAGAAATAAGTATCTTCATCGCCGACCAATCGCTTGAGCTTTTGAATTCGATTGTTGAGGTTTTCAAACAACTGCACTTCGGTGCCAGTCGTGGCCAACGTGGCCCCGTCAGGCAAGGCAATCATCGAAGTTCGCAGCTTCAGCATCGCGATTCCATTCGCATAAACAAACTGGTCGAGGTCGTCTAGATATGCCGTTGTGGTGGAACCGGGATTGGCTCGCGGTACCTGTGCCATTGAAATATGAGCTGCGAAGACCAACCAACTCCAGGTGGAAATCCAGCGAAGAACTGGCTTGATCAGAGTGAGCGGAAGGGCGCTAGCCCCCGGCGTGCAAGCCGGTGAGTTACTTCCAACGCAAGCCCAAATGGCGGCACCTCTTATCTCATACTCTGCGCAACAACTAACGCGCCGGGGGCTAGCGCCCTGCCGCTCACTTTTGTCAGCCCACCGAAGAACACTGTTTCTAAGATTCATCGTTTGCGTTCCTTAACTATAACTTTGTATCAGCTTGACTGGTCGAGTTACTGCTTCGCGACGGCGCGTTTCAATACGAGTCGATAGCCAAAGTTACCTGCACTTCGTCCGCTCAATGTCGCCACCGCGCCTTGCAATTCGTACATCAGCGGCGCATCGGCCAGCGGATCATTTGGAATTGGGACGGGCAAATCACTCAGCTTGCTTGGCAATTGGCCGTCATGTTCAGCGGCATACATGCGAATCGCTTCGATGGTTTGCAGCATGGCGATTCGTTGCTGCATACGAGCTTGAGCCACTCGAAGGGCGCTCATGGCCGGGATGAACATTTGAGCTAGGTTTCCCGACCAACCCAAGCGGTTGCTGATGTGGTCAACTTCGGTAGTTAGTCGCTGGTTTGCCGATATAGCTGCGGCTGGCGATAGGAAGTTGTACTTGAAATACTCATCGCGAACGTCCTCATAGAATAACTTCAGAGCCAAGAAACTCACCTGAGCTGTCGGATAGGCTTCGATCGTCTGGTGAGGGATCTCTGTTCGTTCCATCAGGTATCGTTTGGCGCCGGGATAGGCAGCAGCGACAAACGTAATCACCGCCACGCGATTCGCCTCGCGATCATCGGTTGACCAAGAAGGTAAGCGAGTGTCGGCATTCCACTTCACTGCTCGCAGGTGTGGTAGCAGTCGATCGACAAACTCATTCCAGTATTCGAAAGGTCGAGGCGTGGCATCGATTTCGCGAAGTGGCTTCAATTGTTCGAATAGCAATTGCCTCTCAAATGCATGAGCCCGATCCAATTCCACCAGCGGGTTTGGTAGCGCGGCCAGCGCCCAGTACAGATTCGGTGCATCTTTGTGCTCGACCAAATAAAGTGCATCGTTACAAGCAACTTGTGGGATGGCAAAACCGACCAGGGCTGATACATAAAAATCATCGTTCCCCAAATGCCTAGCGAAAGCGAATTGCTGGCCGAGAATACGCACTGCATCTTGCATCCGTCCTTCCGCAATCGCCAATCGACAGCGAATGCTCTGATTCCTAGCCAGTTCTCGCATCGCCTGTATCTCGGGCAGAAGGTAGGTGATCGGGCTGGCGAATTGACGAATGTTGCGATCCATCGAGAACGATCGCAAACGCCATGCTTCTTCTAAGAAAAACGTCTGAAAATCGAGGAGATTGATGTACTTGCGTACTTCCTCAATCGGCAAGTCTTTGGGTGCCGTCGAAAGATACGAGTTCGGCGGTACGTTCTGGACTTCAACGTTCGATTTCTCGGCGCTAGCGCTCGCCGCTCGATGAATTTCGTAAAAACGATTGCGCACCGCCGACTGCTCAAAGAATCCTCCTGCCTTCAGATAGAACAGGGCAGCATTACCTTCGCGAACTTCGAATTCATCGGGCAGCAAGCGAATTTTCAATGCCGGACGCGCGGCCGGTTGAAGATGAATGGCCACTTCACGAACCACCGTGGTTACCGGCGTCGACTCACTTCGCTCGTACAGCCAGCCGTCTTGTTTCTTTGAGTCTCTTTCGGCCAAAGCAGTCACTTGAGCGTTCGCTGACCGAAGACTTGCAAGAGTCGCAAGCATCGTCAACCAGAATAGACACATGTTTTTCATTATTTATTCCTTCCTAGGTCAATCACTTTCAAAATACTTTGGCTGGATTGTGGTCGAGTAGTTCATTCAACAAACGGTCGCGCGAGGATGTGGGAGTTGAATCGTACTCTAGCTCCCAAATCCGATCGGCAGTCCCGAGCGTCTGGTCGTTAATCGCCGTCGATGGACCAGCACTTGAGACGACGGAGTCGTCGAGTTGTACTGGTCGAGTGGAAACCAGCGCTCGACCGGATGGCAACAGTCCACCGGCAACCCACGCTCGATCTTCCCGCACGAAGCTTTGAGAATTGAGCAAATCGATCATGTTGGACTGGTCGCCTAAACTGCTCCCAGCAACCTGCACATCGATCGCTTGAGTGTCGGTAGCAATGTGCTCATGAATTGTATTTGCCTGATTAGGCGATTCAGCTTCCTTGACGATCGAGTGATTGGCCGCGCGTTCATCGACGATCGAATTGCTTGCTCCATCGCGAACAAAGAAATACATCAACAGCGCACCGACGACGGCACCACAAGTCCACACACCGGCGACCCAACCACACCGTGCCGCCGATGTTGAAATGCTAGGCAATCGCCACAAAGCACTCGCGTTATTTGCAGAGACCGAGTGTACGGGGACGTTGATCGACAGACGCAGCCGAGGCGCTCGCGGGCGAAAGGACGCTAAACGCTCCTCGATCGTGGTCAGGTCTTGAGTTTCGTCAAAAGACTCGTCACAGGAATTGTCGTTAGGTTCACTCATGTTTCAACTCCATAGAGTTATATTTTTCGATTCGCGACGCACCGTTGTTTTCATCATCGCTAGGGCCTTCGAATCTCTGCTTCAAATCTTCCAGAGCGCGCAAATATAGTCGGTGAACGGTGCTGGTAGGCTTGCTCGTCAAGTCTGCGATCTGCACGAATGTCAGTCCGCCCCAGACCTTTGCGACAACTATTTCTCGCTCGAGGTCCGGCAACTGGGAAAGCATGGACTCTAATTCGCGCGCCTGCGCTTGAGTTTCGTGACGGCTTTCGAACCAATGATCGCGTTCGAGCGCCGATTGACTTTGGTATCCATGCCGACGTCGTTCGGCCCTCGCCAAGTTGATCGCCTTGAATCGAACGGCCTTGAACAGCCAAGCCGGCACGTCGCGAGGCGGACTATTCAACTGCACCAGGTCGCACAGCGCTTCCTGGACCGCGTCATCGGGCCACGAACACCACTGACGAGCATACAGCACAAGCGCCCCGCCATACTGGATTAAGACCTCGGCAAGATGCTCGTGCGTGAAATGCGTCACAATTCGGTCGTCCGACTGATGGTCAAATAGGCTGGCTGTCAAAGCCATCCCTGCCCACGCAACAATATCGCCAAGCAGGCTTCATTAAGTAAGTCACCGCCCGAATGACGATTTCTCACAGGGATAAAGTCTTTTGCAAGAAAATTCGATCGAAAAGATTGATTTACTCTAGTTGGCCTGGTCAGTTAGTGTCTTAGCTTAGCGTAGTGCAAAATCTCAAAACGCGGATTGAACTCGAGTGGTATATGCAAAAGCGATTGCCCGTCATCAAAACAGGATTGTAAACCATGTTTAGTCGCAATACCGTTCAACGAACGTGGGATAAGCTTCCAGCTTGTCAACCTGTAGCGGAGTTTCGCCATTGCTTGCACAAGATATTGACAAGCTGGAAGCTTATCCC
>SYJV01000406.1 GCA_005798335.1 Planctomycetaceae bacterium | reverse complement strand
GAACGTTCATTGCAAGTTCGAGTGCTTCAAGCTGCTTGTCGGGCGGCATAGCTTTGGCGATTTCGTCAAACGGAGCCTGCAATGTGATATTGGCTTCGATCACTAGCGCCATTTCTCCAGCAGTTCGTTTTTCGGCTGGAATTGCCAAAGCATCGATTTGATTTTGACTGAGCAAACTGCGACGTTTTTCCGACATTTCTTTGTTCTTGTCGGCGCAGAATGCGAGGAACTTTTCCTGCGATTCGGACAATCGCTGGTTGGCTAAATTCAAATCGGTTAGACGAATAACGTCGCCAAACGTGGTCTCCATTTGAATTTCCCCAAACACTCTCCAGCCGCCGCCGGCCCGGCGCCACGCTTGAGCGGCCGCCTCATTCAGCACTCCTTCGGTTTCGATCGCTTGCGCGTAATTGATCAACCACTGCGGTGACATGCGGTAGAAATTGATGGGACCCTTGGATGGCAACGCGCCCGCTCGTACAATTTCGTAGGCTCGTTCATACCACAGCCGACCGCTCAACCAGTTGTCGGGTAAGTTATCCGGTCCAAGTCCTTCTTGAGAGTTGAGGTCCATTCCTTTTCCGAGCAAATCCTCGTGAAACTGTTTGTCGCGACGGTACATTTCACGGAACTGGAGTTTTTCGTCAGCGACGCCCATTTTGCTGCCAAAAAACCAACCTAATTCGTATGGCAGGTGCGGCTTGCGGCGATTGTAGGTTGTGCCTTGGATCAGGTAATCGATCCCTTTCTTGACCCACTCATAGCGCTGGCGATAGTCGTCGAATTCTACCGAAATGTTGTACGACAGATTCCACGATTGGAATTCCCACACTTTGACAAAGTGGGGTTGGAGCAAGGCGATTTGATTGAGAGTGGCGGAGAATCGATCCCAATATTGTTCGCGCTTGTAGTACTCAGCTCGTTGCCACAAAATTGTGGAGGCAACGCCGCGCATGCCGAGTGTCGCTAACCGAGCAGACTCGCTGGCCGGATCAATGTCCCCCAGGTCTCCTTGCCCGAGATCGTATTTGCTACGCAGTTGAGCCAGCACGCCACCTTCTTGCCCTTGACTGCCGTTCCGGCTGCGCACGGCAGGCTGACCAAGCATAAACAGCGGAACCAAGATCGCCACCATGGCGGCGATATAAAATACGCGGCGACCGGTTGATCCTGAGTTCATGCCGCCATCTCCCGAGTCTTGAGAAAGAAGTAACCGACAATTGCCGTAAGTACGAAGTAGCCCAGCGCCATAGTCATATGCCTAGCGACAAGACCTTCAAAGATATTCACCCCGTAGGCAACGAATTCTGACGTATTTAGATCGTTAAAACTGGGCAATCCCATCGTCAACAAGTACAACGCGCCCATGATTCCGGTGTCGACGCCCTGTATGGACTTTTCCAGTACGTCATTTCCTAGGTCGAGGTCTACCATTGCCCCCGCTTGGTTGGCCATGCGAATCATCGATTCCACTGGACCACCGCCAGGAGTTGTACCACGGGCAACTTCCTCAGCGATACCGCCGAAGAATCCAATTGCCAAGCAGGTCATGGTGGCGATCATCGCGACCGGACCGCTGAGGAAAGTACTGAACATAACGCCGAAGCAAATGATAATCAGCATTTGCAGCCAAATACCAAGATAGCCTTTGAACATATTCCAGGCGAACGAATTCTGGCCGGCGCGCAAGAACAAATCTGCTTGGGACATGCCGAAATACTGACCTTTGTCGGAACAACGCACGATGACCTCCATTTTTCCATCGGGCGCAATATCTTTGTACAGATCCAGTTCCTTCGGAACTTGGTCAACGGTACCCTTCAGCTTGCGGTTGACTCGGCGTTCGTCGACGGCAAATTCTTTGATCACAAAGGGAATTCGCTCGCTTTCGACTCGTCCGTTCGAGCTGCGCAGGATGATCGTTCCTTGAACGCCAGTTACGATGTCCCCTTTGTAAGTTCGAAAAGCTTTTAACGTCAGTTCGATGGGCAGTTCATCGCCGAGACTTTCGGTAATTCCATTGAAGCTCCATATTGCGGAACACAAAGTACCGCCTTCAATATACTTCTGATAATTAGATTCGTAGCCGACATTCAAGCCGTCAGCTTCTTTACCTTCGCGGTCAGTAAATTTCAAAGAGCCAAAGACGGGGATCTTGGCCTCCAACATGCCTTCCGCGGGCCCTATCGAGTAGACCCTTTGACCATTGACCTCGGTGATTTCCACGAAATGGCGGTGCCCTTTTTTCTCGTCGGTGGCAGCCTCTTTGACAGCGTTTGGGTTGACGTTGAAAGTATGCGCATGATGGGAATCAAACGACGTAGTTCCGGACATCCCATCGGCGGCGATCTCTTCAGCTTCGTGCGTATGCCGCAATCCACGATCTACGAATACGTAACTGAGCAACCCCATCAAGACCAACAGCACAGTCCCAACAAACGTAAAACCGAGTACTCGCCCCAACACGATTTCAGTGCTGCGAACAGGTTTGGTAACAATCGTCTGAACAGTCTTGTTCTTGATATCGGCGGGCAAGCTGAAGCAGCTCAAAAACAGACCCAACAGCAATACCATGTAATTCGTGCCGGTCAACACAAAGCTGATATATAGCTTCGCAGGGTAATCGGCGTTCGGGTCCAAGAACCACCCGGCAAACAGCAAGGCGACGATGAACACCGCCATCACTGCCAAGACTTTTCTGCGAATCGCCTCTTGAAACGCTAGTTTCGCAAAAGCAAAAATGCGTTTGCATGAAGTATTTGGCAGATCGCGCGCGAACAGTTCGTAAATTACCCGTGTGACAACATAAAAGCCTTCGCCGGGTCCATAGCGGGCCATCGCCACCAAGTAACACACCGTAAATGCAAGAGCCGACAGAAGTACAACCAACAATACTCCACTGAGCAACCCTCCTTGTTGAAAGAGCCACTCGAAGAAGCCCCACATTCTTTCACGTTCAATGCGCATTTCGAATCCGTCAGAACTTTGTCAAGAAATTCAATCAATGGAAATGGGAGAAAGTCAACTTCAACAGCCAAAGTCGGTGAGCATTACTTGGAACCAAACCGAGCGCCCGGCCTTTGTTCGCTCTCGCGCACAATGTCAAGAAACAACTCTTCCATGGTCGTGGTCGGATTGTCGACCGACATTACTTCGCCACCGGAATTTTTGATCAAGTCAACAATCTTTTGCTTGACTTCCTCACTAATGCCTTTGGCGTGAACTTCGGTAACGTCGCGTACCTTTAGCAAGCTATCTACACGCCCCAGTTCACGCAGTTCGCCTTGATGCAAGATGGCGACGCGATCACACACGTCTTGCACGTCAGCCAACTGATGCGAGCACATGAGAATCGTCTTGCCTTCGTCGCGCAAGCGGAGAATAAGATCTTTCATTTCGCGGCTACCAATTGGGTCCAATCCCGTCGTTGGCTCGTCCAGAATCAGCAGGTCTGGTTCGTTGATCAGTGCTTGCGCCAAGCCGATGCGCCGCGTCATGCCTTTGGAATACTCTCGCAACTGACGTCGGCGTGCACGGTCAAGTCCGACCATTTTGATAAGCTGGTCAGTGCGTTGTCGTCGAGTAGAGGCTGGAATATCGAATAGTCGCCCATAGAAGTCGAGCGTTTCTTCAGCATTCAAGAATTTGTACAAATAGGACTCTTCAGGAAGATAACCGATGCGTTCGTTCTTGCTGACATCGCGCGCATCTTTCCCGAAAACAAAGGCCCTGCCCGAAGTGGGGAACAGCAAGCCTTGAATCAGCTTGATGGTCGTTGATTTTCCGGAACCATTGGGCCCGAGCAGGCCAAAAATTTCACCCTTTTTGACCTCTATGTCGAGAGCTTTCAACGCGTTTACCTTCTTGCGACCCCAGAAATCACGGTAAACTTTGCCCAAATTTCTCGTCTCGATAATCACATCCGTGTCTTGGGCCTGGGATGCAGACTTTTGATCGGCAGTTGCAACTGCGCTCATATCGAACGTCTTTCAAATCAGTGTGCGTTCAGGAAATTGGAAAAGTGGTGGCAAATATGACTAATGCAAGAGTATATCCGCTGAATTCCGACATGGGAATTCAGTCACACGAAATCGTGAGCCGATCGACTATAAAAAAGCGATAGCTCCACTTCTGTCACCGGAAACTGTCGAACCGCAACTGAGCTATCTCCGCAGTTCCAACGTTGACAATTCTCGCTCGAATGACAGAACCCGAAGCAATTCTTGGTAAAAAGCTGATCAACCTTGATGGAATTCGTTCCCTGCTGGTACGACGTGCAGCCGGACTTGGTTCGTTACAATTCCACTGGATTCGAAAACCAAATGGTAAAACTAGCCGGTGATGGGGTCCTCCGGGATTTTTTCGCCAGATGGTTCATCGTATAACTGCAAGCCGTGACAAGCGATTGCGAAGCCGGATGTATTGCTGGCTGTTGTCTCGCCAAAATTCCTCAGTCGTGGTGCGAGAGTGTCCGGAAATTATGAAGCGGCGATCCAATACCTCTACGAACGAATCAATTACGAGAGGTCAGGCCACACAACTTATTCCGCTGCCAACTATCGTTTGGCTCGTATGCGCCGTTTACTGGAGCTGTCGGGCGATCCACAGTCGGCTTACAAAATTGTGCACGTTGCCGGTACTAAGGGCAAAGGTTCCACTTCGCACCTGATAGCCGAAATGTTGCGGGCTGGTGGTCTGGCCACTGGTTTGTACACGTCTCCCCATCTGCTGAAGCTAGAAGAACGCATTAGAATCAATGGCCGCCCATGTTCTCCCGACGAACTGGTGGCGCTGGTCGACCGCATGCGTATCGCAGTTGAGCACGTGGAAAACGACGGTGCGGGACGTGCGACTTTCTTCGAGCTTACCACAGCCATGGGGATGTTGCATTTTGCGTCGAAAAGAGTGGACGTGGCAGTCATCGAAGTTGGGCTTGGTGGTCGTCTCGATAGTACCAACGTATGCCAACCCAGTATTTGCGTGATCACTTCCATCGGGTTGGATCACCAGGCGCAACTGGGAACAACTATTGAACAAATCGCTGGTGAAAAGGCGGGAATCATCAAGCCCACCGTACCGGTGATCTGCAGTGCTCGCGACGCCGGTGCTCGCCATGTGATCACGGAAACTGCTGCGCAATGCCGCAGTTCGATTCGCCTTATCGATCGAGATTATTTCGTCCATTGGGCTCCGATGGCTGACTCGATATCGAAGCCTGGTGATTCGGCTCGCTGTGCAACATTGCTATTCCGGCCGCAATACGATCCAACTCTTTTAGGAATATCGCGGTGGCAGCTCTCGATGCTCGGTAGCCATCAAGCCGACAATGCGGGCGCAGCTTTGGCAACCGTGGATTGGCTGTTATCCCAGGGCTGGCCCGTCAAAACGGATTCATTGGCCGAAGCGCTGGCTGAAGTGCAAGTTCCAGCGCGTGTTCAAATCGTCGGGCACTCGCCCCTGCAAATTATCGATGTGGCCCACAATTCTGATTCCATCTCAGCCACTGTACGAACGCTGCAAGAACATTTTCCTGGCCGTAAGGCAACCTTCGTTTTCGCGTCCAGTCGCGACAAAGATTACCGAACCATGTTGCGCAAGATCCTCAGATACTGCGAGCGTATGATCGTTACACAATACCACAAGAATCCGCGCGCGTTACCGGCGACGGAACTCTATCAAGCCGCGCTGGAGGAAAGAGAAATTTGTAACGAACTCCGGTCATCGCAGGAGTCTAGCCCATCACCCGGCGCGCCAAGCGTGCAAATGATCGAAAACCCAGTTGACGCTTGGCGAATCGCCATCCAACAAGCCGGTCCGAACGAAATCGTGCTCGCCACAGGGTCGTTCTTCTTAGCCACCGAACTACTGGATTAAAAGTCTCTGCAATTGGGGATCGAGCGATCAAAACTCAAATTTGGCGGGAGTAAAACGCTCGATAAGCAATAGGCTGCACCAGCCAATTCACAATGCCGATATTGAAGTTTTTTTGGATTTTGTCGTCAGGAATTTAGCTTGATCACCAGTACGGGACATTTCGCTAGTCGTACGATGCGTTCGGCAATGCTTCCCAAGAGCAATCGGTTAACGCCAGTTCGTCCATGCGATGGCAGGACGATCATATCTGCCTTCAGCTTTTCTGCTTGCTCGACGCATACTCCGCCAGCATCGCCAACCAATACATGGCGCTGAGTGCCGGTATACGCAGCTCCCTTTAGCGCATCGTCCAACGCTCGTTTGGCATGTTCGATCCGTTGGCTGTCGTCGATGTCGGCCCAAATTACGCCGGGCTCAGCCGGAATCAAGTAAGGTAGCACATGAATCACGTGCACTTGACTGGAGTTCTCACACATCTCCAACGCCTGATCGACGGCGCGTAAGGAATGATCAGAAAAATCATACGGAACGAGAATACAATTCTTTGCAGACCAAGCCATTGGGCACTCCATAAATTGAAAGTCGATTGTTCCACGGGTTCAACAAGCTGAGCGCAATGGGTTGCAAATTTCGCGCCGTTGTCCGCAACATGCGATTACGATCTTGCCTGCCCCCTCGGCTGACCTTGCCGCATCGACGTTTTTACACCGGCTCAAGTCCTCAGGGTTGCAGGCATTCCAGTACGCAAGCTCTCCGTAACTGCCTGGATAAACAGCATATAGCGCAATCCGTCTTCGAAAGTTGTGAACTTTACCGATTCCTCGCCGCGTATGGCACCGATGAATTCTTGCTCAACTCGCCACCCTGAACGCTTTTCGGCAGGAATTTCAACGACCTTCAGTTCACCAGTGCCGCGCTGACCCATAAATAACTGCTCGGGATTGGAGCCCAGCAATTTGATGGTACCCTCGCTGCCATACCAGTGAATCTGAAGTCCAGGCCCAAGACTCGCAACGCCGCTCAAATGATAGATTCCTTTGACGCCGCTAGGCATTTGTGTCAGCACATGCAGCGCGTCAGGAACATCCACAGAAACACGAATGCCGCTGAGTGGATCGATGCGAGTTTCGTTATAAATGCTCCCCTGAGCGAAAACGCTCACGGGATCAGGCACGAAACGGCTCAGCGTTTCATGCAAGATCCCCAATGTCAAAACGTTCAAGCCACTGTGCTTGGTCGCCTGCCTCCAATGCAATGGTGAAGCAGGATCTGCGAACATGTCAGTTACGCCCAAGACGACCACCTCTTGCAAGCGTCCGATAAAATTCTGGTCCAGAAATTCTCTCAGGACTTGATCAACTGCCAATCCGATTGGACTGGGGACGATCATAGCCGTCAAGTTCGGATGACGCTGACTGGCGGCGAGCATTTGTCGGGCTTCGTCAGCGTCGCGAGCCATGCGAGCTTCGGTCAGCACGTGCTTGCCAGCATCCAAGGCTGCCACAGTCACTTCGCAATGGAGCGATGGCCAAGTCCCAATAACGACTGCGTCGATGTCGGCATCGGCAACGACCTCGCGCCATGTAGAGTACGATCTTGGAATACCAAATTGCAACGCGGCAGCTCGAGTCGATGCTTGCGATCGATTGCAGACGCCGACAATTTCGACCGCCTCACAGGCGCGCAAGCCTGGTACGTGTCGCAAGCGTGTATTAGCACCCAAACCAACAATACCAACGCGAATCTTGTTCATGCAAAATGTTTCCGTCAATAATTAGGCGTATCAATTACGGGATGGGCATTCTTGCCAAGTCATCACCGCGTCTTGCTTCACAGATGCCGTTTCGGTGGAGCGGCCATAACTCGCCAACATTGGTACTGTGTAGCCCTACATGCTACAATGATTACTAAACTTTTTCGCTAGAGGCATGTAATGTCGTTACAATTTCGCGATGAAACACTACCGGAGAATTGCGTACCGATTATCGCCATCGACGTTCCTGTAATCTATGAAGACGAAGGGCAGGAGGAAATGGGGGAATCGATCCCACACGTCACGACTGATCGAACGCTATTGTTTGGCTTGCTAGTCCATTTTCAGGACCAGCCAGAATTTCAAGTTCTGTCCAATCTTAACATGTACTACCATCGAATCGACAAGTCGGCATATGTTTCGCCCGACGAGATGGTCGTACAAGTTGACAAGCGTTTGCAGAATCTGGGTGGCTACCGTGTCGGCGTCGATGGCCCCGCCCCGCTCGTGGCGATCGAAATCTTGTCGAAGCGATCATTTCAACAACAGGACCTGTCCAACAAGCCAACGATCTATGCCATGCTGGGCGTACTTGAGTACATTCTCATCGACACGACGGGCGTTTTTCTTGAGCAGCGATTACTGCTGAGACATCTTCAACCAGATGGTTCTTGGCTGGACCAACAAGATAACGATGGCGGCATAACCAGTCGACTTGGATTTCGATTGCAAATCGAAGCGGACGGAAAGCTGCGCGTTTCCCACGCGCTCACTGGTCGCAAATATTCAAGGCAAGAAGAAACGGAACTGGTACGCAGAGAACTTGAGCAGCAAGCCCATATTGAAAAGCAGCGAGCAGAGGCTGAAAAGCAGCGAGCAGAGGCTGAAAAACAGCGCGCGGAAGCTGAAAAACAGCGAGCCGATTCCGAAAAGCAGCGGGCCGAGTTGCTCCAGATCCATTTGGAGGAGGCTCAGCAGCGAGCGGCTCTTGAGGTCCAAAATCGTTCAGACATCGAGGCCGAATTGGAGAGGCTCAAGGCGCTACTTTTTGAAAAAGAATCCAATCGTTAGCGGCGTCATGTTGCTCACCATCCAGAGAAAATGGTCGTGCACTTGGTCTAGTCCCGTGTCAGCATCAGCTAGTTCACAATGCAGTTTTAATGAGCGAACTTCGGTTGATTCACTGGGACGGTTTTCCAGTACAATGCGTGCACCGTACCGCTAGGATATTCAAATCTATCACTCACAGCAATATGAACTATCTCAAGCAATTCCTTGTCGCAACATGCGTTTGTGTATTTGGTGTAACTAGTTTGACGTCGGCTGACCAGTCGCCAAACGTAGTGTTTATCCTGTCGGACGACCAGGCCTGGACCGACTATGGCTTCATGGGGCACCCAATTATCCAGACGCCGAATCTTGATAAACTGGCTGCCCAAAGCGCAGTCTTTACTTGGGGACATGTTCCTTCAGCACTTTGCCGGCCATCGTTGGCAACTTTGGTGACCGGTTTGTACGCTCACCAACACAAGATCTCCGGCAACGACCCCGCGCCACGATTGGCTCGTGAGCAGTCACCTGAGTACGCGCGATTACGTGAACAGTTGATCAGTCATATCGATCGCATTCCAACAGTTCCAAAGGCACTGGGAGAGCGGGGCTACCTCAGCCACCAATCCGGTAAATGGTGGGAAGGTCCGTTCCAGCGAGGTGGATTTACGCATGGCATGACCCGCGGTTTTCCAAATCCTGGTGGCCGGCATGGTGATGACGGACTGGTCATCGGCCGCCAAGGACTCCAGCCGATTTTCGATTTTGTTGACTTGGCAGTCAGTCAGAAGAAACCGTTCTATGTCTGGTATGCTCCATTCCTTCCGCATTCTCCACACACACCTCCGGAACGATTATTGGCCAAGTACCGCGATAAAGTCGATTCGCTACACGTAGCGAAATATTATGCAATGTGCGAATGGTTCGACGAAACATGTGGCGAACTTACCAGTTTCATCGACGCGCGCGGACTGGCCAGCAATTCGTTGTTCGTTTACATCGCCGACAATGGTTGGATTCAAGATGCCCAATCGCCAGCCTACGCATTGCGATCCAAGCAATCACCCTACGAAGGCGGAGTACGTCAACCGATCATGTTTCGATGGCCTGAAGTTATCAAACCTGGAGTACGAAACGAATTGGCCAGCAGCATCGATATCGTACCGACTATCTTGAGCGCAGCAGGTGTCGCAATCCCGAAGGACCTGCCAGGGATCGACCTACTGCCCGTCATGCGCGACGGGAAACCGTTGGCTCGCGACACGATTTATGGCGAAGGATTTGCGCACGACGTAGCGGATATTGAGCATCCGGAAGAAACGCTGCTGTACCGCTGGGCCATCGAAGGGCGCTGGAAATTGATACTCACGTACGATGGTGAGGTCGGCGCTAGATATGCCAGCTCTCATCCAATGGCGGAGAAGCGACCGCAACTATTCAATTTGTCCAACGATCCTCACGAAGAAAAGAACGTCACCCAACAGCACCCTGAAATCGTCAGCAGGCTGGCTGACAAAATCGCAGCTTGGTGGCCCACACCGAATCGCAAAACTATCTCCAATTGATAGGGAGCACCACGCAAAAATAGTTGTCTGATATTTGGAACTAGCGCTCACGAGCTTAGAATCTAACCTTGCCAGGAAATTGCCATCGCAGTCACACCAGGATTCGGGAATAATTGGCGGAGCGCCATTCCATTTGCGCACTTTGCAACTTTATTTGACTTCCAAATTCGAAATCGACAACACATATGACGTTGATTCTTGATGCCCAGTTGCTGTATCAACCTCCGACCGATGTAATGCGATTTTTGCCGGAAGGCCCGACGAGCCTCGAAAGCAACCAATTCAGTTGGGTGGCAATCCAACATGGCCCCGAAAATCGGTTTGGATCCCTGAATTTATTTGACATGTCGAGCCAAACCAATCGATCGTTCATCTTGCCTGGTCGCCCGGGATTCGCTAAGCCGACCGACGTCGCAGGAAAATTTGTGGTTGGCGCCGAACACGAATTGGCGCTGTTCGATATTGTCACGCACAAATGGACTGTGTTTTGTGACGGGATTGATCAGGGAGTCGATAATACGACGATTAACGACGGCTATGTTTTTCGGGACAATATCGTTTTTGGAACTAAAGATCTGGAATTCAAGACTCGCAAAGCTGGACTTTATCTATTTCGCGGGCGGGATAATCGTCTCATCAAGTTGCTCGACGATCGGGGGTGCAGTAACGGTAAAGCGTTCATCGAGTCGGCAGAGTGTGTTCGATTGTTGGATATCGATTCACTGTTACGGCAAGTCGTCGAATACGAACTCGATATCGATCGAGGCGAGCTGGTGGAGCGTCGCGTCGTGCTGGATTTTACCGGCCAAGATGCGGTTCCGGACGGAATGACGATAACTGCCGACCACAAGAGTATTATCATCAGTTTCTACAATCCAACGGATGTACCATTCGGTGAGACTCGGCAATACGATGTAGAGACCTCACAGTTGATGTGCATATGGCGAACACCGCGTAGTCCCCAGGCAACTTGTCCAGCTTTGATCAAGACCACAGATGGTGCCGTCAAGTTGATCATAACTACTGCTGTCGAATTTATGCCTGCAGAACGCCGTGGTCGCGCCGATCAAGCGGGAATGATCTTTGTCGCGGACACGCCCTTCACGGAAATTGCACCTCAACCAAGATTCCCGCTTTCTGCTATTCAACATCGCTGAATCTATGCCGGAAATTGAACGCGCCAGAAGTGCGAGCTGGACACTGAGAACGCGAACTCTTCATTTCGGGAAACTGCCCGAATTGATGGGCATCGTCAACGTGACGCCGGACAGCTTTTCCGATGGCGGGCATTTTTTTAGTCCTCAGTTGGCTATCGACCAGGCCCTTAGGCTCGAGGATGAAGGAGCGACGATTCTCGATATCGGAGGCGAAAGCACGCGACCGTACAGCCAGTCGGTCTCCGTCGACGAGGAACTGCGTCGAGTGCTTCCAGTGATCGAAGGGTTGACCAGTCGTGTCCATGCGGCGATCTCCATAGATACTTCCAAAGCGACAGTCGCGGCTGCGGCAATTTCGCTGGGAGCTGAGATCATTAACGATATATCTGGTTTGCAAGCGGACCCGGCAATGTGTGAAACTGCTTCGACCACAGGAGCCGCTGTTTGCGCGATGCATATGCAAGGAACCCCGCAAACGATGCAAGACCATCCATCCTACGTCGACGTTGTCGTAGAGGTCATAGATTTTTTGAAACGTCGAGACAACTCACTTTGCAGTTTAGGGATCGATCCTCAAAAAATCTGCTTGGATCCCGGCATCGGGTTCGGTAAGACACATCAGCACAATTTGCTATTGATCGCTGCCTGTCGGCAATTTCATCAACTTGGCCGACCAATCTTGATTGGCCATTCTCGCAAAGGTTTTATCGGCAAGTTGATTGGCGACAAGGGGGCCGATCGTACTGCCGGAACGCTCGGCATTTCGATTGCATTAGCGCTTTCTAGAATTCAAATTCTT
The DNA here is from genome assembly GCA_005798335.1 of Planctomycetaceae bacterium. GTDB lineage: Bacteria > Planctomycetota > Planctomycetia > Pirellulales > Pirellulaceae > Aureliella. Next base: position 10,436 of record SYJV01000406.1, on the reverse strand, counting down.
CGCGTGCATAACGTTCGTGCCACTCGTGATGCATTGGATTGTTTCTCAGCCGCTGCGCCAGAGTATTTTTGATTTCGCACTGGCCTACGTCGAGCGATCCAAGCCAACCAGTCTTAGCAGTCGCAACGCGTTGGTAGTTGGCGTGGGGCCAGGACGCATTTTATAGTCAAAACGCATGGTTTCTTGGCCATCGACTGTCTCGAAGAACTCGCGAAAGTGCACAATTTGGCTTGTGCGCTGAATCTCGGCCAGCGATGCTAGGTCGAGATCGTGGGTCGATACCGCTCCGACAGCTCCACACGCGAGCAGGCGATGGATGACAGTTACCACGGCAATTTGGCGTTCGCGACTGTTGGTCCCTTGCAGAATCTCGTCCAGTAGAAATAGAACTGGCCTATCGCGTTGACCGGAACTCTCTTCGGCTATATCAACCACTTGTTTCAGGCGATGCAATTCGGCCATGAAGAACGAGACGCCGTCTTGTAGACTATCGCGCACACGTATGCTGGTCGCTATTACATAGGCAGCGGTCGTTAGCTGCGATGCACACACTGGTGCGCCGGTGCGATTGAGTAACTCGTTCAATCCGATCGAACGCAGCAAAGTACTTTTGCCTGCCATATTGGAACCGGTCACTAGGAGCAGCGGATGAGTGCTCAACAATTCCACGTCGTTGATGATTCGACTTTGATCTCTCAGCAGCGGATGGCCCAAGTCCTTGGCGGCAAACAGGATCTTTGAATCCTCGGTCGGACTTGCAAAGCACCATTGAGGGCACTCTTCGGCGAGCGTAGCTCCACATAGCACAGCCTCGAACTCGCCCAACGACTGAAACCAATTCGCGGCGCTGGTACCAAATTTCTTCTGCCACCGTTCGAGTAACTCGAGGATACGAAAGTCCCACAAGAACGCCAATTGGAGAACTAAATAGAGCACGTACAACAGTACATCGCGTTGCAAATTGGCTAGTTTCACTAGGGGCGTAAGCTGCTTGAAGGCCACGACAGCGCACATTGGTCCATCGCAAGCCGAATGGCGAATAGCATCCAATAATCCGCCGTCGGACGGCAATTCCGCGAGCCGCGCAAACACGCTTTGAAATTGGTATACGTCCCGGTGTTTACCATTGATACGACTGAAGATATCGTGCAACCAACTGCCCCAACCAATCGTGGCCAGCAAGTTCACGCCAAAGCCGACTCCCAAAGTATAGGCCGCTGCGATCCCCAAAGTCCGTTCACCGAGACTGACAGCAATCAGCAGCAAGATTATCGCAAGCACCACAATCGCTGGCCCAAGAATGGATACAGCATGAGCCAATCGATGCGTTGCGAACCAACGCTCGCCAGCCGCCCAAGCCGGCAACGCATGCATGTCTTCGTCCCCTTCGCTGACCTGGGCAATCGCTAACAGAATTTCTTCGCGCAGTTGCGATAGTTTCGTCAGCGATTGCACGGCTCGCTGCCGAACTTGAATAGTCGGCCAGTCAACTCGCAAAGTCAGCCACTGACGCAGTGTCGCATGACCGATTGACGTACCAGCCAGCGAAAATAACTGCAACAGACTGCCACGACCAAATACGTCCAAATCGTTAGCCACGCCATTGGCTCGGTCATCTGAAGATCCATCCGCTCGGCCAACTGTTGGCGGCACAGCAAGATCATTCCAACGGCGGTCAAGTCTAGCCAACAGTTTGTTATATAACCGTTGAGTGTCCTTTAATTTTAATTGCTTTCGTCGCACGTGTTCGTGCACCACGATTGCCACAAGAAAACCGACGGCGAGCAACCAACCAACTAACACGATCGGCAGATTGAGAGCCTCGCGCGCGTAGCCATATGCTAAACAAATGAGTGCAGCGAAGAAAAGAATAGTTCGCGTCCCTACCAAACGACGATGCTTACTCGCTAGTTCAGCCAGTTCTCGACCAGCCTCATCGAGCTTGCGCAAGTAGCGTTCATGCGCTGATTCACTCACACTATTCATAGTTTAAACCAAGCCAACTCTGCGTGGGTCGTTCCGACGTTCGCAATCGAGTATTACTCACGCCAACCTAGCAAGTGCAGCTTCGAATTTCACAATTTGTGGCACGCATACTTCACCGCCATCAATCTTAGGCAATTCGTCAACTAGCTCCAGAAATTGGGAAGTTGGAGCCGAATTGACGCGTTCTCCCGGTGACGTGCCGAGAGATGGCATAGTAGAATCATTTCGCAAGAATTTGACGAGTAGCTTCAACTCTCCTACATGGCCAGCCATATCCAAATTAAGCCTGCACCTATGAATCAACTTAAGCTCTTTTTGCTGGCACTACCTTGTGTTTGTTTCGTATCCGGATCGGCTTGGTCACAAATCTCGAAACCCAATATTGTGCTAGTTTTTGCGGACGACCTGGGGATCAACGATTTGTCGTGCTATGGCCGTAAAGATCAAACCACGCCCAACTTGGACAGCCTTGCGGCTGATGGAATTAGATTCACTTGCGCGTATACGGCTCAGCCCATTTGTTCGCCTTCGCGAGCCGCATTGATGACGGGTAGGTTCCCCGCACGCTTGCATTTGACGAATTATCTCCCGGGAAGGCCCGACGCAAAATCGCAAAAGTTATTGCAGCCTGTGATCGAAGGCCAGTTGCCGCTGGAGGAAATGACCCTGGCCGAATGGCTCAAGCAGGCAGGATATGCGACCGGAATTTTTGGCAAGTGGCACCTAGGCGGCGCGGGTTTCGATCCCGGGAAACAGGGCTTTGACGTTGTGTTCACGCCAACCGCGAATTCTGATTCGTCGGATCAAGAGGGAGGTAAAAGCGAGTTTGCAACGACCAGCGCCGCGATTCAGTTCATTACTGCCAATAAAGACAAACCCTTTTTTTGTTACGTGCCTCACAACAATCCACATATACCCCTGCGCGCCAAACAGAATTTGATCGACAAACACGCCGATGCTTTTCATCCAACCTATGCCGCCATGATCGAGACGCTTGACGATGCAGTCGGTCAGTTGATGCACGCCGTCGACCAGCTTGATCTGGCACAGCGAACGGTCTTTATTTTTACGAGCGATAACGGGGGCTTGCATGTACTTGAGTCCGAAGGAACACCAGCGACACACAATACGCCCTATCGCGCCGGCAAAGGCTACTTGTACGAAGGCGGCTTGCGCGAACCATTGATCATTCGCTGGCCCGGACACATACGACCTGCGTCGACCAGCAACGAACCAGTTGTGTCAACCGACTTGGTTCCGACTTTGCTCGACGCGGCAGGCGTTGATGTTGCCAAAACGGTCGGACCTCTGGACGGCGTGAGTTTGTTTAGCCACTTGCAGGGCCAGTCGCTGAAACCGAGAAGTCTCTTCTGGCACTTTCCCAACTATACCAACCAAGGTGGTCGACCAGCCGGCGCGTTGCGCAGCGGCAAGTGGAAACTGATCGAGCAATTCGAAGACGGTGCGCTGGAGTTGTTCGACCTCGACGCCGATCCTTCGGAAGCCAACAATCGAGCTGCCGAACAGTCCGATATCGCGAAACGCTTGCAGCAGGAATTAGCAGCCTGGCGAATTCAAGTCGGCGCGCAAATGCCGGTGATGAATCCAGAATTCGATAGCGAATTGCACAGCGATTTGTATATTCGGCACGATTCCTCCAAGTTAGTTGCCGATACGACAGCCGCAGCAACAGCCGTCAAGTGGCGCAACTGGCGCGCGGCGATGAATGCCGCTACCAAGGGTTCCCGCCCGAAAATTACACCTGCCATCGGCGATATTCGACTCCATGCCAAGGATGCGCGTGTCCACGCACAGAAGATGAGATACGAACCTCAAAGCAACAAGAATGTTCTGGGATTTTGGACCAGCGTCAGCGACTGGGCCGACTGGGAATTCGAAGTGGTCAATTCCGGAAGCTATGAAGTGGAAGTGCAGCAAGGAGCTGGCAAGGGAAGTGGTGGTGCGGAAGTGCAAATCGAAGTCGCCGGCCAATCGCTGAGCTTCACTGTCACCGATACCGGTCATTTTCAGAACATGATCCAGAAGACGATTGGACAAGTGCAATTGCCCTCTGGAAAACACACACTTGCTGTGCGACCAAAAACCAAACCCGGTGTCGCCGTTATGGACTTGCGGCGAGTCGTGCTCAGACCGATTGCGGCCAGCAATTAAGAATAGCCGAGAAACAAATGTCAGGAACGTGTCAGGTGCTTTTTGTGCGCAGCACGCGAAGAGCGAGTTCCTCGCAAAAAGTACCTGACACGTTCCTGATACTTGTTTCTCGAGCGATATTTGGCAGGAAATTTCTTGCGTCGAAGGAGAGTTCAATGCGGCGATTTGTGGTGAGTTGTATGGTCGCGAGCTGTATAGCTGCCTTTTTAGGCAATTCGTTTCTGCAAGCGCAGGTCACCAAAGCCCCTGAGGTTCCCGATAATCTCGCACCGCAGATTTCGATATTAGAGCCTGGCGTTCAATTGACTTTGTTGGCAGAACATCCCAGCTTGGTTACGCCGACCGGCATTGATGTCGATGCTGCTGGACGAATTTGGCTTGTTTCGTCCCACACTCACTTTCGACCCGACCAGTATGCCGGGCCCAAGTACGATGAAATTCTGACGTTTGCCTCCACCGGTGGCGACCGTCGCGTGTTTTACAATCGTACCGAAGCCACAATGCACATCAAACATGGACCGAACGATTGGCTCTATGTAGCGGAACGCGACCGCATTTTGCGAGTTAAGGATACCGATGGAGATGGGATCGGCGATATTGAAGAGAATGTGATCACTCTGGCCACCGACGAGACATATCCGCACAATGGTCTAAGCGGTCTGGCCTGGATGCCCGACGGCGACTTGTTGTTTTCGTTAGGCGAGAATTACAGCAAGACTTGGCAGATGATTGGCAGCGATGGTACGCGCCACACCGGTCGCGGCGAGGGTGGAATTTTTTGTTGCTCGGCAACTGGAACCAAACTACGGCGCATCGCATACGGATTCTGGAATCCGTTTGGACTGTTGGTCCGCGACAATGGCGAAATGTTCGCCGTTGAAAATGACCCCGGCAGCCGTCCACCCTGCCGCTTGCTCCATATCGTCGATGGTGGCGACTATGGTTACCAGCGCGCGTACGGCAACGCAGCGATTCATCCTTTCGTGGCGTGGAACGGCGAACTGAGAGGGACTTTAGGTATGGTGCATCCGACCGGCGAAGGTCCCTGCGCGCTGGCTGAGTTTGGCGGTGGAGTGCTGGTGCCCTCGTGGAGCAATCATTGCATCGATTACTTTCCGTTAGTTCGGCAAGGAGCAAGTTACTCAGCCAAGCGAGTCGAATTATTGCGAGGAAGCGATCACTTTCGACCGGTCGGCATCGCCCCAGGTCTCAAAGGCGAGTTCTATCTGACGGATTGGGTATTCAGTTCCTACCCAGTGCATCGACGCGGTCGTCTGTGGCGACTGGACATCGATCCGCAAGTTGCCAAATGGAAGGCACAGTCATGGGAACCGGAAAACGATGCGGCTCGGCTGGCTAGCGATCTTCGGTTGGGCAAGACGCAACTTTCACAACCGCGATTGTTTGAGCTAGCGCGCGGCAACGATGCTTTTCTCGCCGACGCGGCATTGACCGAATTGGCTCGACGTAGCCGCGATTGGACTCCCCAAACCGTACGAGCTCTGCCACCGAGCGAACGAGTGTGGGCATTGATTGTACTGCGCCGCGTCAATCTCAGCGAAAGGCGGTGGGTGTCAGAGTTCTTGTTCGACGCGGACCCAGAAATTCGCTTTGAATGCTTGCGCTGGATTGCAGACGGACTACTGACAGATTTTGCTGGCGACGTAGAAAAAATTCTCGCCGAACCCAATATTAATTTCCGATTGTTCGAAGCTGCCCTGGCTGCGTGGAACACATTGCGAGGCGAACCCGAAGCCGGAGTTACCGAAGCGGCGATGTTGTTTGCACGAGTTACCGATGCCAACACATCCGCGCTCGTCAAAGCCTATTTATTGCGATTGTTGCCACCTGGTGACAAACGTATCACGATTTCATTGCTCGGTGATCTACTGCGAATCGATAACGTGTCGTTGTCCAACGAAGTTGTGAGACACTTGACACTGCATGGGTCGAGCGATGCCATGGACTTGCTGGCACAAATTGCCAGTTCGAAACGCAATACCGAGTCACTGCGAGCCGATGCCATCGCTGGACTTAGCAATACGTCGTCGAAGAAGCATTTGGAATTGTTGATCGAAATTGCAACGCAGCCGAATAGGAGCCTTCAGCACGAAGCGATGCGAGCCTTGCGACTGCATCCACTGGAGGATGCAGATCGACGGCGACTTCAGTCCGTCGAGCAACAGGATGCAGAGTTAGCTCAAGCGTTCCAGGCCTTGGCAAAGTCAAGCGACAAATCCTTGGGGCGTCCGCCGCTGCACGATACACAAGCTTGGCTGAACGCTATTGACGCGTTGCCCGGTCAAGCTCGCAAAGATGTTGGCCGGCGAATTTTTTTTAATACGAGATTGGCTCAGTGCGCGAACTGCCATCGCTACCACGGTCGTGGCAACGTGGTCGGGCCGGACCTGAGCATGATCTCGAAACAAAGCGATCGATTGGGATTACTCCGGTCGATGCTCGAACCAAATCGCGACGTCGCTCCCCAGTTCTACTCGACACTATTGGAATTGGAAGATGGAACCGTGTTCAGTGGAATTCTGCTGCGATCTTCCAGTACCGAAGTATTCCGCGATGCTCAAGGCAACGAACGCGTCTTTCAGAAAGACCAGATCGTACACCGCAAGGAATTGACCACATCCCTGATGCCAACTGGACTGACCGATCAGATAACGCTTCCAGAACTGCGCGATCTGTTGGCATTCCTTGCCGACACTGAAATTCCATAGCACAGGACTGGAATCCAGCAAAAACCTAGTGTGTGGATCGTTCGGTTCGATTCCACTGGCTTTTACCCTACAGGCAATGGGGTGAAGGATTTTTTGCGTGGAAAACTCAGATCGGTTTTTTTCTGTTTTCATCGTATATGGAAAATAAGGCGCGGAAATCAATTGCCTGCGTTTCCATTACTTCTGTTGAACAAGGCTTCCAAGCTTAAATCTAGCGTCAAGCCCGATTTTTTTGCACTCCAGGCTAATTCGAGAGGGGCGATCGAGAGTTTTGGGCATAGTACCAATATACCCACTTCATTACCACGGATAGTCAACGGTGACCGTCTCAGGACCAGCGTGGCAATAGTAGGGTGGATCTCGCAATGATCCACAAAAATCCCGATAGTTATTTTCGGGCCGATCCTTACTTCAATCGCAGGTGCCAACATGCGTTTGATGTCAGTGTCCAACGTCCAACTGGCGGTCACTCTCGGACTTCCTTGGTAGAGCGGTAAATACATCGTAGCATTGCGCAGAATACTGCGGGCGATGCCAGCGAGCTTATTTCGCTAACGTTCATTTCGCCATGTTCGTTTCCCGGAGAATTGAAATGGTCTTTCAATCGAATTGGTTTCGTGATCCATACTTTGAAGATGTTTCGTTCGGAAGAAAAGTGATATCCGCGGTGCGTTGGGCGAACCTGTGCGAATTCTGCAAACTGCCCTGGTCAGGCTGGGATACCCGCTGCCGAAATCGATAAAGCAGTCGGGCGAACTCGATGGTGTTTTCGGAAACGAGACCTACCTGCGAGTGCAAGATTTCCAAAGAAAGGCATTTCCGGGAAAGACACCTGACGGAGTTGTTGGTAAGGGCACATTGGACGAATTGGACTCACGTCTAAAACTCATACCACCTCCATCTAGCAGCGATGCTTGGAACCGGTCATCGGAGATGATTCCCGGAGCACCGAACCAATCACCATTGGGAAGGAATTTTGCTGGTATGACAGCCATTCGTCAAACGCACGATATGGCGTGCTGGGCAGCTTGCCTTTCATTCTGGGCAAAAGTCATAGGCGGCGGGCGTCCGCAAATCGATCAGGGAAAACTCATCGCGCTCTGCGGACACTTAGTAAACTCAGCCACTGGCCCCAAGATTGGTGGCATGCCTACGCATGGGCTCGCAACGATTCTAGCACCGGGCTTCACCTCACCCAATGCCTACACCGATAGCGATAAGAATATGCAGTGGAAAGCGACTATGCGCGACCCGTTTCCTGCCAGCAATTTGACTGTGAGTTGGCTGAAGAATAATACACGTTATCGCTCACCGATCATGATTGGCTATACCATCAACGGTATGGCTCATGTTAACGTGATCGGATACTACGAAATGGAAGAAGACGATCCGTATGTGTGGGTCATGGAGCCATGGGTCGGGTCCTTTTTCCTCAGACGGATCGAGTATTACCAATCATCGACTCGCACCTTTATCGTGCAACAATCGCTCCTGCCATAACGGTATTAATCGATGGTTGTTCTCGAAGAGGAATTCGATCAGTTCAGTTGAAATCAATTTCTTCTTTGGCGCAGTGGCCACGCACAACACTGCGTCGAAGCCGGGAGCGATCGCGCCGTATCGGTGGTGGAGGCCGAGCGACTGCGATGCTCCCAGCGTAATTGTTTCCAGCGCGTCCCAGGGCGATAAACTTTTATGGAGCGACAGAGCATGACGAGCTTCTTGCCAGAGATTCAAGTCCGGATTGCTCGCACGTGAATCGGTTCCCAGCACCACATCGATGCCTGCGCGCCGGAGTTTTTCCAACGGATATTCTTCATGGCCGAAATGACTATGTGTTCTCGGGCAATAGGCGACGCGCATGCGATCGCGATGCTTGGCCACGATCTGAATCTCTTGATCGGTCAAGTAATTGCCGTGAACCAGCAGCGATCGAGGAGCGCCGGCGAGCTGCTCGATAACCTCAGTAACGGTCGGGCGTTGTATTTCACTTGCACGAATTCCAAGCCGCTCGAATACATCACGGAACGCACCGGTTCCATCTCGCAGCCACTGTAGCTCGTCCTGGCTCTCTGCCAAGTGCGTGACCAGCAAGCGATCGGACGACTTGGCAATCTGCACCACGGCTGTGAAGAATGACCACGCAGTCGAATAGGGTGCGTGCGGCGACAACGCGATCTCAAGCAAACGTCGGTCGCTAGTACTGGCTTGCCCAGTTTGATATTGTTGTTCAATTTCGCGCCGCCAAGCGTCACTTTGTGCACCGCGATTTTCGTCCAAACCAATTTGTTCCAGCGCAGCCACGACCGTTGGAAAGCGGTGCTGCAACACTCGCGATCGATCCCATGCAGATGCGTCTGGGGAGTCCATCGACCGCATTGATCGGTCAAAGTCCGGCAAGCACTCAAGAGACCACGGCATCGTCGCGATATCACACAAAGTCGCCACACCAAAGTCGCGAGATTCGGCTAGTCCCGCTTCGATCGAACATCGTAGGTCCTCGCGAATTTGCTCCAGCTCTTTTCCGCTATCACGTTGACGCCGATAGTTGACGACCGACGATATCCACTGCGGGAAATTCGAACCCGATGGAAACGGCTGAGAAAGCTGGCAGAATTCAAGATGCGTATGAGGATTGACCAGACCAGGTAAAATGACTTGCTCGCCCAAATCGACATCGGGACGCTGATCCAGCCGCGATGTAACCTCGACAATTTGGCCTCCGTGGATTACCACTTGACCTGGCTGAAATACCTGGTCGCGTCGAGCAACGATTGCAGCAGCTTGAATTCGAACAGTATGCATGGCAACGGAGGGATTACTGAATTGGCGAAACGGAGCGTTGATTCCCGAAAGCGATTAGGTAAGCGATTCTACAACCGCGATACATTGGTTGTAGCTGAGGACTTGCTCGGCAAACTTCTAGTGCGTCGACTGGACGATGGCCAGCGGCTGAGCGGAATCATAGTTGAAGTGGAAGCTTATCTGCATCAGGGCGATCCCGCCAGCCATAGTTATCGGGGCCAGACGCAGCGGAATGCATCCATGTTCGGAGCTGCGGGTAAATTGTATGTCTACACTATCCACGCAAAATTCTGCGTCAATGTCGTTACCGAGCCCATGGAAGTCGGAGCAGCAGTTCTCGTCCGCGCCATCGAGCCGCTGGAAGGAATTTCGCACATGAGGCATAATCGGTCGACTATCGTTCCGCAATTGATTTCGACCGGTCCTGCAAGATTGTGCCAAGCACTGGCCATCGACAAGTCGATCGACGGTGAAGATCTGCTTACCGGCGACATGATATGGCTGGAGTCGCAACCGACGCTGGTAACCAGCAAGCCCTTCGCAATTAGTTCGTCACCAAGGATTGGAATTTCGCAGGCAAAAGACCTGCCATATCGATTTTTCGTAACCGTTCACGGAGTTATTCAGAGAGCAAGCTGGGATTTGGTTGCTGATTGAGGTGAGCGGCGATGGAATCGTGCAAATAGGTGAAGAAGTTGCGTTCTTGTTTCTTACAAGTGGCAATCGCTGTCCACATGCGTTCGT
>SYJV01000405.1 GCA_005798335.1 Planctomycetaceae bacterium | reverse complement strand
GCAGTTCGTCGAGCAGTTCGTCGAGCAGTTCGTCGAGCAGTTCGTCGAGCAGTTCGTCGAGCAGTTCGTCGAGCAGTTCGTCGTCATCTGGGCAAGGCTGTCCAACTACGACATGTGAAATTTACTGGAATGAAATCAGTCCAGGCGTGTTCGGATGGAGCAGCACGCCAACGTCCGAAGAATGCCATCAAGGTGACGGCGGTACACTGTGGGCGTGCATTTGCCCGATCCTCGACGAACCATTGAATGGTGAAATCGGCGAATTTCGCACGCTAGGGTGCATCAATTGTAGAAAAATCAGTGGCTGTATTTGCATTTGGAATGCATCTACAGTTACTTGGCAAATAACCAACGAATGCGGATGGAATGATTGCGATTGCCATCTAGCGCAATCGAATCTCCCATTTGGCGAATACGATGGTCAGACAATCGTCTTGAAGTGCAATGGCTACTTGGAATGATGTGCCAATTTCGAAACAACTCGGAATGCGAAATTTCAAGTCTGCTGGCTGAGATGCCAGTACCAATTATCGACGACGTTTGCCAGAGATGCTCTCGACATGAAACGCATCCCCAAGCTATCAACGAAATAACGTGCAGTCGCGCAACAGCGATTCGCACCCGCAACAATTTGCCAATTACCGATGCCCTGCAAGCGTGCCTCACCGAACACAATGGTGCAAGATTTTTGCTCAAAAAAGGAGTTGGTACGGAAGCCAAAAAAATCGTTGAATGGTGGATTGGACTCGTAAATCATCTCGCAAATTGCCTCGGCTTTAGCTTCGCAATCAAGATCGATCCGAAAACCTGCGGCTGCGAGCAATATGCCCAAGAAATGAATCTATTGGGTCCTGAAGGATGTCTGATGAAAAGACGCGAAATACTTACAAGATTGAGCAAGAAGGTGGTGGCGACGGAAAATCGATTGCCGAGCAATTGGTTGTGATGCTTTCGGAGTTTGCGGTTTATCGCGATGTCGTGAGTGTCGGCGGCAAGTGGAAAACTAAAGGAGCGATGCGACTGCCAGGCGATGCGAAAGTTCGTCGCTCGTTGCCGTTCGCAGCCCAATGCGAATCCGGTAACGTTCGAATTGTACCAGGCGCGTGGAATTCAACGGATTACCTGGAAGAGCTTTGCGCCTTTCCGGAATTTGCGTACTCCGATCAAGTCGATGCGTCATCGGGGGCATTCCGAATGCTTCAGCAATCCGTGCCTGACGGTATTTATGCCGAGCGCAACGTGTCGGTCTCAACTTCATCGCGGTACGGAGTGGCAACAGATTTAGATCGCGATCGTGTATCCCGCTGGGAGGACCTTCCGTGGAATAGAGTGGCAACGGATGCCCACTGAGAGAATAGGTAATGTCAGGAGGCGGTTTATGAAGCAACCAGAGAAAAACTATGCCATCAGAAAAACCATCGTCGGTTGTTGAGAAATCAACACGGCAGGGAGAATAGAGTGCGATTTAGTGAACTCTTTCGACGAGCTAGAGCGAACCTGAGCGGCTACTTTGCCGGCCGTCAAGCTAGATCGGGAGCCTCTAGTGTCGGGGATCGCTCTAGCTCTCTTTCTCGATCGGTCATTGAACGACTGGCCGGAAATGTTCTACGTGACGATGAAGAGGATGAGTTTGAGCTTTCTCAATTGGATGCGAGTTACGATGACCAAGATTGGTCCGCGTTGCGGTCTTCCGAGGTTCGAGTGGTTAGGTCGAGCAACGTTTATTCGTACGCTTTTGAACTAGAGAATCGAGAAAGCGGTACGTTGTTCGTTACTTTTTTGGACTGGTCGCCTGGAATGAAGTCCGAAGATAGGAGCGGGCCCGGCGCTACGTATGCATATTACGATTTTCCCTTGAGTAAGTTTAATCAGTTTTCCGAGATGGCAGCCACAACGGCTGGTGGTGCCGTCTGGGAATATTGCCGAGTGCATCACACAATGCATGAGCACCAGCACGCATACAGGTTGATTCAGGTCGCTGGCGATTACGTGCCACGAAAAGTAACTGCTAGGGGGTTCAAGTCTAGGACGTTCATCGCGCCTGGTATTGGACCGCAAACAAGAAAACGGGCATGGAAGCAAGGCGAGTCTCACGTCGCAACTCGCAAGTTCTTCAAGCGTAGTTCGTTGGCGAATCAATCATTTAGTGCAGAAACGATTGCAAGAAATGGAAATCGTGTTGGACCGAATCGAGGATCTCCGAATCGAGGAACTTCATGAGAATAAAGCCACAATGTCTTAGTGCTAAGGGAAGCAAGTGATTACCGATCCGTCACAACGTCCGTCTGAAGTCTTTGCTCGCGCGAGAGACCCGGCGTCATTTTGGTCCGGGGCTCCGCCGAACTTTGGCGAGATGACGGTCCCACACATATTTACGGTCGCCAGTCAATCTGGATTGGCTGGTAGGGCGTACCTAGATTCCGACGAAGCCCTGCGGCACTCGCCGGAAAATTCTGAGCGCATGAGAGTCGATTGCGGAATAATGGAGTGCCTCGAAGCACGCCAGCGAGCGACAGCATTGCTGAAATGGCACATTGAGCCGGAAGATGATACCAGCGATTGCAAAGATCTCGCATCTAAACTGACGAAGATCTTTAATCGCACGCCGCGCTTCCTGGAAATGAGGCGATGTCTTTTGGAAGCTTGCTGGTACGGTCGATACGGAATAGCGATGCAATATGCCAGTCGAGAAATTGACGATCGGCGCTGCATTGCGGTTTCACGATGGGAACCGCGTCACGGTGACAAGTTGGTATTTCGATACGACGACGGGAGTGGAAATTACGATCCCGGCCAAGTCGGTATCAAGTTGGGTGTCATGGGCCAGATGGACCGTCGATTGTTAGGTATGGATCGACAGCGAATTGAGTATTCAGAACAAGGTATGGTTTATTGGTTGAGCCAGTCCGAGAGAAAATTACTCTTGGTCCACAAACATTCAGTCGAAGATGGCGTTTTTGCTGACGCCTATTCCTCTGGTAGGATTCATGGCGTTGGCATTCGATCTCGCATCTATTGGGTCTGGTATGCCATGGTCGAGTGTCTACAGCGAGCGCTCGAGTATCTCGACCGATCGGCTTTTGGCGTCGAGTTGTGGCGATACCCGGCCAACAATCCGCGAGGTAAAGCTGAGACTGAGAATGCAGCCAAAAAGGTTATCGCCGGTGGGCGAACGATCATTCTGGTACCGGTATTTCCAGGAGATCAACAAGACCAATATGGCGTCGAGCACATCGAGCCAGGTTTGCAGGGCGTCGATCGAATTCTGACGGTCATCAAGGATTACTTCGGTCACAAAATCAAGCGGTACATTCTTGGGCAAACTCTCACTAGCGAGGCCGATGCAACTGGGCTCGGTTCCGGTGTCGCCGATGCTCACCTAGCAACGTTCGCTGATATCGTCGATTACGATTCGCGCAATCTCGAAGAGACGATCACGGATGACTTTTTGCGACCGGTCCAGATGTGGAATTTTCCGACATCGGGTAGGCATTATTTGAAATTCATCATTGAGAACGAGAGTCCGAACATCGAAGCGAAACTAAAGTCGCTCAAAGCTTGCTGGGACATGGGCTTGAAAATCAAAAACAGCGATTTAGCCGACGCGATTGGATTAAGCATTCCAACCGATGAAGAATGTGTTGTATTCAATCCCCAGATCGTGAGTGCGATGATGCAAATGCGGACTTGCAGTGGCGGTCAGCAGTTAGTGCCAAGTTCGGCGGATCAACTGAAGCAAGCAATTTGGCAAGCATTACAGCCAGGTGGGATGTTGACTCTGGCTGGCTGAATAGAAGGAAGTGATTCACATGGATATTCCGTTGTGGTTTTGGTTTTCACTGTTGATCACGATTATTCATACTATTGAAGAGTCGGCTGGCTCCATCTGGAAGACCTTGGGAATACCGGCTGCAATCTACTTTATGTTTCAGGCATTTGTTGTGAGCTTGAGCTGGAGTGCATTGGTTGATCATCGGTGGGTATTTCTGTTTTCGCTTGTGCGGGCAGTGGATTGTGTAGGTACTCATTGGTTATTTAAAAAGCCTGGAATAGTAACGAGTCCATTGCTATTGCTCGACGTGATTTATTTAGCATCTCGATCACTGGGGTCGCCATGGTGACTTTAACCAATGAATTGGAAAAACAATCAGTCATAAACCAACTGGTACTGCGAAAATGGCCTGTCGATCTCTACGCAGCTCGTAAAGTCAAATCATCCAGAAATCAGCGAGGATTTATATTTGACGAATCAGAACACCCTCGAGCTGATGCAGGATCCGTTGGCGGTATTGGTGGGGAATTCATCAAAAAGGATTCATCGTCGCAGAAACCTAGTCCACAAAGAGCGAAATCTATCACTGCCGATCTTGGAGATGGATTTTCTATTGCGTCACCTTGGGCTGGGCGGCTGAATATCCTTCGCGGGCAAGATCAGGTGGGTCATGTCAATTTCAACCTCGATGGCAAGCGCGCTCAGATTGACGATGCGACACTCGACAAGGCAGCGCGCGGCAACGGCCTCATGAAAAAAATCTACCCGTTGTTGGTGGATCATTTTCGCAGTCGCGGGGTAACGCACGTGGTTGCGAACACGGTTGACGATGCAGTTGGCGAAAAAGTTTGGCGACCGCTCGGGTTTCAGCTAGTTGGTCAACATGGATCGGTTGGAGCGAAAATTTGGCGACATGATTTTGCTGAACAGAAATATTCCAGCTCAGCTACCGAGTCTATTGTGCGATATACCCAAGCAGAATTGAATCGTTATTCTTCGCAGGAATTCGATTCCGACAAACATCCACGGTTTCCGGCTGGTTCGCCCGATGGAACAGGTGGGCGGTTTGCTCACAAGTTGGTGAAGATCGATTCAGCGGTTTTAAGTAGGCATGAAGTATCCGAAGTATCCATTCACAAGCAGGCGAAAGAATGGGCCTTGCAGAACTTGCGAGATACACAAGTTAAAAACGAAGACACTGGTTGGATGATCACTATTGATAAGAAAGGAATCAAAGAGGCCACCAATCACAGTTTGGATTCCACGAAATCGATCGTTGGTATCATAGATCTTCTGAAGCATGCCAAGTTAGTGAAGAGTGATCCGCCAAAAACTGCGGACGGCAATCTACTGCAGGTGCATTTATTTCACCACGGAAATGTTGTCCTGGATGGCGATCCGTTCGAAGCCTTGATTCGAGTCAAGGAATTTCTACGGACTGGCAAGCGATTTTATTCCGTTCATGCGATACGAAAAAAGGGTTCACCCCAGAACCCCGCACCCAGCGTTAGCCAGAGACATCGGGAGGTAGGTGAACCCTCAGACAATAGTATCGACCAAGATTGGGAACGAATCAAGCGAGGAACGGATTATTATTCGTTTCGCAATCAAGGTGAGTTGATTCTGCGATTTTCAGCAGCGCTAAGTGATCGCATGGCTGGTGATCGCATGGCTGGACCAACGGACGCTCAGCGCGAGGCGGGCAATTACCGCATGCAGCACATTAACTTCCAGGGGCTGCGTATCTCGATCGAAACCCCCAAAGGCAGTCGTCGCCGTCCCGAATGGCCGCCAATGGGTGCGGACTATGGATACATCAAGGGAACGCAGGGTCGCGACGGCGATCATGTGGACGTATTTGTTGGTCCTGATAAGTGGAGCCAGTTGGTATTCGTGATTGACCAGCTTGGCAAAAGCGGCAAGCGATTCGACGAACACAAAGCGATGCTCGGCTTTCGTTCTGAGAATGCGGCAATGGCGGCATACCGAGCAAGTTACGGCTCTGGTTGGCGAGTTGGGCCAGTTACCGTCATGACGATCGACCAGTTTAAGGCCTGGCTCGAGCACGGCGACCAAACGAGTCGAATTGCCAAGCAGGTCAGTCGATATTGGATTCGAGATTGTGACGATCTTCGCTTGGATACCCCAGATCGTACCATTGATCTCTACGAATGGTCAGTCGAACGACATCCTCGCTGGCCGGCTCATTCACCTGGTAGTGTCGGTGGCGAATTTCGTGGCGCGAAAACTTCCAAGTTGTGGCAATTGGTCGAACGACCGGACGTAAGCGAAGGACATGCTCTTCATCGCTCGGCACTACCAGAGAAATGGCGAGCCAAGGCGATAGATTGGAGCTCAAGACTTAACGAATTGACAAAGCATCTTGGCGGCGATGATGAGCAAAAATGGTCACAAACCGACAAGAAACCGATTCGCCTCCTTCTGGAAGAAATGAATCAGATGGACCGCGACGCTCGCGCGGAAGGCATCCAATTGTCTGATTTCGTCAATGCCAACGGTATGATTTCGAAAGATCTTGCGGAAAGATTGACTGGCGGCCATCGCTTTTTCAATCCCGAAGCGATTCGCGATAAATTCAAACAAGCAGCCAAAAGTAACGGAAGCAATGAGAGCTTTGACTTTGGGGCGAATGCCAAAGCTCAATCGAAAGAGGGCACTAAGCAAAAATCATCAAGTGATCAATTGTCGCCGACAATTCGTCGAAAACTAAACTCTTTTGTCGGCAGCGAAGATAACGTCCCGCCTGGTGTTCGCGATGAATTTCGAAAGTCGATTATCGATGCGTGGAAAATGGAATCTTCACAAACGGAAGATCGCAATACTGCGATTCGCGATATCATGGGCATCTTCGGTAAGCATTGGGGATTGGTTTCGGCTAGGCTGGCCAAAGGTGCCGACGTATCGAAAATACACAACTTCGACGAAGCCGTTCAGTTAGCAGAAAATCGGTATCCAAATCTAGTTTCGCGATTGCGTAGTGAATCTAATACTGGATCAAGCGAGGAAGGTTTGGCGGAGCTGATTCGCGATGGCATCAAGCGAATGCCATCCATCTTGGATGAGGATGTAATTGTTAAGGCATGGCAGATGATGGGTCAGATAAACGGTGACAATCGTAGCGCTGAACAAAAGCGTCGTGATCGAGCGGAATTGGATGCCATTCCATTTGCGGGCAGGTTCGATCCGATGCGAGAGAGATACAACTGGAGCGAACAGGATCATTCAAGAGGGCGCCCTAGATGCGTGAATGATATTGCTGTGAAACACAATGCAGTCAATAATATAATCTGACAAGTCTATTGAAATTAAGGATCTCGGCAGTGCCATTCACTAACCAGCTCAGAATTGACGCTTTCGCCAGTGCCCTAAACGTATCGGCAGTGCGCACGTTTGTCGGCGATAATCAATTGGCGATTACACAATCGATCCCTGCGGCGACCACCAATCAGGAAATTCTTGCAGCGATAGATGTTTCGGAAGCAAAGTTCGTTGTTCTTAGTTCCGATGTGGCCTTAACGCTGAAAACGAACAACTCGAGTTCGCCGAGCAATACGATCGCGTTGGCTGCTGGTGTTCCTTACGTCTGGGGCTTTGGTGACAACAATGCATTGTTGCTGACAGTCGACGTCGCAAAGTTTTTTGTTACCAATGCCACGGCTGGAGCTGCAGCGTTGAATATCCTGGCGTTGATAGATTTGCCATAACTTCGGTAAAAAATATCGTGATTGATATTGACAGGAAATCCAGATTGGAGAAAACCAATACAACTGACCGAACAAGAATTATACAGACGAGCGTCTGTATAACGGAGCCAGATAGCTGTTCCGACGTATCTAGGTGTTAATGTGGGTTACTTGAAAAATTTTGACGGATTTTTTGTTCGTCAGCACGATCAGGTGAGATGTGGGAATACGAAGCACAGGCGAGATGGAACCGGACTCAATGAACGAGATGAACGTGCCAGTGGTATGTTTCATTTACGAGCCGGAAAAGGCTGGCGAACCGTGGCAATGGAGTGCAGTTAATTTCATGCCGCGAAAGGAGTGTTGCGGATCATCGTGGCGCATCGAGGCGGACACGAAAGAAGAATTGATGGAGTGGATTCGGGATAAGGTAGTGCCGTTGTACGAGATCGCCACGAACAACCTTCGCGAGTTCGGGAAGAATTACTACTGGGAACCGCAGACACCAGAAAGTGTCCGTTGATTCGTGGTGCTGATCACGACGCACCATTTTGATCCTGATAACGCTCGGCATCACCGAGCACGAAAGGAAAAAGTATGCAATCAGAAAACGCGCCGGCCCAACAAGGCATTCAACCGGAGTGCCGGTCGGATCGGCCACTGGCGATTTATGGAACCGAGATTGATCGCCAGCCAGACGAGTTGATCGAGGGTGTGAGAAATGGGCTGACCCATTTGCGTGGTCAGTTGTCCGACATTCGACGGGCATACGGCTGGGATGACCGAATTGAACATAACGAGGGGGCGCTGACTGTGCTGATTATTTCCCTCGCGTACGCTGCGGAAGAATTGCGAGAATTTCGTAGGAAGAACGGCGACTTGAAGTGGCGGAAAAAGTAGAGGCCCAACAAGAAGTATACAAAGACCCGTCGCTCGGTGTTCATCGCGTTGTTCTACGCCCGAACCTTGAGATTCGGTGGAATGTATACACAGTTGAGCATGATGGATACGAGTGGGAATGCTGGCAGGTTGCATCATGGCATTGGCATTGGTGTTGGCCTTGGTACTACCAGGATTGGTACGAGGGATGGTATTACTCTTTGCACTGCGGGATCGGCTCGTGGTGTTTTAGCTGGGACACAAACCACCCACAGCGTCGACGGCTTTGCCATCAACTGATTCTCCAGCGTCGTGTGGTCGCTGCAATTGCATGCTGTCTTGCTCGATGGATGTGAATGGCGAGCAAATTTGGATAGAGACCGAAAGCGACTGGCTTTCATCTGCGTAGGTCAACAGAACGTCAAAGGTCAGCCGGTTGCGGCCAAAGGAGCATGAACGTGGGAATAGACTCAGGCACAGGATCGGTGGCGGAAGATTGTGCTATGCGGCGGAACATTCCGTCCGCATACCGCAAAGACGCTAACTCGCAAGGCATCGTCGCCTACTGAAACAGATGGCGGGCTGTAGGTGTTGTCAGTCACCCACCTTGGAGAACACCGGTTGCAGGTAGCCAACCCTGCCCGATCCTTTTTCGTCAAATGAACGCTACGGGGCCAATGTGCGGATCGAAAAATCGGTGGACGATGAGCGTGAGTGTTTAGAGTGCAAGCCAGTTGAGGCATAACGCTTGAATTCAGACGGCCACGACAATAGAGCCTGCCAGTGGGATCGGTGGCTTGACGCTACGATGAGCGAACCTGACTAGTCTTGCGTACTGCATCCAGCAAGTGCTGGTTGTGCTGATCGAGATGACCATATACGCGACTGACCATCGCAGTTGACGAATGCCCCAGCAACGCAGCCACCGTTGCTAGACTATTGCCAGCTAGCAATGAATCGGTCGCGAACGAATGACGGTAACTGTAGGCAATCACGTCCGGTAAACCCAGCCTAGTCCGCAAGCGACTCATGCGACGACATACTGTGTCCTTTTTCCAAGACTGTCCAGAGTCAGTACGGAACATTGAACCACTAGGATGCCGCACCGCTAGAATTCGCGTCAGAGTTTGGAGGCACGGCGAAAGATAAACAACCAATGGGCGTTTCGTTTTATTCCGAGTCTTATGATCGCCGAACACCCAAGCAGTACCATCCGCTAACACATGATTCGCCGTTACTTCGCGAATCTGCTGAGGTCTCGCGCCACAACGAGACGCGATCAAGTACAGCATGAACGATCTCGACTTGTCCGACTGTTGACAATCCTGAATTAGCCGAGCGTGCATTGAATAGCTAACGGTCTGTGTCCTTGGCCGAGGCTGTGCCAGCTTCAGTCCAGCCAGTGGGTTCTTAGCAATCCTTCCCTCGTCGTGCGCCCATTTGAAAATTCGCTTCAAAATCGCGCCCGCGTCTCGCTGCGCGTAAAGACTCCACACTTTTGACTTACCAACAGAACCATCCTTGCGTTTTCGACCAGGTTTCGATTCTCGCAACCACTTCACAACCTCGGACTTTGAAATCTCTGTTGCGATGCGATCGGTACCAACATGCGATGCAAACGTGCCAGCATGTCGGCACACAGCATCGAAAGCCGACTTTCCTAACAAGGCTTCATGCTCAGCCACGAACGATTCGGCTAAGCCATAAAACGTTGCATCCAGTCCGCTATCGCACCCAGACGCCACCATGCGTTGCCAGATTTGATACGCGGTCGATTCTTCAGGATCAAGTCTGATAAACGAGCCATTGTCTCGCTTGACATACCAGCACTTATGTGACGATCGGTAAAACGGTTTTCGCATGAGTTAGTCTCCAGAAGCAGACTATCCCGAATCGTGACACCTGCGGTCATGTGCGAAGTCAGTTACCAAGAAACCAGATATTTTTCTGGTGCCAATTTTGGTGCCATGGATTTTTTCCAGCCAATCGCAAAGTAAGAAAACCCTTGTTTTTATTGGATTTTCAAGTCGGGGTGACAGGATTT
>SYJV01000404.1 GCA_005798335.1 Planctomycetaceae bacterium | reverse complement strand
TTTGGAAACTTGGATTCTGCGATGCCGGTAGAAAAACTGGGACCTGCGATTTCGGGGCCGACGCCCAACTATCCGTTTTTTGCTAAGTTGGCGAGAATTATCAACTCAGGCCAAGCGCGATCGATCGTGGTCTCAGGCAATGTCAACGATTTGTTCTTCGATGGCAAGACTTATGTGCCGCTGGTTCCATTTCTATTGTCCAAGTCAAAAGTCTCAGGCCTAATTCAGGTCGTGTACGAATTGAATGGACCGGTTCGATTGAGCGACGAAGATCGCACGAAGCTGCGCGAAGCGTGGGCTGCATGGAAGTCGGGCGTCGCCGTGGGCAGCTTGCCCATCAAGGACATGACGGGCGAAAGTTCCAAGATCGAGTTGCGGCGAAAGGAATTCGATCAATACATGCGGGATGCGATCGGTAATTCGACCCAAGCACTGGAGTTCTTGAGGCAATTGACGATCTGCTCGCGCACTTCGCTGCAGGAGAACTTGTTGATCTTCATCGAGGCGGCGGACTTGTTTGTCCCGGCTGGAGATGGTGACGTAGCTCGCATGAATGACGCGCAACTGCGGCGCATCGCGGTCATTACAGATTGGTTTGGCGATCCAGCATTCTTCGCCGGGCGGGACACGGTTTGCCTGCTGGCGGAGTCGCGCAGCCTGATCCACCCGCGCATTTCGAGATTGCCGCAGGTCTTGTCCGTCGACGTACCAGCACCGGATACTGACGCGCGAAGGCATTTTGCTCAATGGCACGCCAACCAGCCTGCACCTGCGACGATTCCCGTCGCGGAGTCGGTACCAGTTTCCACCGATGTTCCGGACGGAGGCAAGTCCAATACCGACATGTTGGCGGAGGCCACCGCCGGCTTGAGCATGCACGCGCTGCGGCAGTTATTGCTGGGTGCCGACTACAGCCGCAAGCAAGTCGATCGAGCGGACGTCGCGCTGCAAGTCGAGCAGTTTATTCAGGCGCAATTGGGCGAAGATGTGGTTGAGTTCAAGAAACCCACACACACGTTAAAGGATGTGATCGGATTCACCAAGTTGAAGCAATTTCTTGCCGACTATATGATTCCCCGCCTGCACTTGCCGGGTGATCGCGCGCTGCCGGGCGCCGCAGTGGCTGGACCAATCGGTGGCGGCAAGACGTTTATATTCGAAGCGGTCGCGTCCGAGATCGACATGCCCGTATTGGTGCTTAAGAGCATTCGCAGTCAGTGGTTTGGGCAAACGGACGTGATCTTTGAGCGACTGCGGCGCGTTCTCGAAGCGCTTGAGAAAGTCGTCATTTTTGTTGACGAAGCGGACACGCAGTTCGGAGGTGTGGGTGAAGGCACGCACGAAACGGAACGTCGCCTGACGGGAAAAATCCAGGGCATGATGAGCGACCCGGTGCTGCGTGGAAAAGTGATTTGGTTATTGATGACGGCGCGAATTCATTTGCTGTCCCCGGATATTCGCAGACCCGGACGCGTCGGTGATCTGATCATCCCGGTGCTAGACCCCGAGGGTCAAGACCGCATTGACTTTATCAAATGGTTGCTCAAGCCGGCCGGTGAAGTCGGTGCCAATTTAGTCGATTGGCTAGACAAACAGGGGCTGCCTGCGGAGTTTTCGTCAGCCGGCTTTGCGGCCCTGCGCAGCCAGATCAAAGCTATTCCTCCGCGATCAGAATCCGAATTGAAAGAGTCCGTGCGCGACTTCATTCAGCCGGCTATCCAGTTGACGCGCCGTTACCAGACACTGCAAGCTTTGGTGAACTGTACCCGCAGAAGTTTGTTGCCCGACCCAAACGTTACCGATCAACAGCGCGCCCAATGGGAAAAGGAAATTGGCCTCCTGGAAGCACAGGGAATTCGCTAGCACAGCAACTAAGCTAATTTTCCGTTATATTTCAATGTTCGCTTCAGCGAAATTGTCGTGGTTTGCGGAGCAAGGCACGACAATCTGAATAATTGTACGCTTCTGAAGAACGGGTGAACAAAGTTGGCCAGCGGCATACGTGCGTTTTACTGGCTAGCCAAAGAATATTCATGAGGAAATTGAAAATGCGATTCGCGACTGTTTTAGTCTCGGCGGTATGTTTCCAGCTTTGGATTTCGGCTCCGACGTTGGCCCAGCAGAGTTTTGCGGAGCTTGTCGGAAATGTCGTCGTCCGTCCGGTGGCAGTCGAAAAATCGGTTACCGTGCCGTACATAACCTGGGGCGGTGACGTAGCCACATTTTTGGCCAACGGCGACTTGAAAACGCAAGCCAACTCGCTGTACCAGTCCTCCGGAGTTAATATTCAGTTAGTAGCAGGCGATGATTTTGTTGGGCAGGTCAAGAATTACCTCGCAGGTAAATCACCCTTGCTGCGCGGTACTGTGCACATGCTCGGCCAAGCTAGCGAAGTCCTGGGAGCGGACACGCGGACCAAGCCTGTTATTCTCATGCAACTTTCGTGGAGCGCCGGTGACCACATCGTGGCTCGCAAGGGTCTGCGCAATTTGAATCAACTCAAGGGAAAAAAGATTGCGTGCCAACAGGGAGGGCCGCACGTTGGGTTGTTGTACGATTCGCTGTCCGCAGCCCAATTGTCCATCAAAGATGTGGAAATCTTATGGACCAAAGACCTTACCGGACCTGCCGGCGCGGCAGAAATGTTCCGCAAAGATAACTCTGTCGATGCCTGTTGTGTGATCACGCCCGATATGCTTGGATTGACCGGCGGTTTTGACTCGACTGGTACCGGTGCCGAAGGGACTGTGGATGGGGCGCATGTAATCAACAGCACTCAGCAGATGAGTCGTTCGATTGCGGACGTCTACGCAGTGCGACACGACTGGTATCAAGCCAACAAGGAATGGTGCAAGAAATTCGTCGCAGGCTACTTGCGCGCGACGACGCAAATCGTGGCCATGCGAAAAGAATTCGAAGATAGCAAACGGATGAGCCAGCCGTATCGGCAGATACTCAGCCTCAGCCAAAAGATCTTTGGAGCCGAGGTGCTGCCTACTTTGGAGGTGGATGCCCACGGCCTGTTGCTGGATTGTACCTTCGTGGGCCTACCCGGCCAGATCGCTTTTTTTAAGGACTCGGGGAACTTGAGCGGCTTTGCCGCCAAGACCAAAGAGGCTCTCGACCTGGCAACCGGTTGGGGATACGCCAAGACGCGAATGGGGTTTGAGCCGACCGACTTCGATTATCAAGAGCTTGCCAAGTTGGCTGGCGTGGAATACGTGGTTCCCAAACGAACCGAACGATTTGAGGAAGCGCCCGAGTCCACTGAATCGTTCTTTGGTGAAAACCTCGACTCCAATACGATTGTCAGCTTTACGATCAACTTCGAACCCAACCAACAGGAATTTTCTGCCGACCGATATGGGTCTGAATTTACTCGGGCTTTGAAAGCTGCATCGACGTTTGGCAACGCGAGAGTCGTTATCCGCGGCCATTCCGATCCCACCAAGACGCTGTTGGACTTGATCAAATCTGGCATCAGCAAAGGACTCATCCGGCAATCTGGGACCGCTGGAAATTATCGCTATTTCTACAAAGGCCAACCGCTCGATCTGAACAATATCAAAGAAGTCTCCAAACTGGTCGAGTCGGGCGCTTTTGCAGGTGGTAATCCCGATCCGGGAGTGACGATGCAAGCAGCGATGAATTTGTCGAAAGCTCGTGCCGATCAAGTAAAGGACGCGGTTGTCGCCTTCGCCAAACAGCTCGGCGCGAATGTAGACCTCTCGCAAATCACGCCCGTCGGGGCTGGAGTCGTCGAACCGGTCATCGCCAAGCCAAAGTCGCTGGATGAAGCCAAAGAAAACATGCGCGTCGAATTTCGTATCGTCAAAGTCGACGCGGAAACGATTGCTCCGACGGATTTCAATTTCTAGCGCAATGTCCCAGCTAGAGTATGGATGGTTGCAGAAGCCGTCAACGGCTTTCGTGCCGCGATGATCAACTTCGCGATACCGAAAATACTCCATCGAAGCCTTGAGGGCGCCCGCTACCTCAAACTCTAGCTTGACATTGCACTCGTTAAATCGCGCCAACATTCCTTTGAAATTAAGGATCAGCGGACTCCCAATGATACAACGATTTGCGCCGATACAACGTTTCGCCTTGTGGTTGGCTTGTCTGATTGGTTCGATGACCGGTTCACTGGTGAACTTGCACGCCGATCAGCACGTAGTTGTGGTGCTGGACGATTCAGGCTCCATGAAAGAATCCATGCGTACGCCCAAGGGTCGTGTTCGACGTATCGACGCTGCCAAACGCGCGCTTGAGCAAGTACTCAACAACCTCACTCCTAACACACAAATCGGTGTATTGGCACTCAATACGCAAGTGCGAGGTTCGAACTGGATTGTGCCACTGGGATCGGCTGACCCCAGTCGCTGGCGCGACAGCCTGTCGAAAATCAATGCCGTCGGTGGAACATTGCTGGGCGAGAATATTCGGCAAGGGGCGGATGAACTGCTCAAGCAACGCGCAGTCCATCGTTATGGAACATATCGTTTGCTGGTCGTGACCGACGGCGAAGCCAACGATGGGCAAGTGCTGTCTGCAGTCTTGCCCGATGTGCTGTCGCGCGGATTGTTGCTGGACGTGATTGGAGTGGACATGGCCTCCGATCATTCATTGGCTGCTCGAGCGCATTCGTACCGACGGGCCGATGACGAAGCCTCACTTGCGCAGGCGATCGCTGATGTGTTTGCAGAAACGTCCAGCACAGGGCAAAATTCTGACGCCGATTTTGATATGCTTTCTGCGTTGCCGGAGGAGTTCGCGGTCGAGGGTCTGAAAGCACTGGCTCAATCTACCAGCAACGAACCGATCGGCCAGGGTGAAACGCAGCCGAGTGAACCAGGCAGTTCTCCGGTCAACACTCCCGTTAGCCCAGCCAGTGACTCAATCGGGTCTATCTTGCTGAGTTTAGCGTGTTGCTTGGGGCTGTTCATGATATTAATCTTCCTGCTGTTCCTGTTGGCGATCGTCGTCTTTGGTCGCCACAGGATTAAAAGGTAAGATAATGCACAGCACAATTGGTCACAATTATTGAATACTGGCCCGTTTGTCGCTTTACCGAATTCGTGTCGATGGACGAACGAATCGCGGCTACAATCGGAGGCACCAGATTGAGTGCTGTCGTTTCCGCAAAACTTAGTTGAGAAGTTCCCGTGAGTAAGGCAAAGTTCGCACTTGCTGCGTTTGTATGGTTGATCATCCTGGCCGTCGGCGCGATGCTGTATCGGCTGTGGTGGGTGCCTGCCAAGGATCAACAGCAGCGACAAGCGGAAGCTGAAGTCGTTGCGCAAACGAGCGGCACTTCCAATTACAAACACCATGTGAAACTCGGGCTGGACGGTTTTTCGGGTTATGCGATTTTGCGCAGCGACGAGATGGCCAGTCAACTGCGCGCGCATGGAATAAAACTGGAAACCGTTGACGATGGAGCCGACTACGGCAAACGTCTAGCAGGCTTGGCTGATGGCAGTCTGCATTTGGCCGCATTTCCTATCGACGCACTACTGAAGGCTAGCCAAGCGAAAAATGCGTTACCCGCAACGATTATTGCCATCATCGACGAAACGCGAGGTGCCGATGCGCTGGTTGCCTATCGTGCTAAGTTTCCCAACATAGATTCGCTGAATTCGACAGACACCAAGTTCGTGTTGGTCGGCGACTCACCCAGTGAAACTTTGCTGCGCGTCTTGATGCATGACTTCAAATTGGAGCAAGTGAAGACGTCAAGCATCGTTTCAGTCAAGGATTCCGCGAGCGTGCTAGCGCGATATCGAGCCGCCGCACCCGCTGGCAACGAAGTGTTCGTCACTTGGGAGCCGATCGTCAGTCAATTATTAGAGAATGACCAAATGCACGTTCTGGTCGACAGTTCCCGTCAAAGTGGCTACATCGTCGATGCGCTGGTTGCCAGTCGGGACTTTCTAGTTAAGAACGAAACCGTGGTACGCCAAATCGTGGAAGCCTATTTCCGCGCGCTGCACGCTTACAACGATCCGCAACGATTGGAGGAACTTGTCATCCGCGATGCTCAAGCAGCGAGCGCTCCGGTAACAGCAGTGCAGGCCAAGCGATTGGTCAACGGAATTGCTTGGAAAAACACTCAGGAAAATCTCGCTCATTTTGGCTTGCGAACCGCAAACGTTTCGCACGTCGAGGACATGATCGACCGCATCAAACGCGTCCTGACCGATACAGGCGGACTGTCTGCTGATCCCACGGGAGGCGATTCGAAGCGTCTGTTTTTTGAAGCTATTCTACGTGAAATTCAAGCTTCTGGATTTCACCCGGGCATCCAGCCCGAGGAGATTCGTCAGGCAGCCAGTTTGGTCGAGCTAACAGACGAACATTGGAAAAAACTGGAGCCGGTTGGCACCATTTCGGTACCACCACTGGTTTTTGCGCGAGGCCAAGCCACATTATCCGAAGCCAGTCATAGTATCTTGGACGAGCTGGCCGAAAAGCTATCGAGTTGGCCACAGTATTATGTCTTAGTAAGAGCGAATGTGGGCTCGCGAGGTGACATGAGCATCAATCGTCGTATTGCGGATCAAAGAGTTCAATCGGTGTTGCAGTATCTCCAGTCAAAGGGCGTTCCGGTCGCGAAATTGAAAAGCGTGCCCGGGGAGATCCTCGACAATATGTCAGTGTCTTTCGTGTTCGGCCAGTTGCCATACTAATTCAAGATGCGACATTGCAGTCGAGTTGTGTTTGCAGCGGAGTCCGTCAAGGATTTCTTCATTCCAATCAGAAAATCGGGAACCGCTGAACAATGAACTCGTTGGCAGTGCTTTTGTGACCTGAACGACGTAGGTTCGCAGCGCGAACAACCGCCATCCGTCGCTGCAATGAAATTGATTTTCAGTTGGTCAGGCGATTTTCAGTTCACCCCAAAGATTCGGATCTTCGGTAACCGGCAGGGGTGGCGCCAAACCCATGGACTGCCATCCTAGTTCGCGATCGATCACGGCGTAATAAAATCCGACAACGGGAAAATCGTTGACATCCAATCCGTTCAGCGCAGCATAGTGGATGGCACACTGAAGATCGTAACCGTCTCTGCGCAACTTGGAGCGCGTAGCCAACCACTTTTCTGGCGGTGGAGGTGAATTCTCGCGAGCACGATTGATCGGAGCCCAACCCGCGAAGGGCATATCACCCTTGGGGCCGCGTCCCATGGGGCAAAAAACATAGCGATGGCAAAATCGCGTCGCTCGATGAACGTTGCGCGACATGCGGGTATCGATCCATAGGTGCAATCCGTCGCTGTCTTCTAAGCGCGACTCACGGCACCAGGGAAATTGCAGTTTCCTGTCGACTTTCAACTGAAAAAAGAGAGCATCCTGGCCGGCCGCCACACGCAATTCGGCGAACTGCTTTTGACTGCCGATCTCGACTCCAGTATCGGGCAAAATTGCCGCTTCCGGCAACTGCCATAATCGATCGGAGAATTGCGAATTCACTTTTTCGGCATGCAAGCGAATTCGAAACAAGATGGCTGGATCGATCAACTTGTTGGACATCACCAATTCGGACATATATCGCATCCAGCATCTTGGAAGTCACCGCGCACAACGATCTCCAGTCGAGCAGTTATCTGCCGGACGCGATTATAGTCTCCGGATCGTAATTTTGGGACGCTGACGTTACCATGGTTGCGTTATCGCTACTGAATTGTTCGTAATAATTCTCAACACGTGCACACGATGATAGTTGTCGATTGAAGGAATACTCTAACGTGCCCCAAAGAATCCATGGCGTTTTGCCCATCCTGCACACGCCGTTTGATGCAGCAGATCGTATCGATCTTGACACTCTAAAGAAAGAAATTGACTGGGCGTTCGAGCAAGGGGCGGATGGGATCGGAACTGGCATGGTCTCCGAAATCCTACGGCTGACCACTGACGAGCGAGCGTCTCTCCCAGCGCAGTTGGTGGAAATGGCGGCTGGTCGCGGAGCGGTTTTTATGGCAGTAGGGGCGGAGAGCACCAAGCAGGCGCTGGCCTACGCGATGCTCTCCGAGCGCGCGGGATGTGACGCGGTCATGTGCGTCCCGCCGTTGACGACTCGCTTGACCGAAGCCGCACTAGTCGACCACTTTCGTGCCGTGGCGGAAGGCATCGATATTCCACTGATCGTGCAAGACGCGTCCAGCTACGTTGGGCAAGCAATCCCGATCGATGTATACCTTAAACTACTTTCCAAATACGGCCCCGAAAAAATCCTGTTCAAGCCCGAAGCGCCACCCAATGGCCCGAATATTTCCGCGCTGCGCGATGCCAGCGATCGCCGAGCTCAAATATTCGAAGGTTCCGGTGGCGTATATGCTATCGACAGTTTTCGCCGCGGTGTTCAAGGAACCATGCCCGGTGTGGACGTCCTGGATGGCGTCGCTCAGCTATGGCGTGCCATGGAGCGAGGTGACGAGCCAACCGCCTATCGAATTTACTTTCCGGTTTGTGGCATCGTCACTTTGCAATTGCAAGCTGGCCTGGATGGATTCCTGGCCATCGAAAAGTACTTGATGGTCAAACGTGGCCTATTCCCATCGTCGCGGCGCAGAGTACCGTATTGGTGGACCTTGGACGAAGAAACTACTGCCGAGCTCGATCGACTTTTCGCACTCCTACAACTAGCGTTAGTGACGAATGGAAATGGTAAATAGCTAATGGCAAAAGAGGACATGTACAACGGAAACCCACGCTTACGCATTTACCATTTGCAATCTGCATTTTCCGTTTGCAATCCAGCATTCATAGTTCACCACTCACGTTCGGCGAGCAAGAATGGATAGATCGATACCATTCAGTTCGTCTGCGGTTTTGAAGATCCGAACGAATGTGCCAGATGCCAATGTTTGAAGCTTGTCGCGCCGTTTTCCTTCGATTGTGTGATCGGGAATCTCGCGAATGAGTATTCCCGCCACTTGCTTGGGAAATCGTTTCGCGAGAATCCGATAGATTTCGGGATCGCGTTCTCCGCTGTCGCCGACCAGGATAAAGCAGCGCTGCGGATACTGGATCATCAAGCCAGCAATTATGCCGGCTTTGCCCTTGCGGCGAATCGGTCGCCACCGTTTGAACATTTCATCGCGAATACGAAAATATCGCAAGTGCATACTTCCAGCAGGGAAATCACCGGTCTGGCACAATTCCGATAGCGGCTCGAACAACTCCCACGGACTGCTCGAAACGTAGTGGAACTCGGCCCCCTGTTTTTTCCAGTTTTGATACAACTGTGCCATCCCTCCCACCGCTTCGAACGGACGCAAAAACGTGTTGGTTAACATGCGCTGGCGACACGTCGAATCTGTGTACTTGATCGTATCATCAATATCGCTGACAACGCTGATGCCGATCGGTTCGATGGGGCGAATCGAACTGGTGCAATGTCCCTGGTCCTGGCTGTGAGCGTTCGAGCGAATCAAGCGAACTGGAATGCTGCGGTCGGCGATTGGATTCTCGCCCAAGACAGTATTGAGCCAAGCACCGGTGACTTTGATCGACGCTACAAACGAACCGTTGCGACGCGTGCGCCTACGCAATCGAAAATCTTTGCCGCCGATATTCAGCACAATTCGCTTACCACGCACGGGTCGGGCGAGAAATCCACCGATCCGCTGGCGAAAAGTTTCGCTGGCCAACTCTTCTGGTGACGCCTTCATGGCTTTCTTGAGTCCGCGCAACAGCAACCGCTTCGATAGCGGTACTTTGGCCTCCCGAAATACTCTGCCATGTATTTGCAGTTTCCAAAGATCTCGGCGCGCATCGTAGACCCCCAGCGACGGAAACAGCCTCGCATGATCCGATTCTGAAAGGTCCGCCTCGGCAGGAGATTTTCGTGATCTCATTCAACTCACCAGCACTTGTTCGTCGCCGTTCTTCGTGTTGGTCCTACGCAGTTTTGTTTTAGTACCTAACAATCCAGCCGATGCCAGGTCCGTGGCGAACAGCCCAGTATGTTACCCTGTGGAGTGTTGTATTGCGAACGGAGAATGGTGAATGGCGAACAGTTTTAGCACACTTTTTGATGCTACCTCTTGCTGTTCGCGATGCGCAATTTACTGTGGCACCATGGGCATGACTCCTTCGGTCATCCAGCAACCTTGGTAAGGAGATTGCTCCTGCTGGCGCAACATGAATTGAAATACCAAGTGGTTTCCTTCCTGGTCGATTGTCATAACCGGTACCGCCGCACGCTGGTTAAAATACTCAGTCGGGCCAAGCTCAAATTTCTCGCTGTTTGCCAAGCGATCAAACGGTGCCGTCGCGACCATGCTCGCAAAGCGTTCAATCGGTCCGGTCAATTGACGATTCTCCGGCGATGCAAACTCGAAACAGATTTTCACTTTGTCGGGTTCGGTGACCGAGTCTCGCAAACTCTGAACTTGTGCCCACACTACCTGCCGCGGTGTCAGCTCGGGTGATGGCGCCTTCGATGAATGCGGAACATTCCCAGCGTCGACTTGTGCTGCACGGTCGACGGTGTCAAGCTGAACTCGAATAACAATAAACACGACGAAGATTGCGACCGCGACGCTCCACAATGTAACTCGCCTCCATGTAGTTCGTCGAATTCCGCTGTCGAGTTGCGTCATCATTAGATAAGTGCCGGAGTTGATAATAATTCAGTTTGCGTGTCAACGCGATTCGGTCTGCGAGCCAGCGTCGTTGTTGTGCTCAAGTGTCGATTCGCGGAACGAATCACGACTATCGCCTGGTCGCAGGCATTTACTTGCGCGAGTGAATTGTACTTTACTAGCTTAAGAGTGTGAACTTCGATCGGTCGTGCACTCGGGCTGCATGGACCAGTTATCATCCCGGTGGGTTAAACATCGTACTGGGCGACGGGTCCGTAAGATTTCTCGATCAGACCATCGATAGTCACACAGGGTATCGAGACTGCGCTGCAACCATGTACTCTCAATTACTATTGGACGTGCATGCGGGAAGAGTTAACCGAGTGTATCAAAATCTGTTCCTCCGCAACGACGGCAAAGTTGTCGCCGAATACTAATGTTCCGATCGTTAATTGACCGCGCTAAGAAATCCGATGAATCCGAAAAGGCTAGAGGAGAGTGGCAACGTGAGTGATTCGAGACTGCGGCTGCTGCTAGGTCACGTTCGCGCGGGTTTGGTTCTGGCGATGATTGTGGCTGGGATGGGTTGTTCACGCGTGGATCGCTGGGATCTTTCGGGAAATGTTACCTATGGCGGTGTGCCCGTGAACGAAGGACACATCACGTTTGATGCGGAAATAGGCAGCGGTGGCGGCTTCGCCCGCATTGCTAAAGGCAAGTACGATACACGAATCGAAGGACGCAATCATCCAGGCGGACCTCATCGAGTCACCGTAGTTGGCTACAAGGGTTTGAAGAATCCGAAAAATCCTGATTCGGATGTTTTGCCACTGTTTCCGGCATACGAAGTTGAGGTCGAACTTCCCAAACAAAACTCCACGATGGACTTTGATGTTCCCGCGGATTGGTCAGCGGGCGCGAAAAAGGCCTCAGCTAAGAAGTAACGAGGGAGACAAGAAGAGTGCCTGCGATATCTTTCTTGGTTAACGGCGAATCGCGCACAGCGGTGACGGATGAACAGCGACCGCTACTGGATGTCCTGCGCGAAGACTTTGCAATGACCGGTACGAAATTCGGTTGCGGCGAAGGAGAATGTGGTGCTTGAACAGTCTTGGTCAACGGACGCCCGACTCGGTCTTGCATAACGCCCGTGGGACACGTTGCGGCGGCTCGTATCGAAACGATCGAGGGACTCGCGCAAGGCAACCAATTGCATCCCGTTCAGCCAGCCTTCATCGACCAACAGGCCATGCAATGTGGATACTGTGTTCCTGGACACATTCTCACAGCCGTGGCCATGGTTCGCGACAACCCCAAAGCCTCGCGCGAGGAAATCGTCAGCGCGATGAGCCAGCATATTTGTCGTTGCTGCAATTACAAAAATATCTTGGCGGCAGTCGAGCAGTGCATTTCGTAATCGATTTGAGCTGGCGCAAAGTAATTTGTCCTGGGAATGAGTTTCGACTGTAGTTTTTGCTTGGAGTAAATCTATGCGCGACGAAATCTTGGACTCAGTTGAACCCATCGATATCGAAGCCGAACGATATGAGCTGCGTGAACCTGGCAAATACTGCTTTGAGCATGACCGCCGCGGTTTCGTACAGGCGCAGGATCGGGACTGATGATCGCTGCCGCAGTGAGTCAAGCTGATCGTCCAGCGCTGGCGCAACGCGGCCGAGTAGCTCGGCGCGAAGAGTTGCTGTCCGAACGCTTTCATTTCGGCAACGACGGCTTCGTTACGTTGCTAACCAGCAAAGTCGAAGTTGGTCAGGGCTCGCGAATTCAACTTGCACAAGCTGCCGCTGAAGAGTTGCGACTTCCCGATCTATGCCTATTAGACTGATTTGAGGCGACGATCACTTTACACGCTGAAATTGACATTCTAACATTGTTTTTACTTTTGATTTCGTGCGTCTATATTTACGATCAGCCATTCTAATTCCCAATGAGGACAATTGCATGTGTCGTTTTCAAAGTAAGGGTCGTCGGGGCGAACGACCTTGTTCGGGTTTTACGTTGGTAGAGCTGTTGGTAGTGATTGCCATTATCGGTGTATTGGTGGGATTATTGTTGCCAGCAGTGCAATCGGCCCGCGAAGCTGCTAGGCGGATGCAATGCACGAACAACCTCAAGCAAGTTGGGTTGGCCTTGCACACCTACCACGATGCGCTGAAGAGAATTCCCCCGGGCGGAATTTGGTGGACCAACGCAGTAACCGATCCAACATTTCAAAATAATCGTGGGTCCATGTTGCTCCATCTGACTCAGTTCATTGAGCAGGGCAATACGTACCGATTGTTCGATTTCAATCGGCCGCCGGAGTATCAATTGGTACCCGGGTCGAGTACGGAATATATTGCCGGACAAGTGATTTCAGTTTATCGATGTCCCAGCGACAATTCACCGACTCATAACGCCGAGGCTCGCGATGGAGTTGCGGCCGGTAGGTTGGCGATGTTCAGTTATGCGGGCAGCAAAGGACCGACCTCGACCGGAGATAACGCCGCCGGTCGTTGTGCGGAACGAGCTGCTTGGGACACTTATAATTTCAGTACCAACGATCAGACTCCGGCTGGACCGTTCACGCGATTGGGAAGAATTTACACAGCAAAATTGGCCGACGTTACCGACGGATTATCCAAT
Source organism: Planctomycetaceae bacterium (assembly GCA_005798335.1). Lineage (GTDB taxonomy): Bacteria > Planctomycetota > Planctomycetia > Pirellulales > Pirellulaceae > Aureliella. The sequence goes on along the minus strand of SYJV01000404.1, from coordinate 12,779 downwards.
ACGTTATTCATTGGCGAAATTCGTGGAAATTGCTCACTGCCCGTGACTCGGGGTTGGGTGCACGGCAGTAATTTGAATGGCATGATCAGCACGATTTATCCGATCAACTACGATTCGTGCTCGAAAGACCTTTCGCGTGGCCCGTGCCGTTGGTGGGACAACTGGTCGACCAATTTTGGTTTCAAATCACTCCATACCGGTGGCGCAAATTTCGCACTTGGTGATGGTTCGGTCCACTTCGTCTCCCAAACGATCGACCATTGGACCTATCAATACCTTGGTGGCAAAGCCGAGGGCAAGGTCGCATCGATTCCCAACTAAGCCGAGAAAGAACCGCGAATGCTGCGCTGGATGCTGTTGATAAGTTCCCTGTCCTCAGTTGGCTTGGTTTCTGGATGTGGCGGCGATCATGGTTTGGCTCCCGTCTCCGGCCGAGTTACCTTGGACGGGACTCCGCTGGCAGATGCTGCAGTGTTATTCCAAGCCGAAGGTGGCGGTGTTCCGGCAACGGGCGTTACTGATAAAGAAGGCAACTTCGCGATGTCTACCGGAGATCTCACAGGAGCCGCAATCGGCAACAATAGTATCTCAGTGGTGAAGGAAATCAGTTTGCAACCCAAAGGTAAAGTCGAGGAGAGTGAGATCGTTCCCACGAAGATGCTAACGCCGCCAAAGTACGCTAGCCCACAAACATCAGGCTTGACCGTTGATGTCAAGCCTGGGATGGAACCGGTAATCCTGGAGTTGGTCAGCGGCAAAAAGAAATCATGATGTTATGCGGACCTGTCCGTTCCGCAAAATTCGAGTAAATTCGTTCATGGTTCACCATCCGCCGAAGATTGGGCTGACGATCAACTCTTGTATTAAGTCTCCCACTGGATAATGATCGGCCGCGCACCGATCGAGAATCAGCTCAACCTGTCGACGGTCAGAGAATCGGACGGGAGTTCCGGTGGCGTACACAATAAACCGCTGCAGCAAATTCCTCGCTAGCTGACGCGTTTCAGTCCGCAGCAACTTTTTTAGCTCGTTGATGTCTGCGAACGGCCGACCATCGCGCAGTTTTCCGCTCGAGTCGATTGCGCCCGCAACTCGATAAGTATAGGCGTGGCCTGCCCGATCGATTCCAGTAATTTCGTCCCCCTTGTCCAGGCTGCGATATCGATCTCGCCATCCACCGAGGACGTCAAAATTTTCCGTTGCGAAACCGACAGGATCGAACCTGCTGTGACACGCTGCACACTGAGTATCCCGCGTGTGCTGTGCGAGCTGCTGCCGTATTGTCGTGGCGCCTCGCAGGTCTGGTTCGATAGCGGGCACTTTGTCCGGAGGAGGCGGTGGTGGATCGCCGAGAATACGATCCATGATCCAGGCACCGCGTACCACGGGTGATGTCGACGTGCCATTGGCGGTGACCTTCATGATGGCAGCTTGTGTAAGCAATCCTCCATACGGACTTCCGGGTGGTAGCTCGACTTTACGAATGTCCGATCCCAAGACTCTCGGCAATTCGTAGTGCTGCGACAACCGATCGTTGACCAGCACAAAATCGGCATCGACCAGTACTACGATGGGAAAATTTCGCTGCACCAATTCTCGAAAAAATGTTCGCGTCTCGCGTTCCATAGACTCGATTAAGTAATCGTCAAATCGATACTGCGGGTACAGGCGAATATCGGGTAAGTCGCGTTGGATGTGCTTGAGATCCAGCCAGTAGTCCGTGAAATTCTCAATGAAACTAGCCATACGAGCGTCGGTGATCATGCGCTGCGTTTGTTCGCGGAGAATTTTGTGATCGCGCAATTTTCCAGCGCTGGCCAATTCCAGAAGTTGATCGTCAGGGCGCGAATTCCAAAGAAAATGTGATAGCCGTGAGGCGACAACATAGTGAGCATCTTCGCCCAGCGGTTCGCGCAGAAACAAGAAATGGCTGGAACACAAGAACGCTCGATAACCTACTAGCATCGCCTCAGCGAACGTAGCACCAGCGTTCAATTGCTGCTCGATCAGTCTGTGGTAAACAGCGAGCACTGCGGGAGAAGTTGGCTGGCGTGCCGCGCGATCGGCAAATGATTTCATCAATCGACGAGCATCGTCGAACGGGTTGGCCGACAGTACTTGGACTTTCAAACCACTATCGGCGTCGCTGATGCCCTTGATCGGTAAATCGCCAAACAATACACGATGCGAGGCAGGCGGCCACACTGTCGTTTCGACTGGTCCGATAATCTCTAGCGATCGAAAGGCTACTCCCGGGTGGCCATTGTCTGGCATCGGCGGAAAGTCGTAATATAGCGGCCCTCCGTGGCTGGTGTTTGGAAATGGTACCGGCAAGCCCAACAGACTAATCTCGATCGTTTCACCTTTGGCCAACAACACGGTAGTTTCATAAAACTGCCCTTCGGATTGGATATCGATCAATCCTCCCACAGCTCGCACATCGCCCGAGACATCTGCCTTGGAGGGTTGACGAGCTCGAAAGGTCATCGCGAGCGGAGCCAAACCAGGCAGCAGCCGAAAATCGCGAACTTGTCGCACCGCGCGGGCGAAAAAACGAACTCGATAGCGACCGGATTCTTCTGCTACGAATCCTTCAGGGTATCCGTAGTAGGGCCATGATGCAGATCGAAAAATCGCCACTTCCATTTCCGGATCGTGATGATCTTCCTTGCGAATTCTGTTCAACTCGGCGGTACTGAGGGGAACCATACGCGAATTCTTGGCAAAGAAAGTGGACTCGCGTCCGGCATGGTCGATCGCTTTGGGAAAAATGTTCGTTGCCCACGCATGAAATCGACGGGAAACGCGCGGCGCAGTACCTGATGCAACCGCCTGCCGGAGCGCCACGTCCACTGCATCCAAGTACGCCGACAGTTGCACTCGAGTGATATCCAGCGTCTCGGCTGACTTGTTAAAATGGTGTCCCACTCGGTCCTCGGGCAACATATCGCGTATGTCTAAGTCGGGCAGAAATAGCAACTCGCGCAGATTCTGTTCATACTCTCTACGGTTCAGTCGACGCATTGGACCTCGACCGTGCAATTTCACATCGGCCATATCCGTGTCGTGCAAAGAGCTCTCAAGACTCTTGAGAAAACGGCGCCGATGGTCAGCACTGATCGCCTGAGCGTCCGGCGGCATTTCTTGTTTGTCGACGCGATCGAAAATTTTCACCCAACGCGCCAGTTCCGGTGAATTCAAGTTCTCCCACGACACCTCAGCCAGATCGAGGCCGCCTTCTATCTTCTCGCCACTGTGGCAGTCCGCACAGTTTTGATTTAGAAATTCTCGCACCTCGGATTCGAAGCGGAACTCAGCTCGTGCACCGCGATCGACGCACAATAATACACCGATCCACAAACACCCGTGTTTCCAATTACGCCAGGAGAGTGTTAACACACAACGTCCATTTCGAAAAACGATGTCTAGTCTCGTGGGCAAGTGCCCTACAACTCTTCGGGACATTGCCCGATCACGCTGATTGCCTCAAGTTTAAATCTCTTGAAGTACTTTTTGTAGAACGGTTGGCTCGCTGGTCACCATTATTCCCCACCAATCCGTTGGTTAGCCTTGTGAACTTGGGCACTATCCAACTAAACTCAGTCTATCCGCAGGCGTTGCCTGTGCTCGCAGTTCTCCGCATTGATCCACTCACGATTGTCGTAACGGCCATGTCCGCCAGGGTTCCCAGAAACATCGATTCAAACCGGCGGGCAACAGCGCTGAATTGCTCGGTTTCCAGACTGGCGTTGGATTCTGCGAGTCAAATAACGTCGGTATTTCTTTCCAAGTCAACGGTTCATCCCAATGTTTTTCGCAATCGGATCAAGCGCATCGAGGGAAAAGTCAATCCTGGCGATTGGGTAGCTGTTTACAGTCTGGATGCCGACACCGGTTCAACTCAGTTAGTTGGTTATGGCCTGTATAATCCTAAATCAGAAATCGCGCTGCGAATTATTCGTTGGGGCGAAATCCTGCCTGACAATCACTACTGGGATGCATTGATCGATCGCGCGGTCCAAATGCGGCGTGATCAATTGGCGTTGGACAAAGTTACCGATTGTTACCGCGTTATTCACGGTGAAGCGGATGGAGTGCCAGGTATTGTCGTGGATCGCTATGGCGATACCTTGAGCGCCGAAGTGTTTAGCCATTCGATGGATCAACGGGCTGAGGAAATAATTCAACGACTGGCGAGTAAAATTGCGACACGCCATTGGTTGATCCAACCCAGTCCCCAGTTCACTAGTCAAGAAGGCTTTACGGCCCAATCGCGAGCTAGTACGGATCTTCCTACACAAGTAATCGTACAAGAACATGGTACGCGATTTCGAATTCACTTTGACAGCGGGCACAAGACGGGTTTTTTCTGCGATCAGCGCGAGAACCGTTTTAGGCTTGCCGAATTCTGCCGTGGAAAAAACGTGTTAGATGTGTGTTGCTACACAGGAGGGTTTTCGGTTCAGGCAGCACGCTTGGGTGGTGCCGCCGAAGTCACCGGCATCGATCTTGACGAACAACCCTTGCGCATCGCAAAGCAAAACGCCGCGATTAACAACGTCAAAGTTCGATTTGTGCAAGCCGAAGCCTTTGGATACATGCGCGACATGCTGCGACAAGGTAAACGCTACGATGTTGTGGTGCTGGACCCACCCAAGTTGATTCGCAATCGGGCCGAGATTGAAGAGGGAACGCGCAAGCACTTCGATCTCAATCGATTGGCCATGCAACTAGTCAACCCCGGAGGATTGCTGCTAACCTGCTCGTGTGCAGGGCTGCTCGAAGCTAACGATTTTGAACGACTGGTTCGTTCTGCGGCCCGCTCTGCCATCGCAGCTCAAGATGCTCAGTCGGCACCACGCGTCGTGCAAACACTGTTGCGCACCGGAGCCGCCTCGTGCCATCCGGTTTCAGTGAATTGTCCGGAAACGGAGTACTTGAAAGCCATCTGGTTGCGCATGTAACTCTATGTCAAAGATGGATCAACCTTGATTTGGCGGATTCACCCGTTCGTCGTGCTTTGATGCGCAAGTAGGGTGCGATAAAGTGGCAGCGATGACCAAAACTGCCAGGCGCAGCATCCGCTCGTCCGTGATTGGGCTCGCTCACGTCTTCAATCACAAAGCCAGCTCGACAGATGCCGCCGAGTAAATCGTTCCAACCGTGCACGAATTCTCGGGTATTGGGTTCGCGTAGTATATTCGGAGCCAGCGCGGGCGGCACTGGAGTATGGTCGTAGTAAGCATGCTGGACGATGTAGTTCCCAGTGTGTGTTTCCAGCGAGGCCTGAAGATTGGCCGGCTGTTTGTGTTGACTAACATACAAACCTGACGGACGAGTGACGCGAGCAACTTCTCGAAAGACTTGGTCGACGCGAGGCAAGTAACACGTACTGACGGGATGTATAACCATATCGAATTCGCTGGATGCCAACATGTGCAAATTCTCCATGCTGGCCTCGAACGTGCGCAGGGCCAGCTTGCGCTCGTTTGCGACCTGCCGATCCAGTTCCAGCATGGCGGAGCTGATATCGACGACGGTAACGCTTGCCCCCGCAGCAGCATATAACGGTCCGTGCCGGCCGCCGCCAGCCGCCAAGCAGAGTACGTTCCAGCCAGCGATTCCACCCGGCAGCCAGCCCGATGCATCGATGACTTTCAAAGGATCTTGAAACTCCTCATCTCGTGCAGGACGCGCCAGCGCGTGACCGCAGGCGACCATTCGATTCCATGCCGCTTGATTGAAGCGCACATCATCACTCAGCTCGTCAAACTCGTGTAGATTCATTCTGCAGGTCTCTTCCCCACAATATTCGTTCAATTTCACTTACCCAGGTTACAACACCCCGGTCAACTAGATTGACGACCAACCTGTCACGTTGCTCAACCAGTAGATTCGAAAACTCCACCCAGGCGTCCCATGTCGCGGTGCCCTTGACCTCCACGTACTGCACGTTGCCACTTTGATCATGTATCAAGCCATCAATTTGCCATACATGGTTATCGAACTCTCCTCGCCAAACAAATGACCCGTCCATTTCAACGAACATGCGTGGAAACCCGGCTAGTTTGGCGACTAGGTCTTCAAAGGAAACGTCAAGCGGTTCAAGTGATCGCAGCGAGTTCAGTGTGCGAATCGACTCACCGTTCCAGTCAAACGGCTGATGTTCAAGTGTTGCCAAGTTCGAAGAGCATTGGAGCTGGAGAAAGAACCGATAGCGGCTGAGCATTTTACTTCGACTGTTGGGCGAGCGGCAAAATAGAATTTTACAGGCAAGGTGTTCCAATGGGACTGGTCGCGTCTTGATTAACTTGGCAAGTGGCCAGAAACGAATCCCCGATTGATTTCACAGTTGTGCACAACAATATGAAACTTCACGTGAAAAAGAATAACGTGCGGAGTGTTAATCCCACAACGGGAAACTCTATTCTAAGGTAGACGACTTTTCCACAGTCGTGAATGTCGTCGATTGTGAGTGACGGCAATCACGATGATCGAGTCATTTTCGATCAAATAGCTCATCATATATGGAAAGCGATGAAGATGGACTTGCCGAATACTCTTAAAGACCTCGGCTCGGCGAAATGGGTTTGCCAAAATGAGTTTAACGCATTGATCGATTTCAGTGAGAAAATCCGTTCCCAATTTCGCACGAATTTGGGAATAGTAGTCTCGCCCTTCGCCAATGTCCTGCTCTGCTTTCGGTTTGAAAATCAGACGAAAGTTCATTTGTCCTTCCAAAGCCTAGCTCGCACAACTTCCCAGCTTTCCCCTTCATCGGGATTAGCTTCGTGCTCGCGAAGTCGATCCTCCAGCAGTTGCTGGTGTTCATTGGAAAGCTGTATAGATTCCTCTTCTACACTGTCCCAGATCGACATAGCAAGTTGGATACGGTCCTCGACGGGCAATGCAAGGATTTCATCTGGCAGATTGTTGGTAAACATGGTCAGTCTCACACTGTTTTGAAAAGAACTCACCTAAGTTTACTCGATTGGGCCCCGTCATCGCAATCAACTGTTTCTATTGAAGCCCCTAACTAATGTCTACCGAAAGTGAATTTCGCGTTGCGTCTTGCCGATCAAACGTTGCCCCATCGCTACCAACAGATGACTCCGCTACGATCGCCACTCACGATGTTGAGATTATCGAACTAGCGGTCAGAAGCCTCGCACGGGTGAAGAGCCTCATTCGCTTTGGGACGGCAAATTTGAACGACCACTACAATTCGTTCGGCAGTTGTGGTTACGCTTGCGTATTTCACGAAAGGCACCCAGCAGATCGATCGCATTTTTCGTCGATCGGCCTTGATGCGTCCCAAGTCGACTAGCAACATGGCGAGGATACACTCGGCGACTTGGCTGCGCAGGCAATGCCTGCGATCATGCAACTCGCCGTCCAGTTCAGCGACCAACTTCATCTGAGTCTGGAAGACGCTAGCCAGCCCTGCGTCGAACACAGTACCAAAAGTTTGCGAAGCGGGCAATCGCGCTGCTTGCATGCTCGGGCGTCGAGAGCGCCGTCGCTCTCTGAACTACCACTGACGGTTGAGCGACTCAACGACTATTTTCAAACCAATACAAGCCTGTTTTTCCTGGGCAGAGCAAGTCGAGATCCCCATCTGCGTCCATATCGATAGCACTCAATTGCAGTCCCGTGCCGGCGCTGCCACGTTCAAAGTCATCCAATGCAGAACGTTTGGCGGCTTCGGCGGGGGCGTTGGTTGCAGGCAGCCCTTCATAGATCGTTTGCTTGACCCAACGCGATTGCGCTCGATCAAACTGAAAACTGTACAGACAAGGGGCTGCGGTTGCACCGGGTTCGACCTCATGCGCGTATACTCGCTTGCCAGTAATGATCTCTGGTTGCTGGTCATTATCCAGGTCAGTCAAAAGCAACGTGTGAGCTTGGGAAAACGCGGTATCAATCCGATCCTTGGTCCATACCCGTTTACCATCTGGCCCGCGTAACTGGCGCATCCAGAACAAGCCAAAATCATGCCCCATTCCCCACACAATATCCGTCAAACCATCGCCATCAAAATCGCGGCCAATAATTGGGATGCTAGCCGAACCCAATTCGAATTCCGCATGAAACGGCCAGACCTTAGTCGCCTGATTCGGCTGTTGATACCATCCGCGCGGAGTCACAATGTCCAGCTTTCCATCACCGTTGACGTCGCCCGTTCCGACGCCATGCCCGCGGCCTTCCTTGCCTAGATCGTGTTTCGTCCATTTGACTTCGGGTTTTTGCGATCCCAGAGAGTACCAAGCAATATTGCCAGCAATGTTCGGTAGAAAATCCTGCTTGCCATCGCCATCGATATCCACCAGCAGCCCTGTTTCCATGGGACCGGGATGATCGATGGTATGTTCCGGCCACGCTTCAGTTGGATCACTTGGTTGTTCCACCCACGCGATACGTTTGCTGAAATAGGCACAGGTGAGGATATCGCTCTTGCCGTCTCCGTTAACATCCAAGGGTAAATCGGCGAAATCTTCGTAGTAGTGGGGATTCGTACCCGGCGGAACATCGCGCACTTTGTGCCGAGTCCACTGCGGCGCAGCGTACCAAGAATCGCCGCTAAAGACATCCAGTTTGCCGTCGCCATTTATGTCCACAGCACCCGCTGCTTCGAATGGCGAGCGACCATTGATGACGTGTTTCTTCCACTTTTTGCCGACGGCATTGTCCTGCGCGCAAATCACGGTCGCGCAGCAAATCACCATCCATAGCGCTAGCAATTTTGCGCGCTGGCAATGAAGTAGGCTCCGGTGCAAACATAGAAGTGATGCGACGACATAGCAGTTAAACAAATTGGTTAGTTGATTCATCAAAGCTAATCTCATTGAGTTGCGAAGAATCGCAAGTAAATTCCAGCGACCTAAGTTCGTTTGGGCCACTCGACTTTGGAAATGCAGGCCAGTGCCAATAGCAACGCTTGGGTGCCACTGCGTGCGTGACCTTGGGCGGCCAATGCAACGTAAAGCTGTTTGGCGAGTGCAAGGCCTGGCAATGCGAGTTGCATGCGCTCGGCTTCCGCCAGCGCGATGCCCATGTCCTTGATAAAATGTTCGACGAAAAACCCGGGTGCAAAGTCTCCTTTGATACACCGAGGCGCAAGATTGGAAAGAGACCACGAGCCAGCGGCACCGGAGCTGACCGATTGCAGAACCGTATCCAAATCAAGTCCTGCTTTATAGCCGTACAGCAAGGCTTCGCAAATGCCGACCATACCGGCTGCGATCAACACTTGATTGACCATTTTCGTATGTTGTCCCGAACCAGCAGGACCTTGGTATACGATGGTCTTGCCCATTACATTCCAGCATGGGGCCAACGCTTCGACCACACCCTTGTCGCCGCCGATCATGATTGACAAGCGCGCTTCGCGGGCACCGATATCACCTCCAGAGACGGGCGCATCGACCGAATAGACACCTTGCTTTCTCGCTGCCTCATAGATCTCGACTGCCAGCGCTGGTTGGCTGGTCGTCATGTCGACCAGGATTTTTCCTGCCGATGCTTTGGTAAGAGTGCCCGTCGGTCCGAGAGTCACTTCGCGGAGATCGTGAGGAAATCCCACGATCGTAAGAATAACATCGGAATTCTCAGCAACTTCGGCGGGGCTGGCGGCAACCTGTGCGCCTAATTCAACCAGAGGTTGAGTTTTCTCGCGAGAGCGATTGTAAACGGTCGCCGAGAATCCCGCGCGGAGCAGGTGTCCGCACATGCTCTTGCCCATGACGCCAGTACCGATCCAACCGATGCGCGTCTTGCCCGGGACGATTTCCATTAAACTCATGGATCGAGGCTCGCTTTCCATAGAAATTGGAGACAATAACTAAAATCTTCGCGCGAAAATTTCGCTGATGATAAACGCTGCTTTCAACGATTCGGGGCGCCGCAGCATATTGGCGATCGGATGCACCGACTCCGCGCGTTGATGAACTTCCGTCGTCTCGTCGGTGGCCTGCAGGCGCCTATTGGACATGCGTCCGGCTGGTTCGTTGAGTGCCTTAGACGGTTTCGGAAGATTCGATATCTGGTGATCAAAGACCGCATGGAGATGATCGCTCATACGTTCGTCGGCTTGATCGATTACCTGCCCCAGTTGTGGACGAGTATCAAGGTTACTGAGCGGGTTGGGACCGAGTTCGCGCTGGTTGGTCGGTGGCAGTATCTGCGCCTCGATAATTTTCGAATCCCTGGCGAGTGGCGCGGGACGGGAAGTTGACGAAGGGGGAAAATTGGGCTCGTGAGCCTGATTTGCCACCCTGCGACGAGACTTACCCCCGTCGGCGGCCTCGTTCACTTTTTGCGCCAGTCGTTCAGCGGCCTGTTGCAGGAATTTTTCCAGATCGCTCGCCATCCCAGAATCTCCCAAATGCGACGTGTGCAGGCGCGTATTAACTAACTGACTTGCGTCACCGGTCCGGACGGCGCGCCGACGCTGGCAATGCTCTTGCGCATCTGAGTGTCGGCTTCAACATTTTTTAGTTTGTAGTAGTCCATAATCTGGAGTTTGCCCGTGGAGAAAGCTTCTACCATAGCGCGAGGAATTTCCGCTTCAGCTTCGACCAGCTTGGCACGACTGAGTTCGATATTCGCCGACATTTCCTGCTCGGCTGCAACTGCGGCAGCGCGGCGTCCCTCAGCCGTTGCGCGGGCAACACGCATATCGGCTTCTGCGCGGTCGGCTTGCAATCGAGCGCCAATGTTCTCTCCGACATCAATATCCGCGATATCGATCGATACGATTTCGAAAGCTGTTTGTGCATCGAGTCGTTTGGCTAGCACCGCTTTCGAGATAACGTCTGGGTTCTGCAAAACGACCTTGTGATCTGCGGCTGAGCCAATCGCGCTGACGATACCCTCGCCAACGCGCGCGATAATCGTCTCCTCGGTCGCACCGCCGATCAACTGTTGCAAATTGGCGCGCACCGTCACACGAGCTTTCACTTTCAACTGAATTCCGTTTTTGGCGACAGCATCCAGCGAAGATCGCGCGGAGCCTTTGGGTGGACAATCGATGACCTTGGGGTAAACGCTGGTTTGAACCGCCTCTAATACATCGCGTCCCGCTAAGTCGATCGCGCAAGCCTCACGAAATGACAACGAAATAGTTTTTGATTTTCGCGCAGCAATCAAAGCTCGAATCACTTGCGGGACATTACCTCCAGCCAAATAGTGCGCTTCGAGCGCTTTTCGGCTGACTTCACTGTCCAACAAGCCAGCTTGCACCGCCATAATCTTGCTGCGCACCAAGACGCGGGAGTCAACGCGACGCAACCACATTCCGAACAAGTCCATCATGCCGATGTTCGCGCTGGTCGTGACCGCCTGCATCCACAACCAAAAGAAATTGGCGATCACAGTGAACAGGCCAATACCTCCAATGACAATGACCGTGGCCACACCAATCATGATAATGGAAGTCAAGTCGTCATCGGCAAACAAGAGCAACTCGGTCCGCATGGGAAGTCCTTACGTTCTGTAGCGATGAATCTGCGACCCCGCGCTTGAGTCTGGTCAAACTGCGCAGTTACGCACTAACACACTCGGGATTCTACCCTACATTGATTTCCTTGGAAACAACGGACAGTCTGGCGAAATACAAACGGTGAATGGCGAATGTATCATTCACCATTACCCGCGAATCGCGGCCAGGCTATGCTGCAATCCGGAAACGACCGATCCACTGTCGGAGCCGAGTGCCAAAAAGCGGAATCCCATTTCGCGGTGCGCCTTGACCAATTCCGGACGGGAGAGAATTCCGGGCACTTTTCCTTGACGATTGCAGGCAGCGACAACTTTCTTGAACGCCTCGACTACGGCAGGTGTAGTGAAATCGCCTGGCGAATTTAGATTGACTGACAAGTCGAGCGGACCAACAAATAAGACGTCGACACCCGGAACGGCTGCAATGGCATCCGCCGCGTCGACAGCCTCGGGGGTCTCGATTTGCACAACCACCAGTGATTGGTCATTGGCCGTTTGGTAATATTGCTTCCAAGTAATGCCGTAATCGGTGGCTCGAATGATCCCTGCGACGCCTCGCTTGCCAACCGGTGGGTACTTCATGAATTGCACCGCACGAGCAGCCTCCTCAGGCGTGCTGACGTAGGGGAACATAATGCCGGCCGCACCGCTATCCATTACAAATTTCACAACGTCGGCATCGACCGACCGAATGCGTACGATGGGCGCCGCTGCACCTGTGTGAGCAGCAATTAATTGCGAACGAAGCTCAGCGAATGATCCTGAGCCATGCTCCAGGTCAATCAACAACCAGTCATAACTCATCCGGGCAGCAATCTCAACAGACGCCGCCGAGCCAAGATTTAAGAACGTACCCGCCAATACTTCGGTTCGCATTCGGTTACGATCGATCCAATGCATCATCTTCCTCATTCAGTTGATTGTGTCGTTGTTCAATTGTGCAACTTTTTAATGCGTTCAGAGTGGAATGGAAAGCCCGGGACAGTAAAACGCAGAACAGGTATGGTCGTAGACAGTTCTTAGGCGAGCGGCAGATGGGAATTTACCAAGGCCTAACTAATATTACAGCGCGCCGTGGCTCTATTGTCGCCTTTCGCTCCGCGAAAGGACGCTTTTGCGGAGCAAAAGCCGACACTGTAACGCTGTCGTACTTACTAAGCGAATACAAGCCCGATGCGCAAGCGAGTGCGTCAATCCTGGCATACACTCGCGTGCGCTTCGGGCTTGTATTGGTAAGAAACTATCTGCCGCTCGCTTTAATGGGCAGGTCGCAACGCTGG